>NZ_BLLN01000004.1 GCF_011170125.1 Streptomyces diastaticus subsp. diastaticus | reverse complement strand
CGATGGCGCGTATCGACTCGTCCGAGAAGTAGTGCAGCGACACCTTCACCTTGTCCAGGCGGGTGCCGGCCAGCCACGACCGGTGATAGCGCACACGGGTGCCGTTGGTGATGAGGGTGTAGGAGCCGTCGGCCCCCAGGTCCGGCAGGTTCTCCAGGACAGGGCGGGCCAGCGGTGACGTCAACGGCTCCCCGCCGGTGAAGTACACCCGTTTGAGTCCCGCACCGGCCAGTGCCTCGATCGAGGTCAGGTAGTTCTCGGCGGAGAACTGCTTCATCCGCGGCTGAAGTGACCGGTTCGCCCGGGTGACCGGCGGCGGGATGTCGCCCTCGTTGTGGCAGAACCAGCAGGCGATGTTGCAGCGGGGGGTGAGAGAGACGCGCAGCTGTCCGCGGAGGGCCGCGAAGTTGCGCAGGGCGGTGTAGTCGACAGCGGAGCTGTGGTCAAGCGGAACGGCCATGATGCTCTCCTGAAGAGAGGCGGTGACGTTGTGAGTGTCTCGGCGGGGCAACGCCGTATCCCTGTCGGCAGAAGGGAGGCCCCCGGTCGCCGAGGTGATGCCGTGATCGGCCCTTCTGCACTGAGTAAAGCTCTGTCAGGACGGCCGCCGACAGCTCACAATGGGGGCTCACACATCACAAACTCAGCCCGTTTGTGAGCCCCCCCTCACGGCCGCACGGAAGGCTCCCGGGCGAGCGGACGCACGGGTGCAGAGGGCCCGGCGAAGGAGGTGCGCGTGGCACGGTGGCAGGAGCGGGACTGGCAGCCGAACGAAGACTTAGAACGGCTCGTGGCGGCGTCTGGCGCTAGCTACGAATCGCTCGCGAAGCGGGTCAATGTGCTCGCAGAACAAGCAGGCAGACCGACCGAGTACACCCATACGAGTGTTACCAACTGGGTACAACGAGGCATGATCCCGCGAGCCCCCGCACCAGCTTGCATAGCCGCTGCGCTGGGCGAACGCCTGGGGCGGCGCGTCGACTTGAGCGAGATCGCCATGACGAGATCGCGCCGCGAGACCGGCATGATCGGGTTGGATTTTCCTCGTAGCCCGTCAGACGCCGTGCGCGGCGCCATCGCCTTCTGGAGACTTGTGGACCGCCGCAACTTCCTTCACGGCTCCTTCGCCGTTGGAGCCTTCGCCCTCCCGACCACCCGGTGGCTCGCTGTCCCCGCTGCCGCTGCCGTTCCACCCGCCGAGCACCGCGGCGCCCGGCGCGTGGGCCAGGGCGAACTGGACGAGCTGTGGGAGGCCGTCGAAGACGCGCGCATCTGGGACTCGAAGTTCGGCGGCGGCAACTGGAAAGCGTCCTCCGTCACCGTCTGTTTGCGGGACCGCGCCGCGCCCATGCTCCAGGGCAGTTGCAGCGAGAAGGTCCGCCAGGATCTGCTCCGGGTGACGGCCGAGCTGTCCCGCGTCGTCGGCTGGTCCGCGTTCGACAACGGCCAGCACGACGCCGCCCAGCGCTACCTCATCCAGGCCCTGGCCATGGCGCGCGCTGCCGGCGACGTCCAGGTCGGCGCGTACGTACTCTCCACCATGTCCCTGTCCGCGTTCCTCCGCGGGCATCCCGGCGAGGCCGTCGACATGGCCGAAGGAGCGTACGAACGGGCCAAGCACGTCGCCAGCCCCAAGGTCCTGTCCTTCGCGAAACTCGCGCAGGCCCGCGCCCACGCCCGGGCCGGAGAGGGACCGGAGGCCACCGCGGCGCTCCTCGCCGCCGAACGCCACCTCGCCGGAGCCACCGGCGACGACCCGGCCTGGATGAACTACTACACCCCCGAGCGGATCGCCACCGACGCCACCGAGATCCACCGCGACCTCGGCGCCACGGCGGCCGCGCTCGACTGGGGCCGCCAGGCGGCCGCCATGTCCCCCGGCCGCTACACCCGCGCCGTCGGCATCCGCCTCGCCGTCGAAGCCGCCACGCACCTACGAGCCGGCGACCGCGAGCAAGGGCTCGACGCCGGGCGCCGCTCCGTCGACCTCCTCGCCGAGGTGCGCTCCGCCCGCGCGCACGGCTACGTCCACGACCTCACCGCCACCCTGGCCCCGCACAGGTCCGCCCCCGAGGTCGACGCCTTCATCACGTACGCGGAGCGCCAGCTCGCCGCCTGAGCACCAACCCCGGCCGATGCACCGCCGAACGCCCGTCAGGGGAGGGGCGGAACAGAGTCCGGACCGATGTCGTCGCGGAGCCGGAGGAAACGCACCGGGTGCCGATACCGGCCTGCGTCGTCCACCGAGGCGTCGGCGGCGACCTCGGCGACGAGGACCGGTTCGACGGGGACGTGCGGCAGAGGCATGCGCGTCCCCCAGCCGGCCGAGAACGTCACGCCGTGCCACGGGTGGTCGTCGCCGGCCGCTGTGAGGCGGGCGCCGACCTCGCGGCGGGCGGTGGCCGAGAGCGGTGTCGTCCGGGCGATCATCCGGAAGCGCGCCTCGGCGTCCCAGCGGCCGAGCAGCAGGGTGTCCGGCGCCGAGACGGGCCCGGTCACCGCGCCCACCACGCCCTCGGTGGACTCCCGCGCCCGCACCTTCCACCAGCCGCCCTTGCCAGCCCGGTACCGCCCGCCGGCCGGCTTCACCACCACCCCCTCGACACCGACCCGCCCCCAGTCCGGGTCCATCCAGGCCAGCGCCCGGTCCCGCTCCGTCGTCGACCCCACCAGAGCCCAGCGGCCGCCCAGCACCCCCTCGGCGACGAGCGCCTCCAGGCGCGCCCACCGCTCCCGGTATGGGCGGTCCATCAGTACCTCTCCGTCGGCCTCCAGCAGGTCGAAGGCAACGACGTGCGCAGGCGTAGACCGGCTGGCCGAGCTGGCGCGATAGCCCGTCAGCCGGGACCGCTGCTGCAAGGCCGCAAAGTCCAGCCTCCCCCCTTGGAGCACAACGAGTTCGCCGTCTAGGACCAGGTCCATGCCGACGTCGGCGGCGGCCTGGAGCTCGGGGAAGTGCGCGGTGAGGTCTGCTCCGGTGCGGGACTGGAGGTGAAAGTGCCCGCTGCGGAGGAAGGCAAGGACCCGGTACCCGTCGAGCTTCTGCTGCCAGTACAGGCTGGCTGGCGCGCCCGCTGCGGGAAGCGTGGGCCGCGCCTCGGCGCGCATCGGGGCGATCGGAGGCTTCAGCACGTCCTCATGCTCCCGTGAGTTCGCCTCCGGAAGCCGTCCGACACCACGGACCTGCGGTGAATCCCGCTTCCGGGGCGATTGGCCGACCAGGCTCAGGTGGACAGGGGGCCGCCCGCGCGCACCTGCCGGAGCCGTCGGCATTCGCCCCTGCCAGCACCGCAGTTGGGGCATTCTTCCAGATAGTGTCCTGGCCGGGGGGCACTCGTTGTACGCGGCGGCGCGGCCGACCGGCGCGTCTCCGCGCGTCACATCGAGCGAAGGATGCCCATGCCCCAGGAGAAAAGCGTCGCCACCGAGGATCACGTCCGGTGCGCCGCGGTCGCGCTGACCACCGTCTTCGAGTCCCTCGGGGCCGAGCACCAGGCGCTGGTGGCCGAAGCGGAGAAGACCTCCGCGACGGAGCGCTGCGGCACCCTGACCCGCATGACGGAGAACATCGCCCAGGCAGCCCACACGGTCTCCGCATCCATCGTCGAACTGGCGACCGTACGCGGACTGCGAGACCTTGACATCCGCATGCAATTCTCCATGGACGCTGAGGGCGGCGATTACAGTCCCCTGCTGACCCTGACCGGCCCCTCCGACGTGCTGTACGACATCGTGAACTATCTCGTGGAGGCCGCTGACACCCTGGGCCGGGCGTACAAGCCGACCAAGAAGCATTCCGGCCTGGCGGTGGCACGCTACCCTCAGCGGGTAAAGCTGGTGTTCTCCAGCCTGAGCGCAGCCTTGGACGCGGTGTGCACCGATCTCTCCACGCAAGATCCAGAGGTGGCCATGGATCATGCTTCCACTCGGCGGCTTTTGACTGAGCTTGAGGACCGGGTGTGTGCCACCGTCCCCAGCCAGGGCGCCAGCCTGAGCGCCGAGGAGGTCGCCGCGGCGATCCGCATCAGCCCGGAGGTTGCCCGCGCGGCCTCTGCCGCGCTGGCAGGGCTCGGCAGCTCCCGCCCGGCCGCCCTTGGCACTTCGTCCCTCTGAGAGCAGGCCGCATGTGCGGGCCGCAGGTCGTGAGGACCCATGTATTTGCCGCCTGTTCGGTCACGGGCGTGGCTGGGCCGCTGCCAGCCAGGGGGATAACGCAGGCAGAATAGGCAGCGCGCCCAACTTCAGGGCTGAAAGCCGACCGACAGCGAGGAAACGGCGATGGCGACGACCGCCCTGCTCATCAACCCCAACCAGCGGACCGCCGGTCTGCAGCTCCCCGACAAGGCGGACGACCAGGTTCGGATGCTCCGGGAGAAGATTGGCGGCACGCTGGATCAAGGGATCTACCACCGCAGGGCAGTTCTTCACATCGCCGGCAACGGCCGCTCGGAGGGCCTGCCGGCGAACCTGGTTGTCTGGGCGCTCGCCAGTGCCTGGCGCGGCATCCCCCTCTACCCGATCGTCGGCCCTGTCGTCATCACGGGCCCCGACGGACCTGACGGCTATCTCGACATCGACGAGGACCTGCGCGCCCAGGCGGAAGACGTCGCGCGGGCAGTCCAGAAGACGACCTCAGCGTGGCGCCAGCAGCGCCCGCAATCCGAGGAAGCAGCGGTCGAAGCGATCCTCGCTTGCGCCCAACGGATCGTGTCCACGCCGACGTGTCAGGACCCACGATGACGACGGCCGAACTACCCCTGGTGACCGTCTGAGAACGGGAGCCAAGAGCTGGTGTACGCGTAGAAGGCGCGGGGGAATCTCGCACGCCTGGTGGTGCCGATGACGGGCTTCGGCACCACCAGGCAAGAGCCCAGCTACACGAACGCCCGGCCCGAAGTCCGAGCGCTATCCCCCGGCTTCGCTGAGTCCTGAGTGAGCGAGGCGATCAACTCCTCCGTCTCGGGCTCCAGCGCGCAGTCCAGCCGCCGCGCAGCCTGCTGGGCCCGCGTGATCGCGGTGCGAAGGCCGTGCCGGTTGCCGGCCTCGTGCTCGGTACGCATCCAGTCCCGGTACAGCAGTTCGGCGGTGCTCTCGACCTCCAGGCCGATCATGATCGCGTGTCGAGCCGCGTCGAGGTCCTGGTGCTGGCCCGGGACGGTTCGCAGCACGGCGACGCAGTGCGCGATGTCGATGATCCGGGAGATCATCCGCTGCTGCTGGGGGAGTGCCCAACCGAAGTCCCGGCCCGCCAGAGGGCGCCCGCGTACGAGTGAGAGCGCGCTCTCCAGCTCCGGGAGCCCTTCGGAGCCGTCAACGGCGAGGCCGGCGGCGGCTCGTTCCTCGAACCATCCCCAGTCGCAGGTCAGCGCCTGCGACAGGGCGTACGGGGAGTCCTTCCCGGAACGACGCAGGACGTAGGGGTCGCCGTTGGGGTCGCTGCCGAGCCGGTTCCTTAGCTCACGGACCCGCTGGTTGAGGGTGGCGGGGGACCAGGGCTCGTTCGGGCCCATGGCCTCGCACAGGGTCTCCGGGTCCCTGCCGGGCCTGAAGTACAGCAGGGCGGCCAGGGCGGCCAGCTTCGGCGCCCTGCTTGTGGTCTCCAGACCGGTCAGCTCGACCGTCCCCATTACCCGCAGCTGGGGCTCGGCCGGGGCGTCGACCTTCTCGGCGGCCCGCGCGGCGGAAGCCGGCTCGGCGTCGGAGGCATCCGAAGCCGGCTCCACCTCGACCTCGGCATTCTCGGGGGAGGCCGGCGGAAGTTCGGCCTTCGGCGCCGGCCGAGTCGTCTCCTCATCGGATGCGGGGTCTGCGGCCGCCTTCACCAGGGCGGGAAACGGGCGACCGTCCGACTCGGTCCCGCCGTCGCCGACGACGTTCTCGGGCCCCTCCGGCACCTCGTCCTCGGACGGTTCGTCGAGAACCTGGTCCCAGGGAGCTTCCGCCGGTTCGGCCGGCTCCGTCGTGGTCGACAAGGCGCTCAGCAGTTCCTGGTAGTCCGGGGACGACATGCGCTGGAGAACGAGGTCCTTCTCGACATCCTCGATCATCTGCTCGACGTCCGGGGCGGCATCCCAGACCTGGCCACGGGGGAAGACCGGGGCACAGCTCGCGGGCAGGACCATCGCGACCTTGCCTTCCGGGGCGGCTGCCAGGGCCTCGGCGAGCTGCCAAGCCTCGTCGCTTGTCACGGAATCCGCGCACACCAGCAGCCACGACTCGTGCTCGGCCCCGGGGCTCTGATGCCGCTCCAGCAGCCACTCGCCCAGGTCGCGGGCGGCTGCGGCGGCGTCCGGGACGTGCCGCAGCCGGGCGGTGGGCATCAGGCGCGGCAGCTCCCGCCCGAAGCCGACGGCGAGAACCTCCGCCTGCTCCGCCCAAGGGCTCATGGCCACCTCCAGGACGAGCGAGGTGCACACCTCGCGGACCTCGACGGCCGAACCGGAGAGCAGTACGACGTCGCTCGACGGCAGATTCAGCAGGACGATGGACCGTTCGTTGTCGGCCCCCAGCGTCACCAGCCCCGGGTATGGGCAGGGTGTCGTGGCGGCGTCCTCGGCAGTGAGGAGCTCTGCGTCAGGGGCCAGCGACCACCACGCTCCCTCCGGCTCGGCGGTGAACGGCGCGACCGGCTCACCCGGATCGGCGGGAAGAACCCGGATCGTGCGGCGGGTCACCATCGCGGCCTTGAGCGGGGGAGCGTCGATGCCAGCCTCGCCCGCCGCGCGGGCCATGCTGCGCAGCGCGGTGTCGAGGGCGGTCACCGCCGCCGGTTCCGCGTCCTCGACGAGGCGCTGCTCGGTCGTGCTGGCCTCCGGAGCCATCGCGATCGACTCGCCCGGCTTGCGGCGCCGCTGCTGCAGCCGCCGGCGGACCGCCAGGCCAGCGACGACGACCGCGGCGGTGAGCGCGGTGACGCCCGCAGTCGTACGCACGGCTGCTGGGGTCGCCGCCGAGGCCTCCTCCGGCTGGGCTGCCGTGCCGGTAGAGGGCTGAGGAGACTCGGGAGCCGTGGTGCTCGGCGCAGGGCTGGCAAGTTCGGTTCGGGACGGAGCCGGCTTCGCCTCGTCCGGCTTCCGCTCGTCCTGCTCGGCGGGCGGTTGGGGGGTGGACTCCTTCGGGGGAGCGGGAGGGTTCTGCCGGCCTGGCTGCTCTTCGTCAGGGGGCAGCACCAGGCGCTGCCCGGGGACGATCTGATCGGCGTCGGTGAGCCGTTGACCCTGCGGAGACCGGGCCCCTCGGTTCAGGTCGAAGATCTCGGGGTACCGGTCCGGGTCCCCCAACTCGTCCTCAGCGATCTTCGAGAGCGTGTCCCCGGGAGCGACCGTCACAGCGCGGGGCGCATCCGCGTGCGACCGCCGCTCCTCCCCACCCTCATCCTCGGGGAGCAGCAGCTCCCAGCCCGGCCGGATGTCCCCGGCCGAAACGAACCGCGAGCCGTCGACCATGACCCGGCCCTCGTTCAGATCAGCGATCCTCGTGAACTGGTCCCCGTCGCCGTACAGTTCCTCGGCGATGCTCCACAGGCTCTGGGCGGGCCGGGTGTCGCGCACCGTGTACGTCGGGCGGGCACGGGGGGCCTCGTCCGCCTGCTCGGTGCCTTCCGCCTCATGGCCACGCTCGGCCGTCGCGGGGGAGCCGCTGGCGACGTGACTCTGGCCCGGCTCGGCCTCCGCCGTGGCGGCGGGACCAGGCGAGGGTGCCGCCGAGGCGACGGCTGTGCTGCTCAGCACCGCGAGCACGCCCGTCACCAGCACCCCCGCAGCCCGCTGGCTCAGGCGGAGGCCCGGCAGTCGAACCGCCCGGCGGCCGCGAACCTGCGCCGGCACCTCGACCAGGAGCGCGACGGCGAAGGTGATCCATGCCAGCCAGCCGACAGCGAGGATCACCAGCAGTACGGCGTCGGCGGTGTCCTGACGCGACAGCAGGTGCGCCATCGCGTCCAGGCCGTCAGGCCCCACCGCCGCGGTGGCCTGCCACAGCAGGTACGGGGCCCCGGCCCCCAACAGGGCGATGCCCAGCACGCTCCCTACGGCGCGCGCCAGCACCGAACCCGCTCGTCCAGCACCCATTCCTCAGTCCTCTTCCGGTTCGCTGATCCCGTGCAGCAGCGCCGCCCGGGAGGAGCCGTTCACGGCCCACGACATCGGTGTGAACCGCCCGTCGTAGCTGGTGGTCACGGCGACCTCGACCGCCGTGCCACCCTCCACCACGGTCACCGTCCCTGACACGCCCGCCTTCGCGAGGTACGCCTGGCCGGCCGCGACAGCACCGGCCGGATCGGCGACGTACGCGTCGCCCGGCACTGCCTTGCCCAGATCGATGGCCTGCGTCGCGGCCCGGGCTGTCTCCGTCGCCAGGGCATCCGCCCGCTCGTGGGCCCCCAGCACCCCGAAGGAGTCGACCGCGAACAACCCGCCGAGCGCGACGAGGGGGATCGAGATGATCGCAGCGGAGAGGGCGACACCTCCCCGGTCGTCCAGCCGGGACTGCCAGGCCCACCTGCTCGCCCTGTCCATCAGCGCTCCCGGTAGGCGTCGACGATGGAGGTGAAGCTCCCGCTGACGGTCCGCACTCCGGGCCCGCCCCCCAGGAGCAGGAGGTCCCCGATGGCCACGGTGCACTCCACCGTCACGGTGACCTCGGAGACCTGCCCCACCGGCACCGTCAGTCCTCCGGTGTCCGCCTCCACCGAGTACGTGGTGCAGCTCTGTGACCGCTGGGCCAGCGCGGCGGCCGCGGCCCGGCGGGCCTCGGCCTCCGCCGAGCCCGGCGTACGCGCCAAGGAGGCGGCCCGCGCCCCGGCCTCGGCCGCCGCGTCGGTCTTCTGGGCGGCCAAAGCCACTCTGCCGCCCGCGAGGAACAACAATCCGAGGGCCAGCAGGACTGGCAGCACGATCGCCGCCTCGATCGCCACCGCTCCCCGGTCGGCGCCCTGGTGCCGGCCCGGCGCCCTCACCGAGCACCCGCCGGCGTGGTCCAGCGCTCAACCGGGCCGGACACCGAGGCAGACACCGCGACACCGGGCAGGCCCGGCAGCATCGACACCGTGCGGCCGCGCACCTGGACCGTCACCTCCTCGGCACCCCCGGCGACCGAGACCTCCTGGTCCACGACCAGCGTCCCACCGAGCGAGGCTAGAGCGGCCCGAGCCTTCGTGGCACCGTCCTGCGCGCTCGCGCCGTTCATCCGGCTCGCCGAGACGCCCTCGCGGGCCGCAGTGTGCACCGTGGCATTGGCGTATGCCACCAGGAAGCCCTGGACCAGCAGCAGTGTGAACAGCAGGACGAACGGCAGCACGATCGCCGCCTCGACGGCGGCCGCACCCCTGTCTGTGCTCCCCCTCTTCAGCCGGATCATCAGAACTCGACGTCGTTGACCTTGCTGGCCCCGCGGTTGTACAGCGCGAGGATCACGCCACCGATGATCGCGGCTCCAGCCAGTACCGCGAGCGTGATGATCACCCACTCAACCGACGATGCTCCCCGGTCCCGCTGCCCCCGCCCGACCACACGCCGCTGCGCTTCCCCCACCCGGTGTACGGCTCGACCGCTGAGCAGCGTCAAGGCCACCGAAAACTTGATAGAAACGTCATTCATGACAAGAGCTACTTTCGATGTCAGATGGTGAACAGAGACTGCACTGCCGGGAAGGCAACCAGGACCATTACGAGCACGGCGATCAGGGAGGTGGGGACCGACATCTTCTCGCTCGCCTGATTGGCCTCCGTCGTCTCCCCCGCCAAGAGCTCGTCGTTCAAACTGGCAGCACGGTTGCGCAGGGTGTCGTAGACGGCAGCCCCGTCGTCCGAGGACAGCCGCATGATGTCGGCCAGGTCCCCCAAGAGCGGTAACCGCAGTTCGTCGCCCAGCTGCTCCAACGCGGACCAGGGCGACGACTGCTCGCTACGGGCCCGCTCCAACGCCTCCTTGATCCGGACGAATGCCCAGCCCCGGCCCACCCCGGCTGCATCGTGCAGAGCCTGCAGGGCGCCGACGTTCGAGGCCATCCTCGTCGCGACGAGGTCCAAGAAGGCGCCGCACGCGTGGGTGAACTCCTGTCGGGCCTGGTCCGCCTGCCGCCGGACATACCCGTCGGGTACCAGCCACAGCACCACGGCCGCCACCACGCCGACGATGCCCGGCACGAACACGGGCACGCTGAGCCCCATCGCCAGCCATGCCACGTAGGGGACGACCGGGAACAGCAGCCCCAGAAGAGCCAGCAGCCCCTTCTCGAACAGGAACCGCTCCGGCGCGGTACCCAGCAGCCGCAGGTCCGCCGCCGGAAGACGCCCCGGAGCCCGCTGCAGCACGCGCTGGACACCCGACTGCCAGGAACTCGGCTCGGCCGGAGCGTAGGCGTACCGGCGCGAAGAGGTGTCCATCCGCTCCAGAGCGAGGTCCAGTCGCGGAGGTGCCGGCCGGAGCTGAGAGATCATCACGGCCGCGCCCGCGCCCACCGCGGCCCCGCACATGACCAATACCTGCATGCTCATCGCGTCACCTCCTCCTGCGCCAACGTGACTCGGCTGCGTGGGTCCACCACCAAGAACCGGGGGGTACCGCGATGTGTGGCCAGCCTTCGCGCCCACAGCAGGGCCCCGGCGAAGCCCGTCCCGATCACGAACAGGACTAACTGCCCGGTGAGCGTCGCGTACGGCGCCGCGTAGTCCGCGCCGGCACCGACCACCAGTACTCCCAGAGTGATGCCGGTTAGAATGCGCATCGACGTCCTCGCCTTCGCCCGGTCGGCCTCCGCCTCACGACGCTTGGAGACCTCCGAGCGAAGCTGCGCGGCAAGGTCTTCCAGGACACTCGCCAGGCCAGGCCCAGGGTCGATCGCGCAGAGGATCAGCGCGGCCGCCGCCTTGTCCGCGGTCACGTCGTCGAACTGGTTGGCGAACTCCTCCAGAGCTTCCCGCGTGTCCCAGCCAGCTCGCAGCCGCTCAGCCAGGTCCCGAACCTCTTCGGCGATGTCATCGGGGGCGTGCTTGCGGGACGCGATCAGCGCCTCCTCCAGCCCGAGCCCGATCTGAAGAATCTCCGCCAGCCGCTGGGCCCAGTCCGCCAAGGCCTCCAGCTTTACGATCCGTACCCTCGACGGCGGCGTCAGCAGCCATGGCACGCCGACCACCGCCGCTCCGAGCAGCAGACCGGCGACGAACACCCCCGACCAGAGCCAGACCAACAGACCTACCCCGCCAGCCAGCCCGCCGAGCGTCGCCCGGCGCTGCCGCCGAGCTGCAGCCCCGGGCCCTCTCAACCGCAGGCGGGCGGCGAGGGCCCCCTTCTCCCGGGTGGTCCCATACAAGCCGGCCGCCAACGCGACCAACCCACCGGCCAGCAGCATGCCGCAGCCGGCCCACCACAGCGCGCCGATCACACGACCACTTCCCCTGTGCCGTACCCGACCTGCGCCAGGCGCCGCCGCATGCTCGGCGACAGGGGCGTGCGGGGCACCGCCCGCTGGTCCCAGTCGGAGGCGGGCCCGTAGACCTCGTTGTACGCGGGCCGCCCGCCTTCGCCGATACCCGAGAGCTCCCACACGTGCGAGACGAAGCGCTGTTTCGACCTGCCGTTTTCGGCGACCGAGAGGAAGACGACGAAGTGGAGACCGTTGGCGATCTGCCGGTACGCCAGCTGCTCGGAGAAGTTGCCGCGCGCCAGCAGGTAGAGCTCGGCGATCCGGTCGAAGACCGCGTGCGGCTCCGAGGCGTGCATCGTGCACATGTTGCCTGGCCGGTCGCTGGTCATCGCCTGCATCATTGCGGTGATCTCCGGGCCTCGGACCTCCCCGAGGATGGTGCGTGTCAGCGACATCCGCTTCGCCCGGTACATCAGGTCTAGGGGCGTGATCTCGCCGGCCGCCCGGCCCCCGACCCGCTCGCCGTTGGACTCGCGGGCCTCCATCGGCACCACCTGGGTGTGGTAGCCGTTGCGGTGGGCCCACAGCTCGAACTCGGTCTCGATCGTGCCGAAGCGCTCGTGCTGCGGGATCTCCCGTAGCAGAGCCCGCAGCATCGAGGACTTCCCCGCGCTCTGCTCGCCGACGATGATCAGGTTGCGGCGGGCCCGGACGGCCGCCGCCAGCAGGTCGGCCAGGCCCTGGTCGAGCATCCCCCGGCGTACGAGGTCGGCCAGGTTGGAGTCCAGGAGCCGGTGACGGCGGATCGTCACGTAGGTCGAGCCGCCGGTGATCTCGGGCCCGATCGCCTGGAGCCGGGACCCGTCCCGCAGCCGCAGCGCGACCTCGGGCGCCGCGGTAGAGAAGGTCCGGCCGCCTTGTCCGGAGGTGCGGATCAGGTCGCGGACCAGTTCCTGGAGCTCTTCCTCCGACTCGGCGACCGGCTCGGTGGGCACCGGGTCGGTCCCGCCGGCCAGCTTGACCGAGACCCGGTCGTGGCCGTTGATGTAGATGTCCTCGATCCGGTCGTCGTCCAGCAGCCGCTGAAGCCGTCCGGCTCGGAAGAGCATGTCGAAGACCAGACTGGCCAGCGTCTGCTCGGCGCCTGGCGGGACCGGGGCACGGGTACGCGTGGCCTCGCCGTCGGCCCACAGCATCACTCGCTCGTTGATCAGGGCCCGGGCCCGTTGCTGCCTCGGCGTCCCCGAGGCGTCCCCGAGCGTCGGGTTGCGTTTCGCTTCCTTGATCAGCTGCTCGTTCACCTGCCGCTTGATTTCCACGGCGGCCCGGTGGTCGACGGTCACCACCGGGGCGCCCTGCGCGAGCACCATCGCCGCAGCTGCGTCCCCGGCCGCCGCGTCCGGCACTGCGGCCGGATGCTGGGCAGGGGGCGGCGCTGGCGCGGCCGGGCCCTGGTACACGGGACTAACGCGCACCGCCTACACCTCCTCGCAGCAGCCTCTGCACTCCCGACTCCACCCGCGCGGTGCGCCAGGCCGTCATCTGCCTCAGCGCCGTCACCCCGTCGGCGGCCGAGCGCATCAGCTTCCCCGACAGGAACTTGCGCCCTTCAGGGGCGCCGTCCGACAGAACGGCCGCCTCCTGGGGGACGTAGGGGAGGGTCATCACCACCGGCACCTCCAGGGCGCTCTGCACCTCACGCCGGGTGTAGGGGCCCTCTTCCACCAGGACCAGGCCCAGGGCGTCGACACCACGTCCCTCGGCGTCCAGGAGCTGGCGGAGCCGGCCCACGCGGGACTTCGCCGCCTGAAGGCCGCGCATCGTGCCGCGAACGACGAGCAGCACGGCGTCCGCGCGCATCGCGAGAACCCCGGATGCGCCGAACGGCCCTGCCCTGCCGAGGTCGACGAGCACGGTCGTGCGGTTCGGGTCGATCGCCTGGAAGAGGTCCGAGAGCTGTCCCCAGACCGGCTGGAGCCGGACGGTGTCAGCGTGGTCGGTGATGCCGGCCAGCAGCATCCGGTTCTGCTCCGGGCGCGCCTCGTCGTTCTCCAGGTAGAGCAGCTGGCGCCAGAACGCGTCCGCGAGGGCCTGCCCCGTCGCGGACGCCGTGAGCTTCGACAGCCCGTGATCGGCGGGCACTTCCCCGCGCAGCAGCCCCGGCAGCACGGCGCTTCCGTCCGGATCGCACTCGGCGAGCACGAGGCGCTGGCCGTCCGGCAGCGGCCAGGACCTCAGCAGGGCCAGGGCCGTGGTTGTCGCCCCCGGCGCCCCGGGGGTACCGACGAGCGCGATGACCGCCATCAGGAACCGTCCGCCGCGTCCACGACGACCGCGACATTCCCGTTGGCGGCCCGGGCGGCGAGCAGCGGCCCGCGGCCCTTGGGTACCGCGACGTCCAGGACGCGCTCCCCGCCGGATTCCGCCTTCGGCCCGACCCGGACGACCCGGGCCTCCACCATGTCCGGCTGCGCGTCGGCCTCCTCGTCGCCGGCGGCCTGCCCCGGGGTGGAGACCACCTGCACCGTGTCGCCGGCGGACAGCCGGGTCGCCGGAAGCCGCGACGGCTTGAGGGAGATCCCCACCAGCTGCTCCCCGGGCCGCACGAGCGTCCGGTCCGTGACCTGCTTGGGAGACAGGAGCGAACCGGGCACCAGCGGCACCGCCGCCCGCTTGCCCACGACCTTCTCCCTCAGCTCGGCGGGGATCGCCTTCACTGCCGGGTCGAGCGACACCGATGTCCGGGCGAGATCCCCCTCCTCGATGACGTCTCCGGCCGCGACGTCGGCCGCGACCACCAGCACCGGTGTACGCTCCCCGGTCTTCTCCCACGCCAGGTAGCCGCCGCCCGCGCCGCCCGCGATCAGCAACGCAGACAGCGCCAGCATGGCGGGGCTCTTGCGGCGCCCGCCCCGCGCGGACACGGTGGCCACCGGCTTGATCTGCTCAGGCACGCCGGCCGTGGCCGGCGCCGCCTCCTGCTTCGTCTTCACCCTGCACTGCACCCTTCGCCACGTGACGTGTCTACCGGCCGACGGACTGGAGCTCGCCGACCGCGAGTTCAGCCTGGGACTGCTGAGCCTGGGTAAACTCCCCGGCCTCGCTGCTCCCTTCGACCTGCCACTCGATCTCCCAGGTGGCAGTTGCCGTGACCTGGTACTTCTCGCCCGGCTGCCCGGCCGAGGTCTGTTCGTAGAGGTGTCCGCACGTCGGGGAGGGCTTCTTGCCGTACGACGAGTCGTACGGCGTCCCCGGACCGGTGCAGGTCACCGACCGTCCGTCGCCCATCGACCACACGATCTTCGAAACCTTCGCCGTCGCGGAGACGGTCACCCCGCCGGCGCTCGCCGACGTGGTGTTCGGCCCGTACGTCGTGGGGGAGGGGTCGACCCACATCCACGTCGGCAGCCCGACCACGCCGGTCTGCCCCGCGCGGGGGGTCGTACGGATCTGCGGACCCCGAAGGCGCATCTTCGAGATCGCCTCCTGGGCCAGGACCTCCGGATCGACCGTCTCCTCCGGCGGGGTGTCACCCGCCCAGAAGACGTCGCTGTAGCCGGTATCGCCCTCCGCGTCGCCCGCGCCGAGGCACCGGCGCACGTAGACGCCGCCCTCGCTCGGGTCGTGCCCCTCCCACAGACTGCTGCCCGCAGGAGGGTCGGGAAGCCGCGACGTCGTACACGTCTTCTTCGGCTTCGACGTGCCCTTCTTGCCCCCGCTGGGCTGGCTCTCGCGCTGCCCGCCACCGCCGCCACTGCCGGGACTGGTCGTCTTGTCGTCGGCGCGGCAGGTGACCAGGTCGCCCCACCCGCTGCAACTCCCGCCCTGCGGAACCCCGGCCGTGGCCGGGGCAACAGACGTTCCCACCAGAAGCGCGGCGAGCGCCAGCGGGCCGGCGCCTGTCAGCAGGCGCTTGACTGAGCTTCGGCCTCCAAGACCTTCCACTGCTTCCCCCACTTCTCCGCCTTGACCTTTGCCTCGTACCGCGGGAGCCGCTCGTCGGGCATCGGGTACGGCTTGCCGGACTCCTCGTAGACGAACTCCACCTTCGTCACGTCGACGCAGTCGGTGATCGTCGCGCGGGGCAGGGTCCCGCCCTTCGTCGGCTTCAGCTCCAGCACGTCCACACTGGGCTCGTGCTGGGTGGCTCCCTTGGTGATCACGCCCTCTTTGCGAGAGAACTCCATGTCCTTCTCGACCTGGAGCAGGGCGACGCCGGCCGCGAAGGTCTCGATCTGCGTACCCTTCGTGGTGGCCTTGCCGAACGCCTTGCTCTGCTCAGCCCGGAAGGACAGATAGGCCTTGGTCACGGCCTTCTCCTCCCGCTCCTCGGGAGTAAGCGGCTCCGGCGTGGACGCCTCCTCGCTCGGCTCGGCGGCCGCGGACGTACTGCCGGACCCGGCCGGCTTGTCCGCCTCGGAGTCCTGGCCGCCGCATCCCGCGAGGCCCAGGACGAGCACGCCGCCGAGCACGGCGCTGGCCGAGCGGTTCCCGATACGGCGGACGCTCCCGGCCCCATGTCGACGATCCATGGTCCCTCCCCGTTGTGGTGGTAGATGACGTGGTGAGCACCCCGACCCCCGGCACGGTCCCGAAGGGACGGCATGCGCTGTATATACGCCATCTGTAGTCGAGAGGTTACGCATTTCTGCTCACCTTCCGGTGGGTGAACTGGTCATCGGTGTGCCCTTCTTGGGGTAATGGAGTGGCAAAAATGATGATCGCTGCCATGCGCACGGAAACCCCTTTTGTGATGCATGTCACGTGACGCGGGTGGCCGGCGCCGAAGCCGGCTGCAGCTCGTCCCAGCCACACCGCTCCTCCGGCCCGGCCAGCGACGTCCACACCGCCGCCCGGGCCCCGTGCTCCTCGACGTCCTCCAGTACCGCCGCCCCGAGCGGAACCTTCGCCGCCATCGCCGCGACCAGGGGATGCTCAGCCGCCATCTCCCGCAGGTCCGCAAGACGGTTCGCCAGCGCCCGAGGACCGGCACCGGTCAGCACGAACAGCACCCGCGGCATGGTCGGGTACCACCGCAGCCACGCCACGGAGTTGGAACCCGCCGTGAGCCGCCCCCCGGGCGCCGGCGGCGTGTAGGTGTGGAAGCGGGCGTACGAGATCAGCTTCGCCGCCAGGTCCTCCCCGCTCATCGTGGCCCGGTCCACCTCGACGAAGGCGCGCAGTTTCACGCGCCCTTCCGCGCCGAGCACCACGTAGCGCATCAGCGCGTCGGCGACCAGCCGCTCCCCGTCACTGACGTTGTGCGCGACCTCGGGGGCCCAGTCAAGCGGCCCGTACTCGTCACCCTGCGCCCGGGCGTCGTCCAGGAACGCCAGGTGGGTTCGGACCACCGTCAGCGTGTGCGCGGCGCGCATCGAGGCGGCCATCGAGGTGGACAAGGGCAGCGGCTGCCGGCCCCGGAGCTCGGGCCAGTCCCGGCAGACCCCCGCCCCGCGATGAGTCAGGAACCAGGCCCGCTTCCGGCCGCTGTTCGGCAGAGTGATCGATCCGATCAGCTCCTCCTCGGCGAGCTGGGCCAGGACGGGCGCCAGAGCCCTGGGCCCCGAATCGGGGACCACCAGCCGGTGCAGTTGCTCTCCGGTGGCCTGCCGGTGGACAGCCAGGGCCGCGAGCGTGCGGTGCGCGCGAGTCTCCTTGGGCGAGGGCACGAACATCTCTACCGGTATCCCTTCAACTGGGGGGTCTTCGTCTGGGTGGTCTGGCTCAGCCAGACCCGTACGGTCTCCTGGTGGTCACGGGCCTGGGCGAGAAGCTGCCCCCGAGGCTGCGCCCCCGCGTTCCTCAGCGCCTCCCGGTTGAGCGCGGGCACGTGCTGGCGGCGCTCCTGGTCCTTGAAGACCTCCTCCAGCACAGGCCCCTCAACCAGGACGGGGCCGACGCGTTCGCCGCGCACCGTCATCGTCATGTAGTGCCGGTAGCGAGCCAGGTCGGCGACCTGGCCGGGGGAGACCAGCTCGCCCCACTCAGCCGTCATGAGGCTGATCGCCCGCGTCGAGCCGGCCGTGGACGACAACGTCGAGGCGTTCTGCAGCAGGGTGTCGCGCACGTCTTCCGGGAGCCGCTGGAGGAGCTGGCTCATCCCGTGCAGCCGCAACCCGAACTTGCGGGCCTCTTCCGTCAGCTGCGCCACCGTCTCGGCGCCGCCCGACAGCAGGGTGCGCAGCTCGTCCAGGTAGAGCCGGAAGGGCACCCGCTCCCCTGCGGGGGTGTCGCGCCGCGAGTACGCCGCCCGCTGGATGTCGCGCAGGATCAGCGTGGTGATGAGCTGGCTGGTGGGCCCTCCCCCTTGCGGCATGATCCACATGACCTGCTGCTCATCCATGGCGCGGCGCATCTGGTAACTGCCGACCGGCTGCCCGAGGAAGGCCCGCGAGACCGGGTCGCTCGCCAGCCGGCTGATGGGGTTCAGCACGATCGACGCCGCGTCCGCGGGCAGCGTCGGGAAGACGGTCTGCCACCACTTGCGCTCGTCCTCGGGCAGCCGGGCCAGCACACGGTCCCGGAACCCGGCGTCGTTGAACAGCGGGTCCATCTGGAACAGCGTGGTCTGGCACTCCGGGCTCCCCGCACGGCAGGCCGCCTCGTTGACCGCCACGAGAGCCCGAACCGCCTGCGTGAAGATCGTCAAGCCGCGCGGCGCCGTCGCCGCCGACCAGCCCAGGGTGTGCGCCACGGTGTCGACCGTGTCCGCGACCACCCGGTGCGCGTCGGTCCCGTCGTGCACGGAGAGCGGATTCCAGGCCGCCAGCGGAGACTTCGCCCCCCGGTCCGCGAGGTCGATGAGCAGGGCCCGCTCCGCGATGTGCTGGTGCGCCAGGTACGGCGCGGCCCGGGCCCAGGTGTCGCCGTGCGGGTCCACCATCGCCAGACCTCGGCCGCTGTGGGCCAGGCCGACGGCCTGACACAGGGCCCGCTCGGTCTTCCCCCAGCCGGCCTTGCCGATGGCGACCTCGAAGAGCGTCTCCGACTCGACGGTGGCCAGCAGCCGCCGCCGCCCGTCCACCGACCGGTACCAGCCCTGAAGGACCAGCCCGGGGTTGCCCACCTGAAAGGTCGGGACCTCACCCTCCAGCAGCGGCATCCGGGTGTGCACCGTGAGGGGCTTGAGCCACCCGGCCAGCTCCTCCACCGCGACCCAGTTCGCGGACGGCGGCGCCGCCTGCCCGGTCTGCCACCGGTGGTCGAACGCGCCACGCCACGGCTGATGATCGCTCGTCACCGCCACCGGCCCGAACCGCCAGCCCCGCATCGACCACCGCGCCGATCCCGACGACACGTCCATCGCCGCCTGGATCTGCTGGAGCCGCGCCCGGGCCCGCCCCTCGATGTCGCTGGAGCACCGCACCAGCACCTGCACCCGCACCACCGGCGTCTCGTCGGCCAGCTTGCCCAGCGCCTCCTTACGGTCGACCTGCTCGGGCGACAGAACGAGGGAGCCTCCCGCAGGCCGACCCGCGCGGCCCGACCACGCCTGCGCGAAACCGCCCCCGGCGTTCATCCGCTGCCAGCGCGACGCCCGGGCCGCCTCCCGCCAGCGCTCCGAACGCGCCTTGTTCACAGCGCTGTTCCGCTTGAGCCTCAGCCGAGAAGGCGAGGGCCGCTGGACGTCAAAGCACACCTCGGCGACATCGTGGAGGTCAGCGCGCATGTCCGAGAGGGCGTTCACCAGCGGCTGAAGCGGGTCCGGGATCGCCGGGACCTCACGGAGCGACGTCTCCGCCGGCCCTCCGCCCCGCAACATGAACTCCGCCCGGACCCGGTGCCTGCCCTTCACCCGCCGCCCGACCGGCACGGTCGAGACCTCCACGTCCTCGCCGAACGGGCTGTGGCGAAGGAGCAGCGCGGCGCCCGCCGGAGCCTCCACCGTGTAGGTCAAGGCCCGCACCCCGTCGCCGTGAAAGCGAATCCGCACCGTCCTGGCGCGCCGGGGCACCCACCACGGGCCCGCCCCCGAGGCCCGGAGAAGCTGTATCCCGTACCGGTGGATCTCCTCCGGGCTCGGCTCGAAGCCACGCCGCGGCTTCAGCATCACCGCAGTCCGCTCCTGGGAGGCATGATCGGCCAGCCGCCGCAGCCCGGCATACCCGCCGGCGGCGAGCACCGCCCCCAGCGGCGCCCACCACCACACGTTGTCCCAACCCCACTCCAGCAAGCTGAACAGCCAGCTCAGCACCGTTACCACGCCGTCCGCGACCGGCATGGCCGTCACCGTCCCGCTCGTACCCATGACCCCTTGCCCTTCTCCTCGTAGCGGACCGTCGTCGTGCGGCCCTCGCGGAACTCGCCGTCCGGTCCGCTGCCGGCCCACACCAGGTGCACCACCGCCCGCTCATCGGCCCCGTCCCGGCGGGCAAGGGCCGCCTGGACCCGGACCTGCCGGTAGACAGCAGCGGTGTCGTCCATCAGCTCCCGCCGGGCCCGTCCGGCAAGCTCCTCCTCCACCGCCGGCGCCAGATCGGGAGGCGAGAGCCGCGCCAGCTCCCGGCGCAGCGCCCGGTCCCCGGCCGGGCCCTCCCCGGGAGGAGCGAGAGCCGCCCCGTCGTGCTCCGACGGCGGCGTTGCGCTCGCACCGGCCGAGGGCGGCTGCGAGCCAGAGCTGCTCGCCTCCGCAGCCGGCAGGCTCGGCACCGACGCCGGGTCCTCGACCCGTTCCTCTGCGGCGCGCACCGCGCTGGGAGCAGCCGCGTTGCTTCCGCCGTCCTGATCGGGCAGCAGGAGCCACATCCCCAGGAGCGCCAGGGCGACGGCGGCCGCCGGCGCGAGAAGCCCCGTACGGCGCGGCCCGTCCTCTCCCGGTGTCCGGGGCCGCTCCCCGCCGGCCCGCACACGCGGTAGCCCGCCAGATTCGGTGCTCACCACAGCCGCGCACCCCCCGCGAACCCCGACATCGACGCCACCGGGTCGATCCGGACCCTCGTGCCCGGACGCGCAGCGTTGATCATTTTCCCGTCTCCGAGGTAGATCCCTACGTGATAGATGGCGCTGTCCTGGCCGGGGATGTAGGAGAAGAAGACCAGGTCGCCAGGGGCCATCTGCTTCAACGTCCACAGCCGATTGCCCCGTTGGGACTGGGCGCTGGCCGTGCGAGGCAGGCTG
This sequence comes from Streptomyces diastaticus subsp. diastaticus, assembly GCF_011170125.1. Lineage (NCBI taxonomy): Bacteria > Bacillati > Actinomycetota > Actinomycetes > Kitasatosporales > Streptomycetaceae > Streptomyces > Streptomyces diastaticus. The sequence continues at coordinate 23,416 of NZ_BLLN01000004.1, read as the reverse complement.
ATCCCGGCCCGCGCGAAGGCGTACGTCGTCAGCCCCGAGCAGTCGAATCCCACGATGGAGGCCCCCGACTTGCCGCTGGGGGAACAGCAGCTGCCGGTGCTCTTGCCCTTCGCGTCGCCCCCGCCCCACGAGTACGGGACGCCCCGCTGGGACAGCGCCGCCTCCAGAACCGTCCGGGCCTTGCCCTTCACACCCTCCAGGTTCGTCGACCCGGTCCCGCCTCCGGCGGAGTACTGGTCGATCCAGCGGCGGACGTCGGCGACGTAGACCTTCGAGCGGTTGTACTGGAAGAGCGCCGCCTCCAGCTGACTCTCCGAGCGCAGGTCGCGGCCCCGGCCGCAGAGGTAGATCACCGCGGCCAAGGCGGCGTCGTCGGCGTTGTGCGGGTCACGGTGCCCCGCCGGGGCGGTGGACGCCCAGGTGGCGGGGATGAACTGGAAGGGGCCTACCGCCCGCTCCCCGCGGGCGGTGCCGTCCCAGCGGCCACCGTCGGTGTCCGGGTGCGCGGTGGTGTTCCCGCCGACCCCGGCGCCGTCCAGCAGGGGCCCGTAGATCTTCGGACGGATGTCCCCGCTCTCCGACACCGACCGGCCGGCCGCGTGGTTCGACTCGATCCGTGCGATCCCCGCCAGGATCGGCCACCGCATCCCCCGGCACCCCGGCGCGAACTTCCCTGCCTGGCCGGCCGCCGACCGGTAGGCCTGGAGCATCCTCGGCGGGATTCCGTCCCCGTTGCCCTCCCCGGCATCGAAGGTCTCCTGATCCTCCTCCGCGAGAGTCGACAAGCCGACGAGCTGCTGGTGTAAGGCGGAAACCTGCGCCGCGCACCCCCCGACCAGGACCAGGAGCACACCGAGACAGCCCAACCGGCGCAACCGCTTCACGAACCGTCCTCCGATCCGCTTTCACGGGCCCGGGCCAGCGCATCGAGAACCCGCTGGTGGTCATCGGACGGGGACGAGACCTGACGAACAGCCCCCGGCACGGGCCGGGAGGCGGAACTCGGCGGATTCGCCGTGCGGCCCAGCACCAGCGCCGTGGTCAGCGACGCCGACCGTGCCCCGGCCCGCACGCGGGCCGCCCCGCGGTGGCCTGCCTCCTGAATCCGCCCGACGCTCTCGGCTGCCTGCTGCTCGGCCAGGTAACCGGCCACCGCAGCCCGCTGAGACAGCGTCACCGCGCCTCGCCCGGCCCGGGCCACCGTCCTGCCGACCGGCCGCCACGCCTGGCCGTCCTCCTGAAGCCGGGTCCGCGTACTGGTCCACTGCTCCCGGGCGTCCTGCGTTGCCCTCGACGACCTCTTGCCCACCGCTGCCGGAAGCCCGTACGTGGAGTGGTAGGCCAGCCGGCCCGCCCGGCTCAGGACGCGGTACCCCCGAAGCCGAACAGCCCGGTTGTGCACCCGGGTCCCCAGACCGGTGCGCTCGTCCTCGCCGTGGTTGTCCCCACCGACCCGGACCACCTCACCCGTCTGCGGGTCGACGAGCTCGCGCTCCTCGCCCCCCTCGTGCTGCCCAGGCCCGCCGCCGTACCGCTGCCACGACGGGCGGGGCGTACGAGTGTCGCCCGTAGCCACCGGCCGCCGCATCCGGTCCAGCGACTCCTGGTCCGGACGTCGTCCGACCAGGAGACCGTGGGCCCCGCGCAGCCCCAGCTTCGCCCCGAGCGCACCCGCCCCGACGGCCAGGCCCAGCGGCGCCAGACCGCGACGCGCCTCGGCCAGCCCCTGGCCGACGACGGCACCGGGGTCCATCGGCATGCCGCTGCCGTCGAGCATCGCGCCGGCGCGCGAGAGCAACCCGTGCCGGGTCCCCAGGCCGTAGGCCCCGGGCATCGCCAGACCCCCTCCGACGCCGTATCCGCCGGCCGCATGCGCCCCGAGGGCGGCGCCGATCTCCGAGGTGTCGCCCGGCAGGTGCGTACCGCCGACCTTCAGGTACCGCATCCGCTGCGCCAGGCGCTGCCCGAAGCCGGACAGGGCCCGGAACAGGGCCCGGTGGAAGAACACGCCGAGCAGCGCCAGGGCGACCAGGAGGAGGAGACGCTCGATCATCAGGTCCGGGCCGTCGGTCAGGACCGCGTCGACCGACATGCCGTAGAACGGCACGAACAGACAGGCCGCGAACGTGGCCAGCGTCGCCACCAACCACAGCCCCAACCACTTCCACACGATCTGGCGGTTGGGCCCGGGCAGCATGCTCCACACGAAGACGACGCCGCCGACCGCGGACGCGCCCGCTCCGCCGGCCTGGGCGCCGAGCAGCACCATCGTGGTCGCCATCAGCATCCCGGCGACGAGAATCGCAGCAAGCAGCAGGACCAGGGCACCGGACACCCGCTCCCACGACGGGTCGCTCGCGTAGGCGGCGGCTTCCTTGCCCACCGCGCCGCCGTTCTTCTTCAGATCATCGGTGAGCCCCGTCAGGGCCTGGTCCTCGGGGGAGAGGACCGCCGTCCCCTCCTGCAACTTCTCCTTGACCACGTCGACCGGGGTCAGCGGGGGAGTCCTCCCGAGCGTCTCGTCCACACAGAGATCCCGCATCGGCTTCGTCGCGACGTCCTTGCACTCCTCCTCGGCCTCTGCCTTCGTCATCGGCGCGTACTTGCCGGTCACCCACTTCACGTGGGCCTCGTACGCCGCCTTCTCGTCCTTCTTGCCGGGGTCCAGCAGCTGCCCGTACTGGAGCAGCATGAACGGCTTCACGACGATCGCGTTCGTGACGGCGTCCTGAATCGGGCGGGCCACGGCCGCCGCCTGGCTCCCGGGCTTCACCGGCGCCCACTCCTCGCCCGCGCCGCACGCCACCTCGGCACCGCTCGCGTTGGTCGCGCACGGACCGGGCAGATCACGGGAGACCTTGCCGCCCCAGTCGTAGGAGTCGGCGACCGCCTGCGACACCTCCGCGCCGGCCCGCTGCGAGCTCACCAAGGGCCCGTCGACGCCGAGCAGCACATCGGGTCGGATGAAGGCCGAAGCCGCGAACGCCCCCAGCAGCAGCGTCAACGCGATCTCCCCCAGACCACGCGCCGCCCGGCCCCGCACGAACAGGATCAGCCCGAAGGCGAACCCCCACGAGAGCATCAGCCCTTTGAGACCGAGCCGGTCGACCACCGCGTCGTTGTACGCGTCAGCCGCCTTCTGCGCCGGCTCCATCAGCAGCGACAGAAGCGGGAACCGGAACGCGAACTCGACCATCCAGCACGCCAGCCCGACCAGCAGCACCACCAGCGTGAACAGCCCGCCGATGACCATCACCCGGAAGGACTGGCCCATCGACAGAGAGGAGCCGCCCGCTCCCATCTGGTAGCCGGAGAGCGGGATGCCCTCGGACGTCTTGATCTGCAGCAAGGGTGCGAGGAGCCCGCCCTCCTGGCTACCGCCGCCGGTAGCTGCCCACGCCACCTGCGTGTTCACCGTCAGGAACACCACGGTCAACAGCAGCACGTGCACCACCGCGCGCCGACGCCCGCGCAGAACCCACCGCAACCTCCAGCCGCTCACGACCGAGCCCCCTCACGCACCGTCTTCACCAGGCGGTTCGACGACCCGCCCATCGGCCTCGCACCTGGCGTCGTGAACAGCCGCTCCCGGACGCGCTCGATCGCGGGAGGCAGGATCTTTACCCGGCCCACGTTCTGTCGCGGGGCACACAGCAGGACCTCGCCGGCCCGGTCCTTGCGGCCCACCGGCGCCAGGTCCGTCGTCACCAGGCGGACGCGTTCCTTCGTCGGCTCCAGCCCCAGGAACTTCAGCCCGCGCTGGGCCCGCTCTCCGTCGGCGGTGCGGGTCAGCACCCGGTACGCCATCAGCCCACGGTCGGGCCCGAGCTCCTCGGCATCGTGAGCGCCGGCGATCAACCCGGCCAGGTGCTTGCGCCCGTCGTGCAGCACCTCGTGCACCAGCGAGAGCCCTTCGGCCGAGCTCGTCAGCCAGTACACCTCGTCGGTGACGATCGAGCAGAACCGCGTCGTGTCCGCGAACGCGGTCTCGCGCGCCAGGGCGGCGATCACGTACAGAAGCGCCCGGCCGATCAGCGCTTCCAGGGGCTGCTGCGCCAGCGCTTCAGCGTTCCCGTACGCCGACTTCGGCGGCAGGGTCAGCCCCGCGGTGGTGATGACCATCAGGTCCGCGTCCATGTCGCCACGGAGCGACAGCGCCGGCAGCGTCGGGTCGAAGACCATCGCCGCCAGCGGGTGTTCGGAGACGATCCCCAGCAGGTCGGCGGCCTCGGCCGCCGCGTTCCGCCGCGCCGGGCTTTCCGCGGACGCCTCCGCCCGCTTCAGCTCACCCAGCACCTTCGACATCGACGGGTCCGGGCCGCCCGCGACCGCCTTGACCGCCCGGTTCACCGCCGAGCCCGTCGGCGACATCGGCCCCACGCCGAGCTGCAGCGTCAGATACGACGTGGCGTACCGCGCGGCAGTCGACCTACCGAAGATCCGCAGCGGGTCGATTGACAGCCGGGCCTCGGCCGCATCGATAACCTGACACCGACCGGGAGCCACCGCCTGGCCGAACGCCGCCCACTCCCGCATCGGCGTCCGGTCGATCACGATGGCGCGTTCTCCGCGATCCACCACCGACGCGGTCAGCAGCTTCTGCATCACCGACTTGCCCGAGCCCAGGTCCCCGACGACTCCCAGCGACGCGGACGCGTCCGCCTTCGGAGCGTCCGACAGATTCACCAGCACCGGCCGGCTCGTCCCGCAGTCCAGGTCCAGCCCCAGGAGCATCCCCGTCGGGTCGCCAACCTCCGTGCGGCCGAACGCCCCGAGCATCGCCCAGTCCTCGCTCAGATGGTGCTGCCGGAACTCCACGGTCCGCCAGTTGCTCACCGTTCCCGGCAGCCCCACCCGGAACAGCTCCTCCTGCAACCCCACCGGCCGGACCAACCGGTAGTCCGCACCCGCGAACGACGCCGACAGTGCTCGGGCACGTGCCTCGCAGATCTCCGGCGTCGGCCCCCACACGGTGAGGACCACCACGGACTGCACCTCGACCTCGGAACCCGCACCGAGCCGCGCATCGACCTCCCCGAGGTCCTTGGCGGCGCTCAGGATCGCCGGGGGCGCGCCGGTCGGCCGCCGGGTGTACTGCGTGGACTGGTCCACCAGATCGTTGCGCTTGCGCTCGACCTGGCGCCGGGCCTTCTCCGACGTCACCACCTTCGTGTCGATCGTGTAGTCGACCGGGAACGGCAGCTCCTCCAGCTGCGTGAAGATGTCCGCCGAGTCGGCCGCCACCTGCCTCGGCATCTGGGACAGGACCAACTGCGCCTGGTAGCCGGTCCCGGCCTCGACCTCGACCTCCAACCACCGCCTCGCCACCGGCGACCCCTCGCCCCGGCGAAGCCACCCCGGTGTCCCACCTGCTCCCCGCTTCGACCGGGCAGTCTCCTGCTCGTCCTCGGCCGGGACCGCCGCCACGCCGCCCTCGGCAAGACGCACCTGCCCCAGCTCCATGTACGACGGCGACCGCAACGCGCCGCCCGCCCCCACCTCGGACCCGTACAGACCCGACTCCTCAGCCCGGGCCAGCAACGGCTCCTCCAACCCCCGGTGCAACGCGTGCTTCACCAACCACACGATCTCCGCCGGCCGCGCCGGACGAAGACCCAGCGCCCCACCCATCTGCGCCTCGACCTGCTCCGCCTTCTCGCGGTAGAAATCGAGTTGCTCCTCGGAGACCGGCCGCGCCCGCAGCCCCAGCGGCGCCGCCACGTCCGCCCACACCGAGTCGAGCACCCCGTGCCAGCTGTGGCGCCCCGGCTGATCGAGAGGCACGGCCAGCCACAGGACACGCTGATGCATCTCCTGCCCGTCCAGCAGCTCGACCGCCGACTCGACGTGGTCGAGCCAGGGCAGAGAGCGCGGGTCGTCCTCGTCGACGCCGTCCATCATCTTCCAGGCCACCTCGGCCGGGTCGACCTGCGCGCACACACCGAAAACGCGCGGTTCACCGGGCAGAGACCGAATCAGCGCCGTCACCTGCCCCAGCAGCTCCTGCCGCACCTCCGCCGGGACGTACGCCCCCTGCGCCCGCCCCTCACCCGCACTGGGATCGAGCCGCCACACAGCCCAGACCGTGCCGCTCGCCGCCCACACCAGATGACCGGCTACGTGCCGGAAAGGAACCCTCATCGCCGTCCTCCCAGTCCCGCCACCAGCCGCTCCAGCTCCGTCACCGGAACCAGAGCTGCCTGAACGCCCTCACCCGGCACCCGCTGAACGTCCCGCCGAGCCCCCGAGCCGCTGCTCTCCGGCTCGCCCCCGCCCACCAGGTCCTGCACGACGAATCCACCCAGCACCGGCGAGGAGCGTCGATCGCGTGCCGCGCGGCCACCCACACGGCCACCCACCGGCCGCAGCGCGCCGACGACGAGCCCCAGGCCCGCCATCACCGGGTCCCGGCCGGCGATCTTCGCCCCGCGAAGAGCCCAGACCGCGAAGCCCAGGGCCAGAGGCGGCACCGGACCCAGCACGGCCCACCACCACGACGCCGTGTAGACCAGCGCCAGCGTGCCGAGCGCCAGCACGATCAGCTGCGCCGGGGTGAACGGCCCGAACGGCACGTGCCAGTCACCCAGCCGGCCGATCACGCTGGGGAACCGCCGAGCGAACGTATAAGTGCTGCTGGTCCTGACCGCGCTCATGCCCCACCACCAGGACCAGGGAGTGCCGGCGCCGAGGCCGCGGCCTTCGCCGGGTTGTTCACCTCGTCCTCGAACGCGTCCGACAGGCTGTCCTGCGACCGGTAGATACCCAGAGCCACGACGAACAAGAGGATGGCCCCGATGGCTGACTTCATCGACAGGGTCCGAAGCGCCGTGATCGCGACGATGGCCACCAGCACGGCCTGGAGCCCGTCGTCACCCCAGCCGCTGAGCATCGCGATGAAGCCGTCACCCAGATCCTCCAGCGCACCAGCCAGCATCACGCCGTTCACCGGGCACCCCGCTCCGCGCCCGCACCGGCCTCCAGACCGGACACCTCCCACCGGCCCGCCCGCGCGGACAGCTCAAGCTCGTAGGTGAGCGGCACCTCACCCGCCGCCGACGCGGCCGTCACTCGCGCCTGGACCCGTGCCTTGACCCCATCAGCCGGCTCGTCCCACGCCCCTTGCCTCTGCGCCCGTACGGCCTCGACCTCGACCGTGGTGAACGGTGCCGGATCAACGGGCCCAAGCCGAGTCCCCGGGGCAAGGTACGGGCCCACCTCGCCCACCCCGCACAGGTACGCGGCCAGGAACTGCTCCACCGACTTGGTCAAGGCGCTCCCGGAGCGCACCTGCGTCGAGTAGCGCTCCGAGCCGGCCTTCCGCAGCGCCGGGGCCGCGACCTGTGCGGGGGCGTCGCTCACCCGCACCTGCGAGAGCGTGGCGTCGGCCTCCACGGGCACGGCGTAGAACCGGGTCTCCCCCTCCGCGCTCTGCGCGGCCACCATGACCCGCCACCGGCCCGCGGCCACCGTCGTGCTGCGCACCGCAGCGGTCCGCTCCGCCACGAAGGGCTTCGGCGCGCCCTCTCCCCGAGCAGCCTTGGGCAGACCCACGGAGGGCCCCATGACCTGAACGGCTCGCTCCGCGTCACCGTTGCCGGCCATGTCCGAGCGCAGCCACGCCGAGAGGAACATCTCCGCCAGCCCGTCCGGGTCCGTTGCGGCCCGCGGAGCCGGCCGGCTCACCGAGACCGGGGCGGGGGCGGGCGCGGGAACCGCCGCCACCACCAGACCGATCGGCCCCGCGGCCACCGCGCACCACACCCCGGCGCGCACCAGGGTCACCCGCCGCCGCATCGCGGCCAGCGTCACCGACCCCTCGGCCGGCCGCGGCCGCGCCTTCCTACGCTTCTTCAAGACCATCACAGGGCTCCTGGGTTGACTGGACTGCTACGTCCTGAGGCAACCCGGCGGCCCCAACCACCCCCGCACGCTCTTCCCCCAACCGACATCGCGGCCTGGTCACAACTGGGCTGGTTGGCCCGCTGGTTAGGCCCACAAATCGGGACGCATCGGTGCTAGCATCTCCGCGATGGCCGCCGCTGAGGCGGTCCGGCGAGCCCGCCGCAGACCCGTGACTGCCCAGGGCGACGATGCCCCGGGTGCCACGCACCACCTCAGCGTCCCCGGCGGATCAATTCCGGCGCGCAGGGCACGGGACCAGCCGCGCCCGAACGGAACCACGTGGTCAGCAACCACGCCCGAAAGCTCGCCAACGCCCGGGTGCAGCGCGCCGGGGGAGGCTCTCGCCGAGAAGCGGCTGCCCGCCTTAGCGCGGCCACCTTCATCCCCACCGGCCTAACCGGCCTCGACCGTCTCCTCGGAGGCGGCCTCCGGCGGAGGGAACTCGCCGTACTTGCGGCCCGCACCGGCATGGGCAAGTCCATGTTGGGCCTCGCCTTCGCGCGGCACGCGGCCATCCGTCTCAGGCGGATGGCCCTGGTGGTGTCGCTGGAGATGTCGCACGTCGAATTGACCCACCGAATCCTCGCCGCCGAATCGGGGGTGCCCACCGAGAAGCTCCTGCGGGCCAGATGCGACGACACCGAACTGGCCACGGTCGCCCACACCGCCCTGGCCGTACAGAGCGCGCCCCTCTACATCGGCGGCGACATGGCATCCCCGGGGCTTGCCGAGATCCAGGCCCTGCACGCCCGGTACGAGCGAACGGGTGCGAAGCCCGACATCCTGGTCGTCGACTACCTCGGCCTCATGAACACGCCCCACACCACCTCGCGGGAGCGGGGAGTGGAAGTCATCCTCGACGGGCTGTCCCATCTCGCCGAGGAGAAGAACCTGGCCGTGGTCCTCGTAGAGCAGCTGGACCAGGCGCTCCTGGAGCGCGAAGATCGCCGGCCCCGCGTCACCGACATGGTCCACGCCGAGCAGATCATGCCGAGAGCGAAGACCGTGATGCTCTTTCACCGCCCTGCCTACTTCGCCCCACAACACCGCGAGGGCAGGTACGACCGGTCCCCGGACCCGGGCCTGTATCCGGAGCACCTCTTCCCTCGGTTTGGACTTCCTGAGCCGACGCGGCAGCCGGCTCAGATCTCCGTCTCGCGCCACCGGGGCAGCCGGTCTAAGGCCGTGAAGGTCGTAGCAGACCTGTCCCGTTCTCAGTTCTCCGACCTGCCCGTAGACAAAGCGCCTGCGGGCTGCTGAGTCCAGAACGAAAGAAAGGGGGCCGCTGCCCGGACAGGACAGCGGCCCCCTCTTGAAGAAGAGGCGGTGGCCGGCTCGCCGTAGGCGGGGAGAGGTTGACAGCCCCTCCATACCGACCACCGTGTGGGTCATCCGGCCCCAGGGCGATCAACTGACTGCCCATTCCGGATGTCCACTCCTCTTCCTAGCCTACATGGCCGGCCTTCGCTCGTGCCTGAGCCAGAACGGCGGCCTTCTTCCAGCGGGCCGGCGGTCCGGGATCATCAGGCCGGGCGAGGTGCGGCAGCGCACCGCGGGCGATCATGGTGCGCAGGCTCTTCGCGTTGGCGTACCCCAACAGCGGAGCGGCCTCCTCGGCCGTCAGCAAGGGATTGTCGCCCTCGCCTTCCACTGGTGGCTGAGGCTGCGGACGACGTTGCTCAGCCTGCTCTTCAACAACGCTGCGGCGCCAGCGGCGCACGCGCCGACCGTTCAGCCTGGTGCTGGCCGGCTGGGCGAGGAGAGGGAGATCGCCCTTGTACAACGTGGTGTCGAAGGAGCTCACCCCGCCCAGCCCGAGGATGCGGGAAGCCTCTGCAGCGCCGATGAGGTCATCCGGCGCCCCCGTGGCCGCGGTGGTCGCCGACGGCTGGCGCGCGGAGGAACCCGCCCTCCTGCCCTGCCCCGGCCGATTCTCGTTCCACGCGTCCACGCGGTCGGCGCGCCATCGGCGCCGCACCCTGCCGGACTCGGGGGACTCCACCTCTTCGTCGGGGTCGATGAAAGAGCCCTTGTCGAAGTAGGTCTTCAGCTGCGCAGGGTTCTTGTACCCCAGTCGGCGGCTGGCCTCGGCGGCCGTCAGGAGTTCGCCGGGGTCGCGTTGCACCGCTCGGCCGGGAGCGGAGGCAGGTTTCCGGCGCCTGGCGAACCAAGCGTCGACTTCTGCCTCTTCCCACTCGCTCTGCGGCCGCTTGCCGGCGCCCGGGCGGGTTCCTTTGGCCTCGGGGAAGCCGTTGCTCTTGCGAGCCGCATAGAGGGAACGGACCTGCTTCGCGGTGAGCTGGTGTGCTGCGCCGATTTCGTCGGCATCGACGCGAGGCATGGGGAACGTCCGATCTCCGGCGGCGTGAACAACGCAAATATTAGAGCATCTAGGCTGGGTGTGCACCCGCTTCCGCGAACTTGTCGTGCAACTCGGTTGGTCCGGGCGAGTAGAAAGCGGTCAGAGCTCCTCGCGCACCAGTGTGACGCCGCGGTGAGCAGCGAGCTCGACCATGCGGTCGTAGGCCATGGCTTCGGCGGTTCCTGCCCACTCTTTGAACTCGGCCACCGCACGGGCAGAGCCGTACGGAGCTGCGCGAGCGGCGGCGAGGCCGGCCTCGTACAGATCGCGGGCCTGGCGAAGCAGGGCGAGAAGCTCGTCCTCGGTGGCCTGTTCGGCGGCTCCGCACAGGGTCAAGATCGTTGTCATGAGTAGATCCTCCTCAGGGGGATGTGTGCCGGAGAACGGCCTGTGTGTCTGCGTACCAGCGAAGAGCCCACTCTGGACAGCTGGAGCAGCTCTTGTGGAGGTGCCCGGCCAGCGGAGGGTTGTACCGGGCCCCCGCGGACCAGGCGAGCGAGTCGGCTGAGGCAAGGTACCGCCCGTACTGGGCGAGGCCCTCGCGTTTCACCCCGAAGCCGTGCAGGCGCAGGCCCGCCGCTGTCAGGGCCTGGACGAGGTTGCCGATCTCGGCGGTGTGCTGCCGACGGCACACCGAGCCCAGGCCAACCAGTGGTTCGCGCTCCAGCGCAACGCCGGCCTGCCCGTACAGATCGAGACAGCGCAGGTAGTGCCTGGGAGCCCAGCCCTGGAGGACAGGGATGAACGGCTGGTCGGGCGCGAGCCGGCGCAGCTCCAGGAAGTTCTCGATCGTCCGCTCCTGGTGCAGCCGAACCGCCAGGTCGAACTCCCGGTCCGTGCGGCCGGCCCGGCCGGAGTGGTGCGGGGCCGTGCCGCGGAAGTACTGCGGGTGATGAGGCGGCAGATGGTGGTTGGCCCCGAAGATCACCTGCGGTTCGCACATCCAGTCCTGAGGCGCGGCCCACCGCACCCGCTCCTCACCCAACTGGGCGCGGAGGCGTCGGACAAGAGCGGCATACTCCTCGGGGCCGGTGCGCCAGGTCCCGTACTGCTTGAGCTCGGTGAACCCTCCGGAGTCCAGGCACACGTCGTGCCGAGAGGGGGGGCAGCGGGCCACCGCGGCGAAGCCGGTTCACGGAGATGAACAGGGTTACTCCGAGGAAGCGGGAGTCGCGCGTCCAGGCCGGCATGTGGGTGCCGAGGAGGAACGTCGGCAGAACTGGCGGGGTCGGGTTCGAAGTGGCGATACCCATGACCACCTTCCTCTCGTGCGGACGAGGCGTCGGGGCTGGAGCCACCTGTTCCAGGACACGGCCGCATTGCCTGACCTGGGGATCTTGGTGGTCTCCGTACGGGCGCAGGGGCGAAGGAGGGGAGGGGAGGGGAGGGGAGGGGAGGCCCGGAGTAGCGCCGCTCGCTCAGAAGAGCTTCGGAGGTGACGAAGTCCGGGCGGTCCTGCCGCCCCTGCAGCCCGAGGGGAGCGTCCTTGAGGTCGGGGACGCCCCCCTCGGTCGTTCAGTGGTCGGGCTCGGGGCGGTGGTCGTCGTCGAGCGGGGTGCCTGCGCGGTACTCGACTCCGGGTTCGGGGGAGAGCAGGTCGCCGGTGGCGTGGTCGGTGCAGTAGGCGTCGAAGACCTCGGCGGCGGTCAGGGGCCAGGCGCGGCCTGCTCGAAGGCGCCACCCACGCACCTCCTCCGGCCGGCCGTCGACCCGGCTGCGCATGACGAGCCCGCCGGGGGTGGTCTGCGCCAGGGCGTAGGCGAGCAGGGCGGTGAAGTCGGCGGAGGCTTCGTCGTGGCGGAAGGTCGCACCGGTGCGGGTGTCCACCAGCAGAATCGCGGTCTGGAGATTCCCGGCGAGAGAAGCTGAGCAGAGGATCTGGTGGTGCCCCGGGGCGGTGGTGTCGAGGAGAGCCTGAAGGAGGTGGCCGACCCGGCGCTGGGCATCGAGGATGGAGCCGCGTTCTGCCAGGGCACCGAGCCGGCCGTGGAGCGCCTCGATGTCCCGCTGCGCCTCGGCGGCCCTCTCCTGCGCCTCCCGCAGGCTCTCTGCGATCTCGGCGCGACGCGAGGGACGGTGGTGGTCCGCGTGGGCGTTGGCGTGCGCCCAGACCAGGTGAATGGTGGCCATGTGGACGCCGAGGACGGCCTGAAGTGCGGTACAGGCGCGCGCCTGCCCAGCGTCGGAGATCTCCTCACGGTATCCCGAGCGCTTGTCGAAACGGTGGAGGGAGAAGCGGTCCACGTCTTCCGGGGCGAAGACACCGAGAAGGCGGGTCCCTCGGGAGATGCTTACGCCGTTCACGGTGAAATGGGCCTGGTGCTCATCCCACGGGTCATCGGCCACGCGGACCAGGAAGCGGCTCGGCAGGACTTCGAACGTGCCGCCGTGGTGCGGCTCGATGTGGACCAGGCCCGAGACACGAGGGCCCTGCACGGTGTAGGTCGTGGTCCAGTTCCTTCGAGGCTCAGCGGTGCGGGTCTCGACACGCTGGACGTGCATGGGGCCGAACGGCGTGTCGACCGAGGTCGGGGTGGGGGAGTCGGTCATGGCGGTCTCCTGGTTCGTGGTTGAGGTGCAGCAGCGCTTCTGTGGTGGCGTGGGGGCGGGGGAGGTCAGGGGCGAGGCCGGTTGGCGGGGAGCTTGCCGACGGCGGTTGCGACCCCGAGGCGCCACCAGTAGGCGCGCTCGGAGTGCCAGTTGGCGCGTACGAATTCCGGGACGGGGAAGCCCAGGTGGGTTCGCGGTGCGCGGGATGATGTGCCCGGGGCGGGTGGAGCCGGGGCGGGGGGAGGGGCCGTGATCGTGGCGACGACGTCCTCGGTCAGTGCGAGCGGCCCCCGTTCCTGGCCAGGGCCGACCAGTTGCCACACGGGGAGGTCGTTGGCCTCCTGGGCGATGTAGCGCACCTCCCATGGGCGTCCCTGGTGTGTGAGCGAGAGGGCGATGCTGCTGCCGGGTTTGAGCGTCGGGACGCAGCGGACGCCGGCTTGGGCGAGGGCGTCTCGAAGCTGCTTGGTGAACTTGGGCGGGATGGCGCGGGGCAGGACGGACATGTTCGGCTCTCCTCGTGGGGCGGGAGCCGGAGCGCAACGGGTTGTTCAGCTCCGGCTAGAGGTGGTTCGGGGCGGGGCGGAAGTCGGCGGGGCGCGGGCGGATGTCTGCCGGGCCCCATCCGGCGGCGTTGTATCCGGCGGCGTTGTGCAGGACTCGGGCCTCGGTGGGCTCGGGCGCCGCCCCGGGCGCCGGCGGGCGCGGCGCTGGCCTCGGGGGTGTGGCGGGAGCGCTCTTCACCGGCGCGGCGGCAGCGGGGCCCGGCAGGGCTTCCTCGGTGTACGCGATACGGGCGCGGAGACTGACTCCGAGTTCGTCCACGCTCAGCCACTGCGTGTCCTCGCGCACCTCGGTGATGCGGCCGAAGACGAGAACGGAGGTCCCTTCGATCAGAGACTCGGCCGCGTTGCGGGCCAGGTCGCGCCAGGCCGTGCACACGTAGTGAAGGGGCGGGCCGGAAACCCAGCCCTGGGCCTGGTCCCACCGGGGAGGACTGCTGACGAGCCGGAAGCGGGTGACGACGATGCCGCTGTCGGTGAAGCGGCTCTCGACGCTGCCCTGGACGTCACCGACGATCTGGATGCTGGCGGGGTGCGGCATGATCACTCCGATCGGGGCGGGGGCAGGGCTGGGGGCGCGTGGGCTGCGGGGCGCCCGGTACGCGCTGCGAGGGGTGGACGCATGACTCGGAGCCCCGCGGTTGGTTCGTGGTTGGGCAGGTGGTTGCCCGGTGGTTGGGGTTGCGGTTGGCCCCGGTTGGGGTGAGGCTCGGCCTCACCCCAACCGAGAGATCCGCAGATCAGCCCTGGTTGCCGGTGGCGGTGCGGTACCGCGCCACCGCTTCCTGCTCCACCTCGCTGAGCGTGTGGCCCAGCTGCTCCAGGAGCAGCAGCCAGGAGGCGCGCCGCCGACCGAGGTCCATCCAGCACTTCCGGTCAGCCATCGAGTGTTCGTAGGCGGCGGCGACGTGCGCGACCAGAAGGGCGGACTCCTTCGCCTTCGGCAGAGCCAGCAGATCGCCGCAGTCCCGGCTGGACTCCTTCGCGGTCTTGCCCATGAAGCCGTGCACCTTGACGGTCTCCCGGTCGGCTGCGTACTTCGCGTACACCGAGGGCAGCTCCAGGAGCGTGCGCAGTGCGAACGCCCTGGCCTCCTCCGGGATCTTGGCGCCCCGGCACAGGGAGGTGATGAAGGAGTAGCGGGGCTCGCGTGCAGCGTCCCAGGCACGGTTCCCCTCGATCGTCCGGCGCCGCTGCGCCGACTCCTCGGGGCTTAGCTTGCGCTTGGGCTCCTTGGCCTCGGGGCGGACGCGGTGCTTGTACTGGCCGGGGTCGGCGCAGTGCCACACCACCTCGTTGTCGTCGTCGACCGTGGCCCGGTGCCCCGGGCACTCCCGGTGCGCCTCGGCTGTCAGGTCGTTGCCCAGCGGCGTGATCAGCTCCGTCAGGGGGCGGGAGGGGTCCTTCTCCCAGGAGTAGCTGGTACGCAGCACCTCCACTCCCTGTTCCTTCAGCGACGTGAGCACGTCCGCGCGCTTCTGCGTGTGGGCCAGCTCGGCACGAAGGAGAGCCATGGCCTGGTCCCAGTGCCCCCGCTTCCCGGAGTCGCCGTCCTTCGCGCGTGCCTCCAGCAGTCGGCGCTCTGCGCCGGGAACCTTCGCGACCTCTTCGAGGTGCGCCATCTGCTCCAGGTCCAGCCCCTGGCCGGCGGCCTTGCGCAGGGTCGCGTCGTCCAGGCGCTGCGCGGCCCTCGCGTGCGCGGCGGCGCCACGGCGGACTCCCAGCGCCTTGGACGCGGTCGCCAGGTACTCCTTCGGCATGTCGAGCAGGCACTGTTCGAGCGCGGCCACGTTGTCCCGGTCAGCCATCGGGTCGCGGTGCATGTTCTCGATGGCAGACAGCATCCGGGTCCAGCCGTCCTGGTCCGTCAGCTCCTCCCAGACGAACGCGTTGACCTCCTGGAGGTCGCGGCCCTCGGCCTTCGCCGTGCGGTTCGCCTCCTGGGCGGCCTGCGCACGGCGCCACCCCTTGAAGACGCCGAACTTTCCGTCAGGCCGGGGGCGGACGGAGATCGCGTCCTGCACCCCCAGGGCCTTGATCGATGCGATCTGCTCCGCGCTCGGCTCCGGGTTGGTCTCCCGGGCGTTGCACGTGTCGCGGACCAGGAGCGCGGGGTCGAGGGAGACGGCGTGGGCGGGAGGCTGGAACGGAATGCCTGGGGGAAGGGCGGGCTTCTGGCTGCTCGCGGGCTTCTTGGTGGAGGTCTTCGTGGTCATGTGTGCTACTCCTCGTTGATCTTCGGGGTAGCTCGGGGCGTCACCCCCGAACAACTTCAATAATAGTGTCTATCGGGTTCCTGTGAACCCCCCCTCACGGTGACGGCCCCGCCTGGGGCCGTCACCCAAGAGCCCTCTCGGGCGTGCGCCCCTCGTGGCCGGCCCGCTACCGGTCAGCGGTTCCTCGCCCGAGAAGCCGCTGAAGCCACTCCCGAGACAGTTGCGCCACCATGAGCTCCGCGCCGCCCTCCACTCCGGACTCGGGGTCCGCCGCGATCAGGCGGACCGCATGAGAACTGGCCTTCCGGTACACCTCGACACCGGGAGCTGGCAGCGACCGGACCTCGCCGGTGTTCTCATCGGTCACCTCCACCAGGCAGGCGCCTCGCTTCACCCACTGACGGACCAGCTTCTTGAAGTACGCCTCACGCACCACGGGCTCGACCTCCCCGGGCGCGATCCCGGCGATGAACTCGGCGAACGCAGCCCGATTGGTCACGCGCACCGCCAGCGTCGACCGGGGTGAAGTGACCATGGCGACGGAGCGCCCGTCCGGCCCGGCGGCCTCCTCGGGAATCGTCCGCCTCGCCTTCTTCGCCCGGGCCACGAGCAGAGCGTTCTGAGCCCTGCGCTTGTTGTACCGCGCCGTGGCCTCTTCCTTGAGCCAGCGCAGCGAAGCTTCCTCGTTCAGCCCTTCGGCCAACTCCTGCTCGTCAGCCTCCGTGAAGTCCTCCACCGGTGCCTCGCTGGCGCTGCCCGCCGAGTCGGCAGGGGAGGAGGACGTTGCCGTCGAGCCCGGATTGCGAACCGCCTGAACGATTCGCCGGGCCACAGAAGACAGCTCCCGCTCGGGCCTGTCCGGGTCGTTCATGCCTGCCTCCTTCACGTGTCGCTCCCGGCTTCGTCCAGGGCGTCGACCATGGTTTTGATCTCGCCGGGGGTTGCATCCTCAAGGCCGTGGCCGAACGCCTCCCTGAACGCCCGGTGCACGTCCTCGGCGTCCACCCCGGAGCTTGCGGCCTCAGCGATCAGCGAGCGCGCCTCCGCTCCCAACTCCGGTTCGCCGCTGTGCTTCGCCCCCTCGCCCTGCGGGTCGGGGGCCTCCCGGGGGAGGGGGGCGTCCTCGGCCGGCGGATGGGACCTCGGGTCGTACGGCAGCATCGCTTGCACCACCGGGCGACGAGAGCCCTGGTTGTACAGGGACAGGCCGAAGGTGTCGCCCAGGTTGATCGCGCACCGCTTCAGGGCCGTCGACAGGGCGCTGGTGAGGGCTTCGTGGTGGGCCGCTGCGTAGTCCGGCATGTCGCTCGTCCCGCAGGCCGCGGCCTGGTCAGTCGTGGGCAAAGGGTGACCGCACGGCGCGTAGGTGTGCAGACGGACCTGCGCCCGGTATGCCACGTCATGCCGCAGGCCCTCGGACGTGGGGCGAGCCTGATCCCGAAGAAGGGTGAGATCCAGGGTCTCCTCACCCCAGCCGCCCACCCCGAAAATACGGATGAGCCAGCGGCGGACATCCCATGTGTTGAGGAACGCCCCCTTATCGTCGAGAACTTGGACCCGCTGTTCATCGATGGGCCGAAGCAGGTAGTCGACCTGGGAAGGCGAGAGGCGGCACACGTGCGGCCTTCGGCGGGCTGACATCTGGTGACTCCAATCAGAGGGAGGGGGGGCGACGCCGGTGCAAGGCGGCGGCACACGCACCGGCTGCCGGGGCATCCCGTGGTGTGCGTCCGCCCACCGGGGCTGGCGCAGACCAGAATCGGTCTGCGCCGGTGCCGGGACGGAAAGGTCACAGCGGCCCTAGACCGGGCCGGCGGTGATCCGGGCGGGGGCGGGGTAGTGGACGGCGCACGTCCGCACGGCGCAGGGCAGGCCCCCCGACGCGACGAAGGCGCGGTGCGCCTCGAACGCCGCCACGATCCAGTCGTCGCCCAGGGTGAAACACGGCCGCTTCTGCTCCCACAGGGAGCGCGCAGCCCGGAGCTTGGGCAGGGTGTAGGTCTCGCTGGCGCCGTGCTGCGCGACCAGGTCCACCCAGGGGAAGCCCGGACCGCCTCGTAGGCCGAGCGGGAGTAGTTGAGGCCGGACGCGGGATCGATGTCGTCGAGGTCCACCCCGGACCGGACGCACAGAGCGATCCGTGCATCCGAGGCGGAGGTGCGGTGGTCAGCCGTTCGGGTGGCGGACTCAGCGCTCTGCGCCACAAGGCCGAAGAGCAAGTTCGAGCAGTACAAGGTGGTCTCCTTCGAGATGGCCCGGAGGGGAGGAGCCGGGGGCGCGCCCCGCCCCTCCGGGCGGCTGTACGGCGCTGCGGCCTATACCGGGGGAAGGGGGATGATGAGGCGGCGCGTCGACAGCTGGGCCCAGCCCAGGGCGGAGGGGTCGTCACCGCCCAGGAGCCAGTCGAGGCTGCTCGCGAGAATCTGGTCCGCCTCGCCGAGCGTCTCGGTGTCGTAGCACTCCAGAGCGCACGTGCCGTCGCTGCACACCACGTTCCGGATCGGGGCGCCGTCCTCCACGTCCACCAAGAGGGCTGCGGCCTCCGGCAGAACCGCGCGCAGAACCTCGGCGGTGTCGCGCACCGCCGCCGCGATGAGACGATGCCGCGCGTCGCTGAGCGGGTCGGCCCCGGCGCCGGTCCGCGCGGCGGACTGGGGGCTGACGGCGTACCAGCACCACTCGAACCCCCCGACGCCGTACCAGCCATCTACGTTGGGGATGATCGAGACGCTGCCGGGCTCGCCGAGGTACGGCCAGCGGATGTGCACCACCATGGGGCCCCGGCCGCCCAGCCCGTCAGGAGCGTCGTCCACCACGTGCACTGTGTCGTCGAGGCCGTACCGGCCTTCGTGCCGCGCGGACTCTGCGAGGAAGGCGGCCACGTCGCGGACCGTGCACAGCGTGAAGTACGGGTTCTCCGAACCCTTCCACCGACGGCGCGGGTCGAACCGGGCCGGAAAGGCCGGGCCGCCGAGAGAGACGAAACCATGTAGTACGGGCACCGAGTACCTCCTTGGACGAGAGGGGGGCGAAGTGGCTCCGCCCCCCGGCCTGTGGGGTCAGAGGCTGACGTCGGCGGCAGCTTCGGCGCGCCACATGCGGTTCTCGACCCGTCGTAGCTTCCGGCGGAAGGCCGGGCCGCTGTCGCCCTCGTCCGCACACCGGTGGGGCAGGGCCCGGGAGGAGCTGATCACCCCATTGGGGCGCCCCGCGCGGTTCTCCCTGCTGTGGTACCGGCGCTTTCCCGTGCCGGGCACCGGTGTTCGGCGGGCGAAGTTCATCGTTGTGCCTTCCGTTGATCTTCTGGGAGTTCGGGGCGTCACCCCTGAACAACATCAATAATAGTGCGTAGCGGTGTGGTGTGAACCCCCCTCTGACCTGCGAAAACGCGAGATCAGACAGGCAGGCCGTACACCGCCTCCTGCCTCCGGCGGTATTTCGCGGTCACGGCCTGGCCGACGATGGCGGCCATCGCCGTACCGGCCGGTGGCCGCGCGGCAGGACCTTCCGCAGCCTCCAGGACCTGGGCACGCCGGATGATCTCCCGCATCGACAGCCCCGCCTTGAAGTCGGCGCCCACCGTGATCTCCATCCGGGCGTACGAGGCCGCCAGCTCCGGGACGCGCCGCGCGCCGTTGACCAGGTCGCTGGTGCAGCCGAGGACGCAGAACACGCAGCTCAGGCGCCGGTTACCCCAGTCGTACGCGGGGTGGTACGGAAGCCGGGACCGGGCGATCTCCCGCCACACCCGCCGGTCGCTCCACCCATGGATCGGCCGCCACGTCGTGATGTGCCGTTTTCCGTTGCTCGCCTGCTGGTTGATCTCCACCTCGGCGAGCTTTGCCCGCTGACGGCTCTCGGCCGCCCGCTGCCCGATGCACTCCAGGATGCGCACCGGCCGCCCCAGGTGGGCCAGCTCCGCCGTGAGCCGGGTGTACAGGGTCCGGATCGGGCCCCGCTTGGCGTCCGGGGTGCACCAGCGCGCTGAACTCGACGGCCAGGCTGGCGCCACCTTGGCCGTCGACGGGTCCTCGCCCCGCGCCCGCGCCTCCTCCTCGGCCTTTGCCTTGAGCTTGCCGTGCCGGATCTCCACCCGGTCCAGCAGATCGGCACCCTTGGCCTGCACCACCTCGAACCGCGGAACCCCGGCGAGGCGCGCCTGGCGCTCGGCGAGCTCCCTTGTGCCCGCCCACTCCACCCGGCCGAGGTCCGCGTGGACTACGACCACCTTGTGCAGCATGCCCAGGGCCCGCGCACGCCGCACGACGTACGAGAGCATCGCCTGCGAGTCTTTCCCTCCGCTGCTCGACACCACCACCCAGTCCGTATCGCGGATCAGCTCGTCCGGCACGGTCGTCCACGGGGCAAGCGGGACCGAAGCGTGCACGGTCCGCGCCTTCCTCCCGCTCGGCTTGGACTTCGGCGCTGCGGGGGCGGGGCGGGGTAGCTGTCCAGGTGCCTGGAGGATGGCGAGGTCGAACAGGGGCTCTTTCTGCATGGTGAGACTCCTCAGGGGCGGAGACGGGGGGAACGGCCCGGCTCGACACGCGGTGGACGCTGGAGCAGCGCCGGCGGGGCCGCACCGGCGTGGAGGGGGCGCCGGGCGAGCCAAGGCGGGCCGCCCGGCGCCCCTGAGGCTTAGCCCCGGCAGGACGGGCAGAGCGCCTGCGGGGTGCACGGATGGTGGGCGGGGGCCTCATCGCCGCAGTGCGCGCAGCCCTCCGGGTGGTGCCGGTGGGCGGCCAGCAGCCCCACTGCCTCGGTGAGCGAGGCGGCCGTGATGATCCGAAGGCCACGGACGCTGGGCACCGCGTCGGGCGGAACGATGACGGTAGTCGCGCCCGACGCCGACGCGGCGGCCATGCTGCTGCCCATGCTGGACGGGGCGCGCAGCCCGCCGTCGAGCCCGAGTTCGCCGATCGGGGTGACACCTACGAGGGAAGACGAGGAGAGGTGCCCGATCGCGGTCAGCAGGCTGACTGCGATCGGCAGGTCCAAGCCGCTGGCGCCTGCACCAGAGTCGCTGGTGACGTGGATGTCCTCGGGGCTGAGGTTCACCAGAATGTTCGCGGCGGGCCAGCCCAGCCCGCTGTTCACGATCGCCGCTCGCACCCTGTCCCTCGTCTCGTGGGAGAACCGGCGGAGAGGAAGGCCGTCGACGTTGAACCTCGACCGGCCGGGGACGCTGCTGGCCTTGACACGGTAGGTCGTGCGAGCGGTGGCGGCGCGGCTGTACGCCCGGCCGTAAGGCTCCGCAACAGGGGGCGGGGCGGCATCGAGGTAACTGTCGAGCTGGCTGTCCGGGGTGAGGCCGTAACTTTCGGACCCGGACCTCTCGCGCAGCGCGGCAACGAGCTGATTGACGGCCACGCCGGCGCTAGGGGCGAACTCAGTGTGCACGCTGCCGGAGGCGTCGTAGGTGTCGTACTCGATCTCTTCCAGAGCAACTGCCCGCTTGACGGGGTCGAGGGGGGCGGGGGCGACCTCCCAGAGGCAGTAGCCGACGCCGGTGTCCTGACCGATGATGATGAACTCACGGTTCCCGAAGAGGTTTTGAGCGCTGGGTCGGATGCTCACGTGGTGCTCCTAGGATCGATACGAGAGGACGTGGGGCCAGTCCCGGGCGCGGCTCTAGGCCGCGCCCGGGCCGGGGGGTTCAGGCGAAGAGGGCGCGGAGGTGTTCGGCGCGGTGGGCGCGGGATGCGGCCTGGGCCGTCGCCTGCTCCTCGTAGTGGTGGTCGTCGCGGTGACCGCAGGAGCAGAG
The DNA here is from genome assembly GCF_011170125.1 of Streptomyces diastaticus subsp. diastaticus. Classification (NCBI taxonomy): domain Bacteria; kingdom Bacillati; phylum Actinomycetota; class Actinomycetes; order Kitasatosporales; family Streptomycetaceae; genus Streptomyces; species Streptomyces diastaticus. Next base: position 2,059 of record NZ_BLLN01000004.1, on the reverse strand, counting down.
GGCGAGGTACAGGGGGATGCCCGGGGCCCAGACGCGGACGCCGTCGGCCCGCGTGATCTCCTTGTCCGTGCCCATGTGGCCGGTCTCGGTGCGGTGCTGGTGCAGCACCATCGCGACGCGGCCGGCGAAGAGACCAGCACGGTGCCGTCGGGGTCCTCGGTGAGCCAGCCCGCGGCGAACAGCCGCTCGGCGGCCGCCGGCGGGATGGAGCCGAACCCCGCGTGCACGCGCCCTCGGTCGCGCCGCGCGGGCGTGGAGCTGTACTCCTCGCCGACGACCAGGTCCAGGTCCTGATACTGCCGCTCGGTCAGCCGTCGCGGCTTGACGGTCGGCTTCAGGCGGACGACACGGCGGAGCGTGCGCCGGTCCGTGCCGGTGGCGGTGGTCCAGCCGGTGACGGTGCGGGTGATGGTGAGGCGGCCGGACCGGTCGGTGTCCGGGTCGACCTTGTCCTTCTCGACGATCGCCCACGCGATGAGGTCGTCTGCCTCGGCGGCGGTCAGCGGCCGCTCGGAGACGGAGCCGTCGTAGTCGGTGGTGCGGGCCTGGTAGGCGTGCGCGACGGTGGTGGCGGTGGCGGGCATGGCGGTCCTCACGGGAAACGGAACGGGAAGGGGGAGGGGGGCCGGGGGCCGGGGGCCGGGGCACGGGCGGGCGCGCCCCGGCCCCCGGGCGGGGGTCAGTCGCCGAGGAACTTCTTCGCGGCCTGGCCCGGGGTCAGCTCGGTGCCGTCCGGCAGGCGCCACCGGAGCTCTCCGCCGGGCAGCGAGACCATCTGGCCGGGGGCCCCGGACTCGCGCAGACGCGTCGGGATCGACGTCCGGGTGTACCCCGCCTGCACGGTGACCGTGCGGCCGCCGATCTGGTGGGTGCCGACCGTCCGGAGGGCCGGAGCGACCCGGGGCGGCGCCGTCAGCGTCCCGACCTCGGTGGCCAGCTCGGAGGTGCGCAGGCGGCGCGTGGCCACCCCGCCCTCCCGGCGGTAGACCGGCCCGGCCACCGGGTGCTCCTCGGCGGCCTCCACCGCGAGTACCCGCATCGTGGCCTGCACCCGGGCGATTTCCTTCCCGGTCCGGTCGAAGACCACCCACCAGTCCGTGAGCTTCCCCTCCGGCTCCGGCGGCAGTTCCGGCAGCGGAGAGAGCGCGGCCAGCGGCACACGCCGCTGACCCTGGTGGCGGGCGCTGTCGACCTCGACGGTGCCGTCCTCGGCCGGTTCCCCCTTCACCAGCACCACGTCTCGCGGCTCGCCCTCGGCCTCGTAGACCGCCATCTCACCGGCGGGGAACTGCCGGGCCAGCTCAGCCGTGCGGGCAGCGGGGTGCATCGCGTAGGCCAGCTCCCGAACCGTTCCGGGGGTGAAGCCGTCGATCCGGCCGGACGCCTCCAGGTGGGCGGCCAACGCAACCCGCACGGCCCCGGTCACCGCCTGGACGTGCGGCAGGCGCCCAGCGTCCCGCGCCGCCTGGCGCAGGGCGGCGTACTCCGCAACGCTGGTGCCGCGCGTCAGTCCGTGGGCCGCGTAGGCGGTCATAGACCCGCTGACCCATACATCTTGGACCTCCGACACATCCCACCGATCCATGTACTCCGCCACGGAGTCGGCGACGCACAGCAGGGCCGCGGCCACCTCGGCGGAGGAGACGGCGGGCTCCTCGGCCTCATCGGTCCGGCCGGCCGCCGGGCGCAGGTTGTCCAGAGGCGGGGCGTCGATGATGCCGTCCTCGCGCTCGACCCGGGCGACGACTTCCCCGCCGCTGAACCAGACATCCCGCAGCGGGCCGCGTCCGGCCGGTACGGTCTCGGGTCCGTCCGGGCCCTGCACGGTGCGCTCGTCGTACTCCACGACGTCCCCGAGGTCGAGTCCGGACGCCGCCACGGCGGCCCCGACGCTGTACGGCAGGGGCTTGGTCACGCGGGCGACCAGCCGCGTCTTCATGAGCCGCCGGACGGATACCTCGCCGCTGTCGTGCGACTTCTCGGTGATCCGCAAGAACTTCGGGCTCGCCACCTCGACCGCGAGCACGGTGGTCTTGGCGCCCTGGTTCCACATCAGCTT
>NZ_BLLN01000003.1:1912500-2193358 GCF_011170125.1 Streptomyces diastaticus subsp. diastaticus | reverse complement strand
CGCTGTCCAGCTCCTGATCACGGTCGTGGAGCACAGCCTCAACTCCCGCCGCGCAGCCCTGGAGTCCCACGCATGACCAACCGCCTACACCCCGCACCGATCGACCACGAAGCGGCCGTCCTGCGAGGACGTCTCGGCATCACCGGCGACGTCCAGCGCAACCTCGACCAGCTCGCCCAGGATCTGGCGCACGCCGCGGGCGTGCCGTGGGCCATGGTCAATCTTTTCGGTGATCACGCCCAGCACTTCCTGGGCCTGGCCGCCCCCGGCCCTGACAGCGGCCTGCCACAGGTCGGCCGGCACATGGACTCCGCGTACGGCTACTGCCCCGAGGTCCGGACCCGGTCCAAGGCCCTGGTCCTGCCCGACGTCTACAGACACCCGCGCTTCACCGGCAACCCGGTCGTCAACGAGATCGGCATCCGCACCTACGCCGGCGCCCCGCTGCTCGATGAGCAGGGCACCACGTTCGGCACGGTCTGCTTCGTCGGCCGGCACCCCTGCCCAGTGCCTCCGGCAACGACTCCCTCGCACTGATCAAGCAGTACCGAGACGCCGCTCAGCAGCTCATATCGCCCCGTCCCGCCACCCGTTGACGTCGAAAGGAGCTGCGGCCGTGATCGAGACCGTACTCACGGACCACCACCACGCCCTGCGCGACGCCGTGCGCACCTGGGCCCAGGCCCACGTCGCCCCGAGGGTGGCCGCGCTGGAGACGTCCCAGGAGATCGAGACCGACCTCGTCCGGGACGCCGCACGGCGCGGCTGGATCGGCGTCACCATCCCGGCCTCGTACGGCGGGATGGGCGCCGGGCAGGTCGCCAAGCTGCTCATCATCGAGGAGATCGCCCGGGTCAGCGGAGCCGTCGCGGCCGCCGTCCAGGCGAGCCAGCTCGGTACTGCGAAACTGCTCCACTTCGGGTCCCAGGAGCAGAAGACCCGGTGGCTCCCGAGGATCGCTGCCGGCGACTGCCTGCCGACCATCGCGGTCACCGAGCCCGGCTCCGGCGGACACGTCCTGGGCATGCAGGCGACCGCTGTCCGGGACGGCGACGAGTACGTCCTCAACGGCCGCAAGGTCTTCGTGGGCAACAGCCACATCGGGGACGTGCACGGGGTCGTCGCCCGTACGGGCCGGGGCTCCGACGGGCTCCTGGCCCTCCTCGTCGACGCCGGAACCCCCGGGCTGCGGCTCGGCGACCTCAGGACCTCCATCGGCCTGCGCGGCTTCAGCTTCGGCGAGCTGATCTTCGAGGACTGCCGCGTGCCCGTCTCACACCGCGTGGGCGAGGTGGGCGACGGGCTGGCCGTCGCCTACAGCAGCAGCGTCCTCTACGGCCGCCTGCAACTCACCGGCGTGGCCCTCGGGGTCCATCGCGCCGTCCTCGACGCCACCTGCCGCTACGTGACGGCCCAGCAGCGCTACGGCAAACCGCTGTCGGCCCTGCCGACCGTCCAGCTCGCTCTCGGCCGCATGCAGGCACGCCTGCTGACCAGCGAAACGCTGGCCTACCAGGCCGCCCACCTGCTCGACCACGGCCGGCCGGGCGACGCGGCGGCCATGACCGCCAAGGCCGTCGGCACCGAGTCCGCCATCGACTCGGCCCGAGAGGCCATCGACATGCTCGGCGCCGAGGGCCTTCACACCGACGCCGGCATCGAGCGGCACCTGCGCGACAGCCTCAGCCTCACCGCACCGGCCGGCACCACCGACATCCAGCACCTCCGCCTCGCCCAGACCGCTCTCGGCACCGCCCACCCCGACTGGTCACACCGCCTGGCCCACCGCCTCACCGCCTCCGTGAGCGACCCGTGGAAGCCCTGGAGAACCCCCAACGACCTCTCGAAAGAAGAGGAGCCTCCTGGCTTACGCGCGCCCACTGAGGCCGAACGCGGCAGCGCCGCCGTGCAGACGGTCACCGACCACATCAAGGCGCGGATCAGCGACCGCACCTACCCACCAGGCATCATCGTGTCCCGCGGTCTCGTCGCCGAAGACCTCTCCAAGCCTGGCGACCGAGTGACGCGTGACCAGGTGGCCCACGCCTTCGCCGACCTCGCAGCCGAAGGCATCGTGACGCTGACAACCGGCCGCGCGCAGATCCAGGCATCCGACACCGTGCCCTGCCGCGCCACCGAGATCGCCGACTACATCGTCAAGCTCTGCGACGGCGGGGCCCTCCTGCCCGGGGAACCCATACCTCCCCGGCAGGAGCTCAGGCACATGCTGGCCAGCGACGGCTACGACACCAGAGGCGCCATCCAGACGCTCATCGACGCCGGCACCCTGACCGCCGTCCCCGGCAGACGCCCCGAAGTGGCACGGCCCCCTCGCACCGCCCTGCTGAGTTGGGGCGCCATCACCGAGGCGCTGCGACACCACGGTGCCGGGACGGTCGGCCACGAGGAAGCGAGGCATGCGGCCGCACACGCGTTCAGGTGGTGGCGCCAGCGCGTCTATCCCTCTCCAGACACCGTGCACGGCACCCGCGGCATCCTCGTCTCCGCAGCCAGCCACCTCATCCCCCTGGTGGCCGCCGGCAACCCCCAGAAGCACCCAGCCGCCCTCGCGGGCAGACGAACCGCCGTCGCCGCCCTGACCGACTGGCCCGAAGACCTCACCTCACAGCTGTGGCGCCTGGCACTCCTAGGCCGCGCAGTCAACTCACTTCGAGACCTCATGCCTGCCTCAGCAGCCGAGAACCAGCCTCGCCCGCTCCCCTGACCAATGCGTCCGTGTCCAAGACCTCAGCAACCCGATCGAAGGGACGACCCACAAGTGAGCACCGACCACTTGACCGTGATCAGCTGGAATTTCGAGAACAACGGCAAGAACGACCCGGCCCGGCGACAGGCCGGTGACGAACTGCTCAAGTCGCTCAATCCCGACCTCGTCTACCGGCAGGAACTCTGGAAGGCCGACGCGAGCGGCCGCACCATCTTCCACGCACAGGCCCGCATGCTCGGCATGCACGGCGAACTCGGCGGCGACTCCTGCACCGCCCTGTTCATCAACCCCCGCCGGTTCTCCGTCATCCGCGACTGGGCAGAGAGCCGGGGCCCCCAGTACGTACTGCCCCCCCCCACCGCCCTCACCCTCCGCTACGAGGAAGCCGGCCCCGACGCCCTCCCCTTCCTCGCAGTGTCCTACCACCTCAACTACGCCAGCCTCACCCAGCGCATGCTGGAAGCCGAATGGCTGACCACCTGGACAGACAAGAAGGTGACCACGCCCAACGGCAAGAGCGTCACCCTGCCCGCGCTCATCGCCGGCGACAACAACTCCTACCCGGTCCCCGGCGCCGCCGGGGACCCGAGGCTGCCGGAAGCCAGTGAGATCAAGAACGCTCCGCACCGCGTCCACCGCGCTGTGGGCCTCGCCCGTCGCCAGCTGATGGTCATGCCCGGCGCTACCAGTGCGCTGTCCGCTCAGATCAGTCGACCGACGGAAGGGGACGCCTGGCCGGGACACCCTCACCGACATCCTGAACCACCCGATAACCCCGCGCGGCGTGAGCGGCGTGAGTGATGTCCACCTCGCAGGAAGGACCGTGGCATGAGTGACCCCCCTCCCGTGCAGATCGACCTGCTCTCGAACCTCGATGGCGATGTGTGTGAGGAGCTGGCGGTTTTGGCTCAGCGTTGCATTAGCGGGTACAGCGACGACCGGCCTGTCAGCGCCTCCCTGGTGCGCTCGCGGCTGACGAACGCGCTGACCGCGTGCCGCCTGTCCTCGCGGTGGCCCGCAACGGGCAGGACCTGGCCGGCTGGTGTGCGGTGCGGCGCCCGGAGCCCGGTGAGGCGAGGGCGCGGCTGTGGGGTCCGGTCGTGAAGCCGTCGGCGCGCCGAGCAGATCTCGGTCTGAGGCTCCTGCAGACGGTGGTGGACGCAGTGCAGTGGCCGCTGGTGACCACGGACGTGCCCGTGGACCGGGACGGCGCTGGCATGTTCTTCACCAGGTCCGGATGGGAGGTGCTGCGCCCCATCACGGTGTTGCACGGCACCCCGTCCGCCGAAGGGCCCGGCACCGTCACCGCAGTCGGCATCACCGGGCTGGAGGCGTACGTCGCCGCGGCCGGCCGCCGTTTCGCCAGTCTGGAGTCGTCGTTCGCCGCGTCGACGCTGCCGCGGTGGCGGGACGACGCACGCTTCAGCGCCGAGACGCTGCTGCTCGACCCGCCGACCGGGTCGCTGCTGCTGGCCCTGGTCCAGCGAAACACCACCGGCAGTGAGCTGCTGGTGGCCGAGGTGTGGGCCGCCGATACGGAGGTCCGCAGGCGGCTCATCGCCCAAGCGCACACCCTGGCCGCCGAACGACAGGTCGCGACGGTGCGCGCGGTGACGCGGCAGGACCCGGCCGACTTCACCGCTAGCGGCATGCGCGTCACCGGCCGCTGCCACACCTACACCCTTCCCGGCGAGCGTTGAGCCCCGGGCATCCCCTACCCCTGACAGGAGGGCGTCCATGCCCACATCCGTGAAACCGCCGCTCGTCCACGCGGTCGATATCATCGGTACTCAGGACGAGGCCCGGCATCTGGCCGGTGAACTCGCCGCCCGCCTCGCTCTCACTCCCGGCGTGCAGAGCATGGACTGGGACGAGACCTCAGCATCGTGGCAGTGCACGCTCGCCGACGGCGGCCGCGGTCGGCTGACGCTGGCCGCCCCGGCGGACCCGGCCGCGGCCGCCGCGCACACCCACCGGATCGTGGCGACGTTCGAACAGGGCACCCCGGCCGCGGCTGAGGCGTACTTCACGGCCGTACGCCATCTGCCGTTCACCGCCACCGAGATCGCCGCTGCCGTGTCCGAGCTGCCGCTGACGAGTCACCTGGCCAACCGGTGGGCCGACAAGCCGCTCTCCGGCGTCGGTGTGCTGCTGACGATCCACCACATGCGCGACTTTGTCGTGCTGGTCGACAGTCTGCTCGCCCTCGGCGTGGACCCGGGGCACATGACCGTGATCGACAAGGAGTACCCCTACGCGCACACCCACCGGGTGGACGCGCACCTGGTGCAGCGGCACGGCATCGCCGTTTGGCGATACCGGGACCTGCGGGCGGGGATCGAGGACCACACCGCCCGGGTCGCGGCCGCAGGCAAGCGCACCGTGGTCATGGACGACGGCGGCTACGTGATGCCCACCGTCCTTCGCGAACTGCCCGGCCAGGCGGACCACTTCGTCGGGCTGGTGGAGCAGACCACCTCCGGTATTCGCAGGGTGGAAGGGCTCGACCTGCCGCTGCCGCTGTTCAGCGTGGCCGAAAGCGACATGAAGTCCATGATCGAGTCGTACGGCATCGCCGACGCGGCCGTCCGCAACACCCTGCGGCTGCTGCCGGACGAGAAGCTGGAGGGTCAGGCCGCGCTCGTACTCGGCTTCGGCCGGATCGGGCACGAGGTCGCCCGCGTCCTGGAGATGCGGCGGATGCGGGTCGCGGTGTTCGACTCCGACATCACCCGCCTGGTCGCCGCGCACGAGGAAGGATTTCTCACCGGCAGGTCGCTGGAGCAGCTGGTGCGCACGCACCAGCCGCGGCTGGTCATCGGCTGCGTCGGCAGCCGCAGCTTCGGCGCGCGCGAGGCCCGGCTCCTGCCGGAGCGCTCCTTCCTGGTCAGCACCACCAGCCGGAACTTCGAGTTCGATCTGGACGAGCTGCGCGCCGCGAGCACCGCGGTGACGGACCGGGGCGTGCTCGGAACCGGCTACCAGCTCGCCGGCGGCCCCGAGATCGTCGTCCTCGGGCACGGCATGCCGATCAACTTCCACTACGCCGAGTCCCTATCCAACCGCTACGTCGACCTGGTCCTGGCCGGGCTCGCGGTCGGCGCCGTGGCCCTGGCCTGCGCCGACGAGCGGCTGCGCCCCGGGCACAACGTCGCCGCGACCAACCTGATCCTCGCCGAGGCGGGCATCGTCGACGACTACTACCGCCTCTACGGCCCGGCCGCCGGCGGCGGACGTGGCTGAACGGATCTTCACGGTCGACGACCTCACCGGCGTCCGGTCGGTGTGCGGATGCCTGGCCTGCAACCTCAGCGCCGTGTTCGCCGAGCACCTCACCGCCCTGCGCACCGGCTACCCCGGCGCCGTCACCACCCTCGGCCACCGCGGCCCGTCGCCGGGGACGACCGCGGTGCCGCACTTCCTCGCTGTACGCCTGGACAGCGGGACCGCGGACGTCGTGGTGTGGGAGGAGATGCGCCGGCACCAGCTGACTGCATGGTTGCCGGCCGCGGATGCCCGGGCCCGGGTGCCGCAGCTGGCCGCCCGGATCCCGCGCCTGGTCCGTATCCGCCAGGCCATTCGCACCGGCACCTTCGCCCCTTCCGGAGCAGCCGGAGAGGCCTTGTCCGCCGGAGGCCGTTACCCCTCGTTCCGCTTTCTCGTCGAACACTGGCCCACTCTCAACAAGGAGTTCACCTCATGACCGCTGCTTCTTCCTCCACCGCCCCGGACTTCGCGACCGTCGGTTCCGGTTACGCCGCGTACTCCGGCGGCGGCCGTGGCCGTCTGCGCCACGACATCACCGCACGCCGCGTCCTGGCCGAGCTCGGTGAGCGGTCTGCCCGCGTCCTGGACGTCGGATGCGGCGATGGGGAGATGGTGCTGCGTCTCGCGGCCGCCGGACACCACGTGTCCGGCGTGGAGAAGTCGCCCGGCATGCTCGAGGCCGCCGCCAAGCGGGTCGCCATCGTCCCCGAGATCGCCGAGCGAGTGACCCTGAGCGAGGGCGACATCTACACACTGCCGTTCGACGACGCCGCGTTCGACGCGGTCGTGTGCCACGGCGTCGTGATGTACCTGGCCGACTCCGTCGCCCCCGTCGCCCACCTCGCCCGGCTCGTCGCCGACGGCGGCATCCTCAGCGTCCTGACGAAGAACCGGCTCGCCGTGGGCGTGCGCGAGGCGCTGTCCGGCGACTACGCGTCGGCCCGGGCGCAGATCGAGAGCGGGCAGGCAGCCAGCGTCGGCAACCTCGGCATCACCACCCGCGGCGACACCCCCGACCACCTGGACAGCCTCGCCCGCGCGAACGGACTCACCCCCCTGCCGTGGCAGGGCGTGCGGATCTTCCACGACCACCGCACCGACTGGAAGCCCACTGAGGAGGAGTACCAGGCGGCGTTCGAGACCGAATGGGCCGCCTCCAGGCGCAGCCCGTACCGGGAGCTGGGCCGCCTGGTGCACGCCGTGGCGCGCCGCGAGGCCACCGCATGACCAGCGGGGTCATCCGGCCGCTGACCATTGCCCACCTCACCCGGTCCCTTGAGGCCCGGGCGGGGCAGCCGATGGAGGCGCTGCGCTGCTACGAGTCGCTGGCCGCGCTATGGATCCGCTGCTGCGACACCGCCACGCCGGGGGCCCGGGTGCTGCGGGAGACGACGTTGCGCGCCGCCCGGCGGCTCGCGGCTGGCGAGACCGCCCTCATCACGCCCGAGTTCTACCGCATCCCCGACCGGCTGACTAGGGACGCTTCCCTCGTGCGCCTGCCGGCGTCCCTGGCCGTCCAAGGCGTGGAGTGCCCAGACGCCCTCGCCCTGGCCGAAGCATGGCTGGGAGCCCGGCGGGACGCCGGGCCGGTTCTGGTCGCAGGGGTGCGCACCGGCGGGGCGTATCTGGCGCCGCTGATAGCCGCCCGGCTGGAAGCCGCGGGCCTGGATGTGCGGGTGACGAGCGTGCGGCCCGGCGAGGACCTGGACGTCCGGGAGCGGCGGGTGCTGCTCGTGGACGACCCGCCGCTGACCGGCCGCACCCTGCTCAGCCTCGCCCAGAGCGTGCCGGGACCGGCCGGCGGCGAGGTACTGGTGCCCGTCTTCGACCCCGCCGACGTGCAGGGACTGCGTCAGGAGGGGGTCGCGGTCACCGTGCTGCCGCGCGAGCGGTGGCAGTCCACTCGCCGCCTTCAACCGGACGCCCTGTCCGCCTACCTGGACGCGCACGCAGATTGGCAGGATGCCGGGCCGGCGCCGGTAGTGGAGGGTCTCGTGCCCGGGCGGGAGAACTCCGCCCTGACGCCGTGGCCGGGCGTGCGGCGTCGTTCCCCGGCCCGGGCCACCGTCCGGCTGACCACCTCTGGAGGCCTTCGGCACGCGGTCGCCGGATGGGTGCCGCCCGGGATCTTCGGCGACGCCGCCCGGGCCGCGGCCGCCTCGGTACGCAGCCCCGTGGTCCCGGCCACACTCGCCGTGACGCCCGCGCTGGTGGTCAGTGAGAGCCTCGCCCCCGCCGCTCGCCTCGGCCCCCAGCCGCCGCCCGAACGACTGGAGGAGGCGATGGACTACGTCCTGGCCCGTGCCCGGCAGCTCCCGGTGGAATCCGCGGCCCCCGGCGGGCCCATGCCCGCAGTTCTGCAGGCGGTGGCCGGGGCCCTGACCGGAACGGACACCGCGGTGGCGGCGTCGGCCGCCGCGCGGATGCTGCAGCTGCTGTCCGCGCTGGCCCCGGCGCTGCCGGACAACCGGTGCGAGGCGGAGAAGTGGTTCCTCGACGACGCCGGACGCCTGCGCAAGACCGGGCACCTCGCCCACGCCTACCGTCGCGACAACGAGCTGCTCACCCCGCTGCTCGATCTGGCCGCGCTCTGCGTCGCGTTTGGCAGCAGCCTGGACACCGTCGCCGACCGTCTCGCCCGCCGTCTTCCCGGCAGCAGGACTTGGTATGCGCCGCTCGCTGTTGCGCTGCTGTGCTATGGGACGGCGCGGGGCGCGCAGCTGCCGCGCACCTACAACCCGCAGCGGGCGGCCGAGACCGCCGTGGAGGCGTACCGGCTTCAGCGCGGCATGTCGAAGGCGGCTGAGGCCGTGCAGCGCGTCCTGAGTGACCTGGTCGGCGGTCCGGAGACGGCCATGCCTGGCGTCGTGCACCGGTGGCAGGAGCCGCCCGGGGCTCTGGTGCAGCCCCGGCTACCGTTCGGCGGCACCGCCGCCCGCCCGATCGGCCCCGGCCCGACGGGCGAGGAGACGCAGATGGCGCAGAAGGCTGTCGCCCGCTGGGCCGAGGGCCGCGCCGAGGCCGTGCGCGAAGGCGACGTGCTGCTGCTCGCCCCGCTCAAGGCGCCGTCGGCCTGGGACCGGGACCGGGCCGCGCTGGAGGACCTCGCCCGGCTGCTGCCCCGCCCCAAACTACTGACCTGGTGCGGTGTACCGGTCGTGACGCTGGGCGAGGTGAGCTGATGCTGGTGTTCGACTTCGACGGTGTCCTGCACGACTCCCGCGCCCGGGCCTGGCGCTGCTATCAGGACGTCCGCGAGGAGATGGAGCTGTGGGCGCTGCCTGACCTGGCCGGGCCCGCCGACCTGCCGGTCGTCTACCAGGGCGTGCTAAGCGCTTCGTTGACCCGCTGGATCGACTTCGAGATCGCCGAGCGGTTCTGGAAGCGGCACGCCGAGCTGACCGCCCGGGCCACCACCGGCGAACCGCACGGCGTCATCCCCGAGTTGGCCGGCCCGCTGGCCAGCCTGGCCGCCGGGCCCGGGTACGCAGTGGTCACCGGCAGCCACCACACCACCGTCCGCACCCTGCTCGCCCGCACCCTCACCCCGGAGGCGATGCCCCAAGTCCTGCTCTCCCGCGACGAGCCGGGCAGCAAGACCGACAAACTCCGCGACCTGCGCACCCGGTGGGGAGCGACCGCGTACGTCGGCGACACCGGCAGCGATGTCCGGCACGCCCACGCCGCCGGTCTGACCGCGATCGCCGTCGCCTACGGCTACGCGAGCTGTGAGGACCTCACCCGAGCCGAACCTGACCGGCTGCTGGACACCCCGGCCGACCTGGCCGCCTGGTGCCAGGCCCAGGCCGCCTGCCCTACCACCGCGCCGGAGCCGTCCACCGCCACCTGACCGCATCCCGAATACCGCCCGCCCTCCCCCGGGGACCGCTGCACACCCCGGGGGACGGCAGGCCCTACCCAAAAGGACCTTCCCCATGGCCGACACCACCACTGCGGCACTGGACCGACTGGCCCGCGCCGTCACCACGGCACACCCCGCCAGCCGCCCGCTGACCGATACCGACAGGGCCGCCCTCGCCCCCCCTGCTCACCTCGCCCAACCACCTGCGCACCCGCCTGGAGGCATACCTGGACGGCGCGCCGGGGCGAGTGAGGGTGAGCGGCACCCTGGACCGGCGCCTGCTGCTCCTGGAACGCCCGAGCGGCGGGTGGGTCGCGGCCGACCTCTCCGGCGCCGAGCACGCCTCCCGCCACTGGCCGCGGTGGAGCGAGGGGCACGTCCGGCTGGACACGCCGGATTCCTGGCTGTCGCACGCCGAGCTGACCGAGACCGCCGTGTACCGGCTGACCCGGCCGGACGTGCACCTGATGGCCCTGTACCACCCGGAGTTCTTTCCGCTGCCGCGCTTCCCCCTGGGGATCAGCGACGTGGCCCGCGCGGCCCGCTCCACGCTGATGGGCACGGTCACCCTGTTCGACATGCAGTTAGGCGTCACGCTGGAGGACCTGCTCAAGCAGCTCACCACCCAGGCGCCGGACATCGTCGGCATCTCGGCGACGTTCGGCCAGCACGACCTGATGCTCCAGCTCCTGGATGCTGCCTTCGCCCTGCCCACCCCATCGCTGGTGGTGGCCGGCGGAAGCCTCACCGCCCGCAACGAACGGCTGCTCCTGGAGCGCTACCCCGACCTGCTCGTCGCCCGCGGCGGCGGCGAGGCCACCATCGAGGGTGTCCTGGCCCACTGGCACGGCGACATCCCGCGCCAGGAGATACCCGGCATCGGCTACACCGGTGCCGCCCGCGGCGGCGGCATGGCCATCGGCCGGCGCCGCACCGCCAAGCCCGTCGCCCGCGACACCGCCAGCGACATCCTGCCCGAGCTCGACCTGCTGCCGGCCACCTTCGCCCACCACGGTGTGGCCCAGCTCGAGACCAGCCGCGGCTGCACCAACACCTGCTCCTTCTGCCCGCGCGGCCACAAGGGCCTGTGGGCCGGCGCCGCCCCCGGCAAGCTGCCGTGGATCCTCGACGAACTGGGCCAGGTCTTCGACCGCCACCCCGACATCTCCCGCACCCTCTACCTGGTCGACGAGGAGATCATCGGCGCGGGCGACGACGCCGTCAGCCGGGTCCTGGAGCTCGCTCGCACCCTGCACGCGGCCGGGTTCACCTGGGAGTCCAGCTGCCGCATCGACCAGACGGTGCGCACCGACCAGGACGAGGCGTGGCACGTAGAGCGGGCCCGCATGTGGCGCACCCTGGTCGACCTGGGCCTTCGGCGGATGCTGTTCGGCGTGGAGTCGGGCGTCGACTCGATCCTGACCCGCTTCAACAAGGAGACGACCGCCGAGCAGAACGCCCTGGCGATCCGGACCCTGTCCGCGCTCGGCGTCCCCACCCGATACACGTACATAACCTTCGACCCGCTCATGAGTCTGGACGAGCTGAAGGCCACCCACGCCTTCCAGGGGCGCACCGATCTGCTGCTGGGCCCCCAGCCCGGCCTGGGGGCGCGCGAGATCGTCCGCGGCGTACGCGACGAGGCGTGGGTGGCCGCGCACACCACCGGTCGGCCGCTGCACACCGGGATCAGCTACATGCTCGTCAGCATGGAGTGCCTGATCGGCGCCGCCTACACTCGGCAGGCGAGTGCCGCCGGGCTGACCGGGCAGCCGGAGCCGCTCATGGGCCGTGTCGCCTGCCGCTACCGGGACTGGCGCATCGGCGTCGCCAGCGGGTGGACGCAGCGGTGGGTGGACCGCCACTTCGCCCTCGACTACACCTTCAAGAGCCTGGAGAAGGTCCTCGACGGCTCACCCAGGCACGCCGTCCGGCAGGCGCGGGTGGTGCTGAAGGACGCCGCCTACGAGGTCCTCGGTGACGTGATCGGCGCCATCGAGCAGTACGACCTCGAGCGGCCCGAGCAGGAGGCGGCCCTGTCCGCGCGCATCGAGACGGCGCTTCAGGCGCGGGCTGGGCTGTTGCGTGACCGGATGGCCATCACCGCGGCGGAGGTCGGCCGGCACCTGTCCGGTGAGCACGCGGCCACCCTCGCCCGGGAGCACGGCCGGTGGGCGGCGGCGACGAGCTGGGAGCTGATCAACGCGGGCGAGTCCTGTGCGTGAACGCCCGGCCAGGGCCCGGGCGCCCCGCAACCGCGTCGCGGTCGGGGCGCCCGGCACCCCGCGCTCAGGCGCCGGTCTTCTCCGGGATCGGCACCCAGTTGAACTCCGGGCAGAAGCGGGCGTACGTCGTCAGCTTCCACGTCGCGTACTCGTCGGTGCGGCCCGAGCTGCGCAGCAGGTGCTTGACCCAGGTGTGCGCGATGCGCTCGTCCAGCGTCATGGTCGTGTCGATCTGGTCGAGCATCCGGCAGGCGACGGCGTAGTCCTCGACCGTCAGCGCGCTCAGGTCGATCTCGATGCCGTCCAGGGTGAAGGAGAACACCAGCCGCGAGGTGGAGAATCGGGTCTTGCGCTCGCCCAGGAACGTGGTGTGGGGCGCCAGGACCTCCCGCAGGCGGTCGCGGTCCTCGACCGGGTAGCCGATGCCCAGGTCCAGGTCGGAGCTCTCCAGGTTCAGCCGGGTGCCGAAGGAGCCGACGTCGCGCGGCTTGTGCCCGGTCCACTCCGTGATCATCGCGGCCGCTTCGGCGCGCACCCGCTCCAGGCGGTCGTCGTGGACGCGCATCTCCTCGTAGAAGGTGCGGGCGCGGTCGAACTCGGCGTCGGTGAAGTCGCAGCGGTCGACCCAGCGCCGCTCAGCGATCGCGTTCAAGTCAAGTTCGGTGAAGGGAGGTTGTGTCGTCACGCGAGGCACCATACTCACTCCCGCACACGATTCATCAATGTTTGCTACTAATTGAGAGGTAAGAGGTACTTCCTGTGAGTGCTCCGACTTCCCCCGCACGCCGCACACTCGCCCGCGGCTTGTCCGTTCATCCGATCGGGATCGGCGCCTGGGCCGTGGGCGGCGCCGACAACAACCTCGGGTTGCCGATGGGCTGGGGCACGGCCGACGACGCCGCCTCCCGCCGCGGCCTGGAGAGGGCCTACGAGCTCGGCGCGAACCTCATCGACACCGCCGACGTGTACGGGCACGGGCACTCCGAGCGGATCATCGGCGACTTCACCGCCACCGTCCCCCGCGACACCGTGGTGCTGTCCTCCAAGGTCGGCTACCACCGCGGCACCGCCCAGCACGCCTACCTGCCCTCGGCCATGCGCCGCCAGCTCGAGACGAGCCTGGAGAACCTGCGCACCGACCGTCTGGACATCTACTTCTTCCACAACGCCGACTTCGGGCCCGAGGCCCGCTACCTGGAGACGGCCGTCGCCCAGATGCGCGACTTCCAGCGCCAGGGCCTGGTCACCGCCGTCGGGATGCGCGGCCCCCACCGCCACGCCACCGAACGGGTCACCGTCGCCAAGGACCAGCGCGGCGACAAGTACGCCCGGTTCGCCCACCTCGCCGAGCAGATCCGCCCCGACTACCTCGCGGCCCGCTTCAACGCCCTGACCCCGCCACCTGCCGCCGACCGGCCGGACGTCTTCGCCCTCGCCGCCTCCCTCGGCGCCAGCGTGCTGATCAACAAACCGTTGGCCCAAGGCCTGCTCACCGGCAAGTACGACCCCGACCACCCGCCCGTCTTCGCCCCCGGCGACCACCGGCTGCGAAAGGCCTGGTTCACCCCCGAGGCACTGCGGATCATCTCCCACGGCCTATGGCCGCTCCGCGAGCGCTTCGGCGACAGCCCGGCCGCGCTGACCCGCGTCGCCCTCCAGGTGTGCCTCCAGCGAGCCGAGAACGCCGCCGTCCTCGTCGGCTTCACCCGCCCCGAGCAGGTAGAAGCGAACCTGACCGCCGTCGGCACCCCGCTGACCGACGACGAGCTCGCCTTCGTCCGCGCCACCCTCGGCCGCCTCCAGCAGAACCTGGACGCCAACAGCGAGGTCTTCCTGGACGAGAAGGAAGCCGGCCGATGAACCCCGCCCGCGAGCAGCTGCCCCTGCTCACCACCGACGAGCCCGCCCACCAGCCCGCCACCGACGCCGTGCGGCTGCTGCTGTTCAACGCCCAGCACGCCTCCCCGGACCGCTCCCGCCGCCAGGCCCACTGGATCGCCGGCCAGGAGGGCGCCGATATCGCCGTCCTCACCGAGGTGTCCTCCACCCAGGGCGGCGACGCCCTCGTCACCGCGCTCACCGAGCGCGGGTACGCCACCGTGATCGCCCCCCAGCCGCCCACGCCCGACTACCGCACGGTCATCGCCTGCCGCACCAGTGCCGTCCGGACCGTCCTCAGCCCGGTCACCGTCACACCCCACCGCGCCCCGGCGGCCCGCGTCACCGTCGGCGGCCACGACATCGGAGTGCTGGGCCTGTACGTGCCCTCCCGCGGCCCGAAGGACCAGCGCAACGTCGCCAAGCGCGCCTTCCAGGAGGCAGTCACCGAGAGCCTGCCACGGCTGCTCGCCGCCTTCCCGGACATGCCCGTCATCGTGGCCGGGGACCTCAACGTCATCGAGCGCGGCCACCAACCCCCGCACAAGGTGTTCGGCAACTGGGAGTACGACTTCTACGACTCCTTCCAGGCCGCCGGCCTCACCGACGCCTTCCGCCACCTCCACCCCGACGAGGTCAACCACTCCTGGTTCGGACGCAGCGGCAACGGCTTCCGCTTCGACCACCTCTTCGTCTCCACACCCCACGCCGAGCGCATCCTGGCCTGCGACTACCACCAGGAAGCCCGTGAAGTGGGACTGACCGACCACGCGGTCATGACGCTGCGCCTGAGCCTGCCGTCCACCACGGGCGAACAGGGTGAAGCCCCAGGGACGGGGGCCGGCTAACAGCCGGCCGCCGCAGCGATCGAACGTCGGCGTTTCGGCCAACCTCCCCCGAGCCGCAGGCCCTTGCGTGGCAAGGGTCGATGCACTGCGCACCCTCGGAGAACCGCTGAATTACAGGGCGCGCAACGCGTCCGAAAGGAACAGGTGCTCGAAATCGTGCGGCGTCGTTGAGCACGGCGACGCCACCGCCACGTCCACGAGAGGGGAACGCATGGACGCCAATCGAACCAGGCGGCGACAAGGCCCACGAGGACCTGATCTCCCGTAAGCGCGGCTTGTACCGGGGCGTGTGCACCGCCGAGGCCCCCCAGTACGAGATCGCGCCGTCGACTGGCGGCGCACCCGGCCCCCGAGGCGCCAAGCCGTCCGGCAACGGAACGGCGAGCTGAACCACTGGAGCTTCCTTCCCCCGCCTGCCCTCCCCCGACATCGAAGGCGAGACGACGTCCATGCCACCCAGCTCCACCGCGATCCGCAAGACCGTCGAGGCGTACCTCGGCCGGCACCCCGGCGAGCGTGACGCCCTGGCCGAGCTCCTCGCCACGCTGGGCCGACCCGTCGACGCAACCGCCCGGACGGCGCTGCCCGGGCACGTCACGTGCAGCGCCGTCGTCATCGACCGGCAGGGCCGGGTCCTGCACATCCAGCACCGGGCCACCGGCGGTCTCATGCTCGCCCCCGGCGGCCACATCGAGCCCCAGGACCGCACACTGCTTGCCGCGGCGCTGCGCGAGGTGGCAGAAGAAGCCGGGATCCCGCCGGGCGCCCTGTGCCTGACCCGGCAGCTGCTCGGTTCTCCGATCGACATCGACATCCACGACATCGACGCCAGCCCCTCCAAAGGGGAACCGGCCCACCGCCACTACGACGTCCGCTACGTCTTCTACCTCGTCGGGGAGGAGCCGCCGACGATCGCGCTGCAGGACGAGGAGGTCTCCGGCGCCCAGTGGCTCCCGCAGCCTGAAGTCACCTCGCCGACACTGCGCGCCAAGCTCCTCGCGGCGGGCCTGGACGGCCTGCCGGAGCCGGTGAACGCTTCCGCCCTGATCCACGACGGGAACGGCCGGTACCTGCTTCATCTGCGTGACCACAAGCCCGGCATCATCTGGGAGCCGGGAGCGTTCGCCCTTCTCGGCGGCGGCCGCACGCACGACGACCAAAGCCTTCAAGGCACCCTGCTGCGCGAGCTGTCCGAAGAGGTGCCCGGCCTCCGCCTCGAGGACGTGAAGCCCTACGCCATGGAGGCCGCCACCAGCATCGACGGCCTCAGTGTCCCGGTCCAGGTGTTCGCCGGCCGGTGGCGCGGCAACCCCGACCGACTCGCGCTGCACGAGGGCGTGCTGCTGCGCTGGTTCACGCCCGACGAACTGGACCGGCTGCGCCTGAGCCTCGCCACCCGGGACCTGATTCGCCGGCACGCGGCCGAGAACCCCCCGGACAACCAGCCCACCGCGGCCCCGCCCGTCTGGGACGGGGGCAGCCGGACCGTACTGAACGGCATCGGAGTCCATCTCCACCTCGAAGACGCCGAAGGCCGAGTGCTTCTCGGTCTGCGGCATCCCGACTCGAAATACGCGGGCGACACCTGGCACTACCTGGCCGGTCGGTGCGAGCAGGAGCCCGCGCTCGCGTGCCTGGTGCGCGAGGCGTGGGAGGAAGCAGGGCTGGTCATCGACCCCGCCGACGTAGAACTCGTCCACGTCGTCCACGTCGTCGACGCCCCGGGCAGCCTGCCCCTGATGCAGCTCGTCTTCCGGGCTCGCCGCTGGGAGGGCATTCCCAAGGTGCGCGAGTCCGACAAGTGCCTGACCTGGCAGTGGTGGCCACAGGACGAACTGCCGGACCCGATCGTCTCCTACACCCGCACGGCCATCACCGCCATCGCCGAAGGCCGCTCCTACTCGCAGCTGGGCTGGTGAGCAGGGTGAGCACACTCACCGGCAGCGGACCCGGCCGGCGGGCCCAGGCCGAGCCCAGGTACGTGTTGCGGGGGCTTCTGGCGGAGCCGAGGGAGGTACCTCGTGCCGTCCTGCATTGAGCCCCTCGCCGCCGCCGGCACGTCGCTGTGGCGGCACCGGGACTTCCGCCGGTACCTGACCGGCCAGGCAGCGAGCGTGACCGGCAGCTCGATCACGCAGATGGCGCTGCCGGTGCTGGCCGTGCTCCATCTGGACGCGAGCACCGCCCAGGTCGCCTGGCTGGCGTTCCTCGGACAGCTCCCGCCCGCACTGCTCGCCCTGCACGCCGGCGCGCTCGCTGACCGGCACTCCAAGCGCCGGCAGATGATCGCTGGTGACCTGGTGAGCGCGACGGTCCTCGCCACCGTGCCGGTGGCGGCCGCGCTGGACACCCTCACCCTCGCGCAGCTCATGATCGTCGCCGTGGTGCAGGGGGCGGCGAGCGTCCTCCACGACGCGGCGGCCATCAGCCTGCTGCCCAGTCTCGTCGACCGGTCGTTGATCCAGCGGAGCAACAGCCGGGTCGGCGCGCTGTTCGCGGTCGCCGCGACGGCCGGGAGCCACCTCGGCGCCGCGCTGACCGCGCTGCTCGGTCCCGCCCGGGCCCTGCTCGGCGATGTCGCCTCTTACCTGATCAGCGCCGTGTGCACCGCCCGCATCCAGACCTCCGAACCCGCCCGCGTCCGCCCGGAGACCCGTCGGCTGCGTGGTGAGATCGCCGAGGGCCTTCGGTACGTACGCGGCGATGACCGGCTATGGACGCTGACGTTGGTGAACGCGACGACCTCCTTCGCCCTCGGGCTGCTCAACACCCTCTGGGCGCTGTACTTGTTGAGGGCCCTGGCGATGAGTGCGACCGCGTTCGGCGTGGTGCTGGGCTTCGGCGCGCTGGGCGCGGCTGCCGGAGCGCTCACCGCCCCGGCGTTGGCCCGCAGGTACGGGCCGGGGTCGATGATGCTGGCCGCGCTCGCGATCACCCCCGTGACCCAGCTCCCGCTGCTGCTCGCCTCTCCTGGCCTTGCCTGGCAGATCACGCTCGGGGTGGCGCTTTTCGTGCAGCTCGCCTGCGCTGGCGCCGCGGGTACCACCCAGCGATCCATCCGCCAGATCGTCACCACGGCCGGGATGCAGGCGCGGATGCAGGCGGTGAGCACCTGGCTGACGTCCGGCGCCCGGCCCGTGGCCGCGCTCCTCGCCGGCGCCTTGGGCACGTGGGTCGGTGTCCGGCCTGCCCTGACCGCCGGGGCCTTCCTGCTGCTGATCCCGCTCGTCGTCCTCGCCCGCTCCCCGATCCGCGCCTTACGGCAGATGCCGGACCCGCCTGCCGACTCTCTGTCGACGCCGCCCGCGGACCAGACGTCCCCTCCGGCCGTGCCCTCTCCGACGCGCACGGACGACGCGCGGCACGAGCGCGCACTCGGAGGCAATGCCTCGTGAACCAGGTGCCGAACTCGCCGGTGCCACCCGCTGCTCCCTCACCCGATCCCCTGGAGTGCACCGTGCTGAGCGACCCCACTGCACCCGCCGCGCCTCTCCAGCCGGCCCAGCACAGCGCCGACACCGGGGAGGCTGTGGCGGCCCGGGCGGCGATGGTCGACCGGCTCGAGGAATGCGGAGTGCTCGGCCCAGGACCGGTGCGAGAGGCGCTGCTCGCGCTGCCGCGCCAGATCCTGATGCCCCAGGCGTACGTGCGGCGCAGCGCCCCCGACGAGACGCCGCCGTGGTGGGATCTGCTGGACTTCTCCCGTCCGGCCGACCGGAAGGAGCTGCTGGAGCGGCTGCACAGCGGGGACAGCGTCTCGATCCAGCACGACGGCGAACCGATCCTCGGCCGACCTCCCGGACCGCGCCGCAGGGGCGCGATCACCGCCATGTCGAGCACGATGAGCCTGACCGCAGACCTGCTGCAGCAGCTGGACCTACGGCCCGGCCAACGGATGCTGGATGTGGGGACGGGCGCCGGGGTAACCGCGGCGGCGGCCTGCTTCGTGTGCGGCGACAAGGGCGTCGTCACCCTCGACATCGACCCACACGTCACCGCGGCCGCCCGCGAGCGGCTGTCCGCCCTCGGCTACCGGCCGGCCACGGTGACCGGGGACGGCACCGCCGAATGGACCGACGCCGCCCCGTACGACCGGATCTTCGTCTCCTTCGCCGTCCGCCACGTTCCGCAGGCTCTGGTGGAGCAGCTGACGCCGGCCGGGCGCGCGCTGATGACGCTCGGGACGTCATCGCCGTCGTGGCCGGGCCTGGCCGTAATCGAACGGCGGCGGGATGGGAGCGTGGAGGCCCAGCTGCGGGCGGTCGAGTTCGGGCACCGGGCCGGTGCCGGCTTTGACCGGCTGTTCCTGTCCGCCGCCTTCCGCGCGGAGATCGCCACGGCCGACGGATGGACGCAGCGCAGCATGATCGCGCCACCGCCCGACACGGCACGCGGCATGTGGCTGGCCCTGGACCGCCTGTATCCGGGCCTGGTACGTGACTTCGGCGCCGAGGACCTGACGATCGGCGCGCCTGAGTGCGGGTCGTGGATGCGCGTGCGACCTGTCGGCCGCCGCCGGTGGGACGTGACGACGTCGGGGCCGCGGGACATCTGGGCGGAGATCCAGGATGTCACCGGCCGGTGGCGGGCGGCCGGCGAACCGGACGTCTTCCGGCTCCAGTTCGACGCCGACGGCAGCCAGCGAGCCACCAGCCCGAACGGCGCACTGACCTGGCAGCTTTCCCCTGGCGAGACTGGAGACGCACGATGACCCGCCCCGACCAGCCGGCCTCTGCGGCAGTTTCGGACGATGCCCTGTTCGGACCCGAGGCCGCCGACTACGCCCGCTACCGTCCCGGCCTCCCGGACGCCGTAATTCACCTCCTGGCCGCCGCCCAGCACGGTGTGCCCACCCCCGTCCTCCTGGACCTGGGGACCGGCACCGGCCAGGTGCCCCGAGCGCTGCTACCCGTTCTGCGCCGACTGGCGCACGTATACCTGGTCGACGTGAACGCCTCGATGCTGGAGGCGGCTCGCGCCGCGGTCGAACCGGTCCGCGGAGCGTGCACGGTCGACGTGTTTACCGGCGCCGCCCACGACTTCGCGCCCGCCGTGCCCGGCCGGGCGCCCACCCTGATCACCTGCTCGCGGTCCTTCCACTGGATGTCCCGCCCGGAGGTCCTGTCCTTGGCCGACCAGGTGGCCGCGCCGCACGCTGTCGTGGCGATCATGGGCGACGGAAGCCTCTGGACCCATGAGGCCAACTGGACGGCCGCCCTTCGGGCACTGATCCAGCGCTACCTCGGCGAAGACCGGCGCGCGGGCCCCCACGGCACATACGCCGAACCGGACCGCCCCTACGAAGACGATCTGGCCGACTCCGCGTTCAGCGCAGTGACCGAGCACAGCTTCCCCGTCGCCCGCACCTGGACGCCCGAGGACGTGATCGGCTACCTATGCACCACCAGCTTCGCCCGCCCCCTCCTGTTCGCCGGCCACCACCCCGAGTTCGAGGCCGCCGCTCTCCGCCTGCTCCAGGACCATGCCGGCGGCGGCGTCCTGAAGGAGGACGCGGTGTTCACCGTGCTGCTCGCGCGCCGCCCCGGCGGTGACGCGTGAGCAGCACCCAGCGGCACACCGAGCCGCTCGACGTCCACCTGATCGCCGTGCGCGACGGCGAGGACGGGCCCGAGGTGCTGCTGTCTAGGCGGGCCGGTGACGTGTACGCGCCGGGCTGCTGGCACCTCGTGTCCGGGCATCTGGACGGCCCGTGGGAGGACATGGTCACCGCCCTGGTGCGCGAGGCCCGGGAGGAGTCCGGCGTCGTCATCGACCCGGCAGACGTCCGGGCGGCCGTCACCGTGCACCACCGTGCCCCCGCTGGCGGAGCACGAGTCGGGGTGTTCTTCGAGGTGAAGCGGTGGGAGGGCACTCCGGAGGTCATGGAGCACCATGTGTGCGACGCCATGGGGTGGTTCTCCTTCGACGCCCTGCCAGAGCCGACGGTGGCGTACTGCCGGGCCGGGCTGGATGCCTACCGGGCCGGCGCGCGGATGGCCGTGCACTTCCAGGAGCCCGGCGACCCGATCGCCTACGACCGGTCAGTCGACCGGTTGCTCCTTCTCCCTGAACCCGCCGCGCGCGGCGCGGTCCCGGAGCCGGCGGTGCGCGCGTTCACCGCGCAGGCGGTCGGCCGGATCACCGCGTGGACGGACGTGTCCTGGCCGCGGGAGGAGAGCCGCGTATGGCGGGCGCGCGGCGCCGAGGGCGGCGAGTGGTACGTCAAGATCCACCAGAACGACTGCTTCCACCAGCGTGAAGTGGACGCCCTTCGTAGCTGGGTCTCCGGCCTCGGAGCGGCCACACCCCGACTGGTGGCCGCCGACCCCACGCTGCGGGCCGTCGTGCTCACCGCGGTGGGAGGCCGGTCCCTGCACGGCGTCACATACCCGCCCGAGGAGCAGCGCCTCATCTTCCACCGCATCGGGCAGCTCGCGGCGACCATCCACCACAGCGCCCCGGCCCGGCCGGCCCAGGGCATGCTGCCCCTGGGAAAGCTGGAGCGGCACCTCAACGGAGCCCGGCCCCATCTCGCATCCGGGGACGAGGAGTTCATCCGCACCATGGCCGAGAAGGCCGCCCATCTGCCCGCTGTGGACGTGGTGCCCACGCACGGCGACTTCCAGCTGCGCAATCTGCGCTGGGACGGGTCCGCGGAAGCCCTGTACGTGATCGATTTCGAGCGGTCGGAAGACGGCCCGGCCGTACGGGACTTCGTACGGCTCTCCGACGCCTGGCACGGCCGACCCGACCTCTTCCAGGCCGTGGTGGACGGCTACGGCCGCCCCTTCACCCCGGAGGAAGAAGCTCAGCTCACGGTCCTGTCCATCCTCGATGCCGTCTCCGGCATCTCCTACGGCACCGCCCACGGTGATCCCGAGCTGGTGGAGCGCGGCCTGCGCACCCTAGCCCGGCTGCGCACCGCACAACGCCCCTGACCCCGCCCCGCCCACCACGAGGAGCAGCACGTTGACGTACACAGCCCGCGACGAGTGGGAGCAGCACTACAGCAAGGGGAAGGGATGGCGCCGGCTCGGTGAGCGCGAACAGCACCTCCTTGCCGAGCACGTCCCGGTCCCCGAGGGCGGGGGCCGGGCCCTGGACGTGGGCTGCGGGACCGGGGAACTGGCCGCCCACCTGGCCGGGATGGGCTACACCGTGGACGCCGTCGACTTCACGGACAGCGCGATCGCCCGGGCCCGCGAGGAGCACGCCGACGTGGAGGGCGTGCGCTGGCTGCAGCTGGACATCGAACGCGACGACCCGGCCCCGCTGCACGAGGAGGGGTACGACCTGATCACGATGCGGCTGGTGTACCCGTTCGTGAGGGACCGCGGCCGGATCATTCACGGGCTGGGCGAGCGGCTGTGCGAGGGCGGCGCGCTCGTCGTCATCACCCCGACCGTCGAGAACACCCCGTCAGAGCAGCGCGACATCGCCCTGGACGAGGACGAGCTCACGCTGCTCGGCGCGGGATGGGCGACGGTGAAGCGGCTGGACGCGGCCGGACTGGCCTTCCTGGTGCTGCGCGGGCCGTGCCACCGCGACACCCGAGCCGTCGAGAAGCGTCCGACCACCGGCCACGCGCTGACCGGCGCCCTCGCCGTCGTCACCGACGACGGCGGCCGGGTCCTGCTGGGCCGCTCCCGCCTCGGCATGCTCGAGCTGCCCGGCGGCAAGACCACCGGCCCGGAGGACTTCGCCTCCGCCGCGGTGCGCGAACTCGCCGAGGAGACGGGCCTGGTCGCGGACCCGGACGATGCGCACGTGGTGACGATGCTGGTCGATGACAGCCACGGCATTCCGCGGCTCACGGCCGTCGTCCGCATCACCACGTGGACGGGGACCCTGACCACTGCGGAGGCGGACAAGTTCGACCGCTGGGAGTTCGTCGACCTGCACTCTCTCGCCTGTGTCGGGGACGTCTTCGTCCCGGCCGCACTCGCGATCGACAGCGTGTGGCCCGGCGTCATCCCGGACCTGCCGCCTGTGGTCTCCTACCCGCTCGCCGCCGATCGGCCGCCCGTACCGGGTGAGCCGGGTGAAGCCGTCCGGCTGCGCCAGGTGATGGCCCAGACGGTGATGGACGGCGGCTGGGCCCCGTCCGAGCCCGTCCGCGACGCGCTGCGCACGGTGCCCCGCCATCGGTTCGCCCCGGAAGTGAACCTGGCGGACGCGTACGACGGTGGCGACCGGGCCGTCATCACCCGCCGCGACGAGACCGGGACGGCCATCAGCTCGGTGTCCGCAGCCTGGCTCCAAGCCGACATGATCGAGAGTCTGCGCCTTCAGCCTGGGGCGACCGTGTTCGAGGCGGGGTCCGGTGGCTACAACGCCGAGCTGCTCGCCCACGCCGCCGGGCCCGGCGGGCGGGTGGAGAGCGTCGACATCGACCCGTGGGTCGTCAGCCGAACCCGGGCCTTCCTCACGGAGGCCGGCAGCGGACGCGTCACCGCCAGCGAGGCCGACGCCGCCCTTGGCGCGCCCGCCCACCTCGTACCCCGAGGTGGCTTCGACGGGAGCATGATCACCTACAACTGCTGGGACATTGCTCCGACTTGGCGTGAGCAGCTGGCCGAAGGCGGGCGGCTGGTCCTGCCGCTGGAGATGGGCGGCTACACCAGGGCGATTGCGTTCGAGCGGCGCGGCGAGGTGCTGCACGCCCGTCGCTTCACCTACTGCGGCTTCGTCCGCGACCAGGGGCAGCAGGCCCGCCCCGCCCCGGTTGCCCCCTTGCTCGACGGAGCTCTGGCACTGCGCTTCGACGACGGTCCCGTCCCTCGCACGGAGGGCCTGGAGGAGGCGCTGCGCGGGCGGCGGCACGAGGTCGCGACCGGCGTGACCATGGGTGCGACGAACTCCTACTTCGGCTCCCTTCAACTGTTCGCGGCCACCACCGCGCCGGGCTTCTGTCGGCTGGCCGTCCACCAGGAGTCCGCCGAGGCTGTGACCGGCATCGCGAAGGACCGCAACGCCCCCGCGATCCTCTGCGGGTCCTCGCTGGCTTACCTGATCCACGTCCAGACCAAGGACAGCGGCCGCCGGGAAGACAAGGAGTGGGAGTGGTTCGCGTACGCCTTCGGCGAGCAGGGGCCCGAGCTCGCCCAGCGGCTGGTGGCCACGGTGCTGGCCTGGGACCGGCACATCCGCGCCGAGGCCAACGACGAGCACGCCGATCCCGTCCTGACGGTCCACCCGGCCGGCACGCCCGACGATGCGCTGCCCGCCGGTGACGTCCTGGACAAGGTGAACTGCCGGATGGTGTTCCAGTGGCCGGGGCGTGACATGGTGCTGCCCGGTCCCGTTGAACGTCCTGTGGCCGACGCCGTGGCGGAGAGGGTGTGACGGTGGAACGGACCTTGCGACAGGCAGCGTTCGTCGCCCCGTCGGAGCGCGACGAGTCCGACCGGATGCGTCGCGCGCACGCGGCCGCCGCCAAGCAGTTCCGGGTGTCCGCATCGGGGCCGGAGGTATGGGGGTGGCATACCGGCCCGGCCGTACGCCAGCCCATCACCGAACCGGCCCTCGAGACGTTCGCCCTCTGACAGTCCCTGCCCGCCCCAGGAGGGTCGGCCCATCTCGAAGCGAGGACTCCCATGACCAGCTCATCGCCTGCTGTCGGCAAGCCGCCCGCGCCCACTTCGCCGCTGCCACCCGAGCTTGCCAACAGCCTGTCGCCGAACACCGCATCCACCACCGGTCCCCAGGAGCCGGTCCGGGCAGGGCACTGCGCGTGCGGCCACGTTTCCTACCAGGTCAGCGGCATTCCGGACGATCCACACTTGTGCTCCTGTGAGCGAGAAACTCGAGTGTCCGGGGGGCCCGCCGTGCTGTGGGTGGGCTTCCCCAAGGACTCGCTGATCTGGACTGGCTCCGGCGGTGAGCCGAACTGGTGGTACCCCTACCCCGCCCTTCGCTGCGGCTTCTGTCCCGCCTGCGGATCGCAGCTCGTGTCCATCGCCAACGACTCCGACATGGCCATGGTCACCGGGTTCAGCCTCGCTGACCAGAGCGGCATCGAACCACTGGGCCACTCCTTCCGCGAGCACGCCGTGCCGTGGTTGCACATCACCCTCGCACCCGCACCCCGCACCCCGCACCCCGCACCCCGCACCGGATCCTGGGCCTGAGGCGCGTGCTACACGAGCAGGCCGGTGTGGGGGTGGGGCGCCGGCTGCTGCCGGATGGCCTTCCTCAGTGCCCGGTTGATCTCGGGGTTGCGGCCAGGGACGTACGAGTGGATCGGCTCGTAGCCGCACGCGGCATACAGGCCGAGGGCGGCGACGTTGCGTATGCCGGTTTCCAGCAGGATCTCGGTGGGGCCGCGGCCGAGCATGTCCTGTTCCAGAGCGGCGAGGATCCTGCGCCCGAGTCCCTGCCCGCGAGCGGGCGGCGCCACGTACATCCGTTTGATCTCGGCGGCCGAGGTGGTCAGGGTGCGCCAGCCCCCGCAGGCCAGTGCCGGCCCGTCCCCGAGCCGGGCGACGAGGAACAGACCGTGGGGGGCGTCGAACTCCGCGTCCTCCGTGGCTTCCGGGTCGTCGGCGGTGCCGTAGGTGGCCAGCTGCTCCTGGTGGAGGGCTTGGGCGAGGGCGCGGGCGTCTGGGCTGCCGTAAGGGACGGCGGTGAGCGTCCACTCGGGGGCGGCCTGGAGCAGCGAGGTCATGGTGTCGATAGTGCCGTGCGGAGGGCGTCCAGCGCATCACTGTGTCCGGCGGCGCGCAGTTGCCGGCCGGCAGCTGTGCGGACTCCGGTGAGGAGGGTGCGGCATCGGATGGACTGGACCTGCGGGAGGGTGGTGGTCAGGGCGGTGATCCAGTGGGCGGTGGCTTCGGTGTCCCTGGCCCCGACGCTGGCGCGGACGAGGTGGATTCCGTGCAGCAGGCCGGAGCGGCGGTAGCCGGTGGCCGTTCCCTGGGCGGCGGTCGGGTTCAGGAGCTGAGCAGCTTCCTGGAGCAGGAGGGAACGCCGCCCGCGGGTGTGGCCAGCGAGGTCGACAAGCACCTGGCCCGACTCGGCATCGACCTGCTGGGGGGTGAAGTAGTAGAGGGAGGGCGGGTCGTCGCTGTGTCGTTGGCCGATCAGCTGCCGGCATCGGTCGGTCGCCCGACGGAAGGCCTCCAGGTCTCCGGCGGCGGCCTGGGCGGTGGCGAGACGCCCCCACACCCGGGCCTGGACCAGTGGGACGGCCTTGGCGGAGTGTTCAACCGCGGCGTGGGCGAAGCGCAGGGCCAGGCGCGGGTTGCTGCCAGCGGCGTGCTGGTAGGCGAGCATGCCGAGGGCGCTGGAGACGGTGGTGGTGTCGTCGGCGGCACGCGCGATCCGAATGGCCAGGAGCTGGTAGCGGTGGCCGGCGGGGTCGAGGCCCGCGTCGAAGCTCATCCATCCGGCGAGTTGGGCGGCGCTGGCGGCGTACCGGAGGAGCCGGTTGCCGGTGGCCGCGGTGTAGCGGCCGGTGTGGATGAGGGTCAGGGACTCGTGCAGGGCGATGCGGGCCTGGCGCTGGCTCAGGGGGCCGCCGCCGGTGCGGTCGTCGAGGCGGCGCAGTGCGGCGAGCTGCTCGAAGAGCATGTCGACGAACTCGGGGGCGACGTAGTTGCCATCGCCCAGGCCGGGGGTGGGAGGGGCGGGGGCTTGGCGGGTGGCGTCCCAGACGGCCGCGGTGAGGTGTTCGGCGGCGGCTGAGTGGACGAGTGCGGGTTCGACGGCGCCGCTGGTCCACTCGGACGCGGTGCGCAGGACGTGTTCGAGTGGCAGGGGGCCGAGCAGGTCTTCGGTCTCGGCGCTCTCTGTAGTGGGTTGGTCGAGGCCCCACAGTTGCGCGGAGGTGTAGCGCAGGCCTGTCGCCTCGGTCAGGACGACCGCGACGACGTCGCGCACAGCGGCGGAGCGGGGCCGGTGTCCGCGCAGCCACTTGTAGCCCGCGGTCAGGTCTACCGGAGGCTGGCCCATGGCGTTCAGCCGCGGGTTGATGGCTTTCACCAGCTCGCGGGCCGACCACTTGGCGCGGTCCAGGGCGTCGGCGAGCACGGGCGAGGGGACGAGATCAGTCACCACGCCATGACGGTAGGTCACAAGCGGTATCTCTGGGAGGTTTCACGGGATTTCACGCTTCCGGTGCCTGCTTCACGTCCTTCACGGCCCGGGCGTCTGCCGGGTGCCGGGTTGGGGGTGGTGGGCTGGGACGATGCCGTTTCTCCTGTTCCTTCACGTCCCACGGTGGCTTTCATGATTCCTGCGTACGTTGCCGAACTCCGCTCCTTTGTGGGCCCTGACCACCGGCTCTGGCTGCCGGGGGTGAACGCGGTCGTCCTCGACGAGGAGCGGGTGCTGCTGCACCGTCGCTCCGACACCGGGGACTGGTCGATCCTGAGCGGCATCCTCGACCCGGGCGAGGAGCCGGCGGCCGGAGTGGTGCGCGAGGTGGCGGAGGAGACCGGGATCCGGGTGGTGGTCGAGCGCCTCGCCGGGGTGACGGTCTCCCCGCCGGTGGTGCACACCAACGGACACCGGGCGCAATACTTGGAGCTGGTCTTTGCGTGCCGTCCGGACGGCCGGGGCCAGGTGGCCCGGGCCGCGGACGACGAGTCGCTGGAGGTCGGCTGGTTCCTGGTGGACGCGTTGCCGCCGATGCGGGCGCGGACCGGCGAGTTGCTCAGGCTCGGCCTGGAGGAGCGGGAGCGGGCGTGGTTCCGGCCGGGGTGAGGACGGTGTGCCGCAGTACCTCGAACGCTTCCGCGGCGTCGTGGCCGATCTGGGCCCCGCGTAGCCGGGCTGCGGCCAGTACCGCTTCCGGGGAGCGGGTGTGCGGCCAGGGCCGCATCTCCGTGGCGTACACCTCCAGGGCCTTCTCCTTGACGGCCAGCGCGCGGGGAGTGAGGGGCTGGAACCAGGTCGGCTGGAAGGGCCGTTCGTCCCATTCGGTGGCGGATCGGACTTCCCAGGCAAGGACCGTGGTGACCCGGCAGCCGGGCTGGGGCCGGGTGGCCGCGGCGACGGCCTCGGCGGTGATGCGGTGGTCCAGGGACAGGTCGGCGCTGCTGTGGGTGTAGACGATGTCGGGCTGCCAGGTCCGGACGGCGTTCTCGATGGCCTGGGTGATCTTCAGCCGGGGCACGGTGTCGAAGGCGTTGTCGTCGAAGGTGGCGATCTCGGCCTGGGCGTTGTAGAGGGCGGCGGCCCGGTGGACGCAGGCGCTGCGATGGGCGACGTCCTGATCGGGGTCGTGGCCGGGGCGGCTGGTGGAGCTGGCGCTGAGCACCAGGATCCGTACCCGGTCCCCGGCGGCGGCGTGCTCGGCGAGCGTGCCGCCGGCGCCCAGGGTCTCGTCGTCGGCGTGGGCGGCGACGGCCAGCACAGTGAGCCTTTTCCAACCTCAGGTTGAGGCGTGGTGAAGGACGACGACGGTCTTCACGATGTCGGTGATCCGGTTGGTGCTGCTGCGGAGCTTCCGCAGAAGGCGCCAGCCCTTCAGGGTGGCCATGGCCTGTTCGCCGAGGCAGCGGATCGTGGCGTGGGTGCTGTTGTGTCGCCGCTTCCAGCGTTTGAGCCGACGGCCCCTGAACGGCACCCGGACCGGAGGCCCGGCGCCCTGGTAAGCCTTGTGCGCCCAGCACTTCACGTCGGCCTCGAAGAGCGCGTCGATGATGCCGTGGCGCCGGGCGGCTGTCAGGTCATGGGTCGAGCCGGGCAATGCCGGCGAGGCCCACAGCAGTCGGCCGAACGGGTCGGTGAGGACCTGGATGTTCATGCCGTGGCGTTTGTGTTTCCCAGACTAGTACGGGGTGTCGGCAGCGATCCGGTCGATCGGCAGCAGGGTGCCGTCCAGGATCACGAAGGCTTTCGCCCGTACGGTCTTCATCGCCTCGGTCAGGGTCGGCGCGACGGCGGCCAGGAGGTCGATCACCTCACGTATATACCGGTACACGGTCGCGACGCCGATGCCGAATCCGGCGGCAAGCCGCGCGTAGGTGTCCCCGCACCGCAGGTGGGCGAGGGCCAGCAGGGCCTGACGGCCTACAGGCAGCCGTCGCCACCGGGTCCCGATCTCTCGCCGCCGGCCACGGAGCCGCGTGCTCAGGTAGCTCAGGGTGCCGCTGGACAGATCGATCGACGAAGGGTAGACAAGCAAGCGAAGCTCCTGGCGGACACGGGTGATCTTGGTCGAGAACCCGTCTACCAGGAGCTTCGTCGTTCTGTACAGCTGGCAACCTCCAGCACCTCACGGCCACAGTCAGGTTGGAAAAGGCTCAGTGTTTCCCGTAATCCGCTGTCCGGGAAGTATCAGCGTCCCGCCGAATCGACCGTGCCGCTGTCCGTCACCCGTCGGGCCGGCCCGCGGCAGGCCGCGCCTGCCACGGACCCGGCAAGGGGGCTGGCCGCGTAGGCGATCCGCACCACGCCGTCGTCGTGCCGTGCCGTGGACGCCTCGACGCCGAACACCTCACGCATCACCTCGGGAGTGAGGACGTCGAGGACCGGCCCTGCCGCCACTGCCCGTCCGTGGTCGAGGACGACGATCAGATCGCAGAGCCGTGCGGCGAGGTCGAGATCGTGGAGAACGGCGAGGGTGCTCACCCCCGTGGCTCGGATGAGGTCGAGGAGTTCGAAACGAGCCCGGATGTCGAGGTGGTTGGTCAGCTCGTCGAGGACCAGCAGGCGCGGCTGCTGAGCCAGCGCGCGGGCCAGCAGCACGCGTTGGCGTTCCCCTCCGGAGAGGGAGGCGTACTCTCTCGTCGCGAAGGGGCTGATTCCGCAGCGGTCGATGGCGTCCGAGACCGCCTGCCGGTCTGACGTACTCTCGCGGCTGATCAGCCCGTGGTGCGGTGTGCGTCCCAGCTCCACGATCTCCCTCACCGACAGGCCTCCGCTGCCTCCGGCCGCGTCTTGGAGCACGGCGGCGGTCCGGCGGGCGGCAGTGCGCGGAGCCAGTCGCCAGACATCGTCCTCCCCCAC
Source organism: Streptomyces diastaticus subsp. diastaticus (assembly GCF_011170125.1). Lineage (NCBI taxonomy): Bacteria > Bacillati > Actinomycetota > Actinomycetes > Kitasatosporales > Streptomycetaceae > Streptomyces > Streptomyces diastaticus. The sequence continues at coordinate 2,163,595 of NZ_BLLN01000003.1, read as the reverse complement.
TCTGACGACGCCCCGGGTGGGCCGCAGCGACCGGTACACCGCGCGGAGGAGAGTGGACTTCCCGCTTCCGTTGGGGCCGACGAGCCCCACCACGGACCCGGGCAGGACTTCCAGGTCGACCCCTTGGAGGACGGGGGTGCCCTCCAGTTCGACGTGTACCTGGTCGACAGTGAGCTTCATGTGGTGTCCAAGCCCTTGTTCCGGCGCAGCAGCCAGATGAAGAACGGGGCGCCGAGGAGTGCGGTGAGGATGCCGAGCGGCAGTTCGTTGGGGCGGATGAGAGTACGGGAGAGAAGGTCGACGAGGACGAGGTAGACGGCCCCCAGAAGGGCTGTGAGCGGGAGCAGACGCCGGTGGTCGGCACCGAGGGTGAGGCGTACAAGGTGAGGGATCATCAGCCCGACGAAGCCGATACCGCCGGCCACCGCGATGACGGAGCCGGTGAGCAGGGCGGTGATGACCAGCAGGACGGCACGCAGGCGGTCGACGTCCACGCCCAGTGCGGTGGCTGACTCGTCACCGGCGAGGAGGGCGTTGAGACGCCCTCCGAAGAGGCCGAGCAGGGCGGTACAGGTCAGGACGATGGCCGCGACGACGGGCAGTTGGTCCCATTGGGCTCCGGCGACGCTGCCGAGCATCCAGAACATCACCGTGCGCAGCTCGGTAGGGGTGGCCCAGAGTTGGACGAAGCTGGTGGCCGAGAGCAGCACGTAGCCCACCGCGACACCGGCGAGCACGAGGCGGGTAGGGGCCAGGCGCCCCCGGCGGCGGCCCAGGGCGAAGACCACCGCCCCGGTGGCGAGAGCGCCCATGAAGGCAGCTCCCGCCACTCCCACGCCGCCGATGCCGATCCCGCCCAGGGTGATGACCAGGACCGCGCCGAAGGAGGCCCCGTAGGAGAAGCCGAGCACCGTCGGGTCGGCCAGAGGGTTGGCGACGAGGGTCTGGAGGACGGCGCCGGCGACCGCCAGCCCGGCACCGGCGAGGGCGGCGAGTAGGACGCGGGGTGTACGGAAGTTCCACACGATCTGGTCCAGTGCCGGATCGTCAGTGGCTCCCTGCCAGGTGAGGTGATGGGCCACAACGTTCCAGACGTCGGCGACCGGTACGGTCACCGCGCCGATACTGATCGCCGTGATCATGGCACCCGCGAGGGCCGCGAGCAGAACCGCGACGCCCAGGGGGAGCCGGAGCCCGGTCAGAGCGCGTCGGGGTGGAGCCTCTCGGCGATCTTCTCCACGGCCACGTCGTTGCTGGGGCCGAGGTAGATCGAGTCGGACAGCACCACGTACGCGTCGTTCTTCGCGGCCGTCCACTGGGGGAACTCCTTGAGCAGCTTCTTGGCGTAGGCCGTGGGGTCGGGGTCGTTGTAGCTGATGACGACGAGGGCGTCCACGTCGGCGGCGGCGACCTTCTCCTTGCTGAGGTCGGCGAAGGAACCCTTGGAGGCGTTCTCGAAGGCGTTGGTGCCTCCCGCGCTGGCGAGGATGTCGTTGTAGATGCCCTTGGCGACGACGGAGCTGAAGTCGTTGCCGCCCATGCTCATGTTGGAGAAGATCACCATGACCTTGGGTTTCTCCTCGCCCTTGACCTTCTTTGCCACCTCCGCGATTCGCTGGTCGGACTCGGCGATGAGCTTCTCGGCGCGTTCGCTGACGCCGAAGACCTTGCCCATGTCCCGCAGTAGCCTCCTGCTGTCCTCCATGGTCATCTTGGAGGTGTCCTGGTCACAGCCCTGTGGCGAGATGTAGCTGTTGGCGCCGACCTGCTTGAGCTGGTCCCGGGTGGCGAAGCCGTTCTTGCCGTCGAAGCCGTAGGCGGTGGTGGACAGGACGAGGTCGGGGCGCTGTGCGAGCATCGCCTCGCGGGGAATGTCGAAAGCGTCGTTGAGCTTGATGTCACCCTTCGGCAGGGCCTTGATCTCGTCCGCCCGGCCCGGGACCTCGGACATGCCGTAGGTCTGCTGGTTGACGACGATGCGGTCCTTCAGCCCGAGGGCGAGCAGCGTGGAAACCTCGGCGACCGAGGCGCCGTTCATCACCACGACACGGCTGGGGGCCTTGGTGTACGTCTGCTTCATCCCGCAGTTCTCCAGTGTCACCGGGTACCCCTCGGCCGACGACGAGGCGGCGGGCTTGCCGGCCGCTCCGGTCGTCCCCTCCGACGAGCCTCCGCAGCCCGTGGTCACAAGGCCGATGACGGCTGTCGCTCCGAGGAGGGCGATCCGCTTGGTGGACATGTGTGCTCCTAGTTCGGTGCCGGCTCGTCGCCGGGGTTCGTAGCAAGAGTCGGGCGGGGCTCGGAACCAGTTCCCGGCTCTTGTGGTCCGTGCTGGGCCGGGGCCGGCAGGTCGCCCTGAGCCACGCAGTGATCCAGCTGCCGGAAGAAGGCCGCCCTGTCGATCTCCGGGTGAGCCGGCCGGAGGGGGGAGTCAACCGCCTCCAAGGCCGCGCGCACCTGATCCGCCTGAACGGTGGTGTGGCCAAGGCCCTCGTCCGCTCCGGCGCGGGGCTCGGGCAGGGAGTCGAAGAACGTCAGGACCGCCACGGCGTCCTCGGTGTCCCGGGGGATCCTCTCCCGCCAGATGTCTAGAGGCAGGGCTTCGATCGCGTAGCCGTACTCGCGCAGCCACCTGTGCAGATCCGCCTGGCGCACCGGGCTCCCCGCGTGGTGGTGGACCACCGCGCCGTGCTGGTGGGCGCCGGGTCCGGTCGCCACGATCTCGGCCGCGACCCGGTCGGCCGGGGTCCATGCCTCCTCCGTGAAGAGGTCCGGCAGGAGACCTACAGGCACTCCGGCACGCAGGACGGTCCACAGGAAGTCCTGACGGTTGACCCTGCCGGTTCCGATGGGCCCGATGACGCGGCCGAGTCGGTGGACGGTGACGGGCAGACCGCGCTCGGCGGCTTGCTCGAGAAGGCGCTCGGAAGCCCACTTGGTCTGCTGGTAGCCGTAGCGCAGCCCTTCATGGGCAGGGAGGAAGCCCTCCTTGAACTCAGCGCTGACGGCGTTGGGGCCGACCGAGAGAGTGGAGACGTAGTGCAGCGGGACGCGGCGCGGGGCTGCCAGCCGCAGCAGGTCGTGGGTGGAGTCGGTGTTGGCAGGGCGCAGGGCGGTGTAGTCGCGGACGACGCTGACCGCCGCACCATTGTGGAGGATGGCGTCGACGGCGGAGCCGAGCGCGTTCCATCGCTGCTCGCTCAGTCCGAGACGGGGCCGGGCGAGGTCGGCCGGGAGGGCGGTCACGCGGCGGTGCTGGTCCGGCGACAGGGGCAGGTCTGCCGCCGAAAGCGCGGAGCGCACACGTTCCAAGGCTGATTCCGGGCTCGTGGCCCGTACGGCGCACACCACTTCGGCGTCCGTGGCGCGCAGGAGCTGGGCGAGAAGATGGCTTCCGACGAAGCCCGTGGCTCCGGTGAGCAGGATTCGTCGTGGCGGCCACGGGGCCTTCCTCGCACCTGCGCGGACCGCCGGGTCCAACACCGCGTCGGCTATCAGGGAATGCGGGAGTACGGAGCCGCCCGGGGTGTGCGTGGCCGAGGCGGCCCCCGAGCCGAGGAACATGGCGAGAGCGGCGGGCGTGGCGTGCTGGAAGAGCCAGGCCAGCTTCACCTCTCGGCCCAGCTTCGCCGCCAGCCGGTTGGCCGCCTGAATCGCCTGTAGGGACTGGGCTCCCCGTTCGAAGACATCGTCCTGCTCGGTCAGTTCGCCGGACGTAAGAACCTGCCGCCAGACGTCGGTCACGACCTCGGTCAGTGTCCGCTCCTCGTCGGGCCCTGCCGAACTGCACTGCTGAAGAGGAAGACCGGCCAGCAAGGCAGCACGGTCCGTCTTGCCGGAAGAGGTGCGCGGCAGGCGGGACCGGAAGGTGAAAGACGTGGGAATCATCGGAGCCGACAGCCGGGTCCGGAGATGCGCACGTACCGACGACAACGTGGGTTCCGGATCGTCGGCGACCAGGTGGGCGGTGAGCCTTCGGGTGCCGTCGGGCAGCACCTGACCTACTACGGCCGCGTCGCTGATGCGGGGATGGGAGAGCAAGGCGCTCTCGACCTCAGACGGCTGGACACGGTGCCCACTGATCTTGCACTCGTCGTCCACGCGCCCGAGGTGGCGAAGGAGTCCGTCCTCCCCAAGTTCCACAAGGTCGCCGGTGCGATAGGCGCGTGGCGAGCCAGGCAGGTGCTCCAGGCGGACGAACCGCTCAGCCGTCTCCACAGGCCGGTTGCGGTAGCCGTGGGCGAGCGCGGGCCCGCAGAGGTACAGCTCGCCGTCGACAACAGCGACCCGGCTGCCAGGGAGGGGGACGCCGATCGGCGCGTCGCCCGGGGCGAGACAGGAGTCACCGAGGTCGGCGGCGGTGGCGACCACCGTTCCCTCCGTCGGCCCGTAGGTGTTCACCAGGCGGACGTCCGTGCCGACGGATTCCCGCCAGCGGGCGGCTCGTTCCGGCAGGGCTGTCTCACCGCCGATGATCACCGTGTGCACCGCGACCGGCAGTGTGCCCGCCCCGGTGGACAGCGCGTAGGCCAGTTCGTGCCAGTACGCGGTCGGCAGGTCGAGGACAGTGACGGACAGGCGCTCGCACACAGAGAGGAAGTGGGGCACGGAGTCGGTCATGTCGGGCTCGCGGATGACCAAGGTGGCACCGGAGCACAGAGTCAGGAAGATCTCCTCGATGCTGGTGTCGAAGTGCGGGGGTGCGAACTGGAGGACGCGGTCGGTGCGTCGCGGCCCGTAGCGCAGCCCCGCCCCGGCGACGAAGTGAGCCAACGCCCCGTGCCCGACCTCGACGCCCTTGGGCTGCCCCGTCGAGCCCGAGGTGTGGAGGACGTAGGCGGGTTCGTCGGCCCCCGGGGCGGGCATCGGGGGGTGTGGGGGCTCGGTACCCGTCAAGGCGCCGAGCAGCAGGATCTCGCGATCCTGGAAGAGGTGGGCGTGGCGTTGTTCGGTGACGATGAGGGCCGGCGCGCAGGCCGAGAGCAGAGCGGCGGTCCGGTCCGCCGGGCCGTCCGGATCGAGGGGACAGTACACCGCTCCGGCGGCCATGACGCCGAGCATGACCGTGACGGCCTCGATGCCTCGGGGGAGGAAGACGGCCACCAGGTCACCACGGTCCACTCCACGTCCGGCGAGCCGCCTGGTCACGCCACGGGCCTGGTCCAGGAGGTCGGCATAGGTGATACTCCGTTCGCCCTGCTCCACGGCGACCCCGCTGCCTCGGCGGGCCGCGTGATCGGCGATGCGCGAGAGCACGGGCCGCGGCGACGCAGGAAGCGGGGCGCCTTCCAGAACGCGGACGGTGGGGACGGGCTCGTGTGACGGCGGGGCGGGGGCGAGTGAGGAGAGGGGCTGGTCCGGCTCGGCGACGGCTGCCGTCAGCAGCTCGAAGAGCGCACGGCGGTGGCCCGTGACCTCGTCGAGGGTGTAGAGGTCGGGATTGGCGTCCACCGCGAAGCTCAGCGAGGTGCCTTCGGAACGGTCGTACACGTTGAAGGCGAGGTCGTCGACGGGGCCGGCCGACACGTTGTGGACGGTGCTGCGGAGTCCGGCGAAGCGCAGGGCGTAGGCGAAGGGCATGATGTTGACGCCGGGGCCGGAAAGGCGTCGCCCTCCGCCCACGAGCCGTAGGTCGCGGCGGATCTGTTCGTAGCGGTAGCGCTGGTGCGGCAGGGCGGCGCGTACTTCCCGGGAGACAGCGGTGGTCAGAGTACGCAAGGTGTCGTGCGGGCCGACCGGGACCCGCAGCGGCAGGACGTTGCGGACCATGGCGGGTACTCGCAGAGAGGCTGAGCCGAAACGGCCCATCGCGGGGACGCTGAGCACGATCTCGGCTGCCCGAGTGGCACGGTGGAGGTGGGCGGCAGTGACGGCCAGCAGGATCTCCGACCAGGAAGTCTTCAGCGCCCCGGCAGTTGCCCGCAGCGCTGCCGTGGTCGCCGCGCCGAGGTCGGCCGTGTCCCGGAGGAAGGAGGGGGCCGGGAGCGCGGAGCGGCCCGCGGGGGTCGCGACGCCCGGTCTGTCGGCGTACCGGCGTAGCCAGTGCTCCCGGTCGCGAGCGAACTGCTCGGACGAACGGTAGGCGGCTTCCTCCTCTCGTACGGAGGCGAGTGTGCCGAATCCGCTCGGGCCCGGCTCCGTCCGGGCCACGAGAGCGGTGTACAGGTCGGCCACCCTGCGGGCGAACAGGGAGAGACCGAAGCCGTCCACCGCGATATGGTGAACCCGGTGGTACCAGAGGTGGCGGTCGGCGGCCAGACGGAACAGCGCGTGACCGAACAGCGGACCGTGGGAGAGGTCGACGGGCCGGGCGATGTCGTCATGAATCCAGCCAAGGGCCGCCGCGTGGGGGTCGGGCTCCTCGGAGACGTCGACGGCGTGAAGACGCCACTCGGGGACGGCGGTGTCGACCTGCCAGGGCTGCCCCGCGTCGTCCGCCACGAAGACGCAGTGCAGGGCCTCGGTCTCCTCAACAGCCCGGCGAAGGGCGGTCTCGAAGTGATCCGCGTCCACAGGGCCCTCGATCACCACGTACTCGGCCGTGTTGTACGCGGGGCTGGAGGTATCGAGCTGGTGCCCGGTCCATATGCCCTCCTGGGCGCCGAGCAGCGGATGCCGGCGGGAAGCATGTTCAGGCGTCGCCACGTCGTCCTGCCTCCCGTCCTTCTGCATGCCGTTCCGCCAGCAGCTGCCACCAGTGCCGGAAGGACGGCAGTTCGGCCAGGTCGATGAAGGAAACGGCGATGCCGTACTGCTCCCAGCGCTCGACGAGCGTGACGAGTCGCAGGGAGTCGAGTCCCGCGCTGACGGGGTTGTCCTCGAGGTTGACCTCCTCGGGCTCCTGGTGGAGCAGCTCGGCGAGATCGGCGCGGAACTGCTGAAGGGTGAGGGCGGAGGGCACGATGGTCCTTTCTCCGGCTGAAGTCGTGATGTCCCGGTGAGCAGCGGTCAGTTGACCTTGCGGTCGGAGCCGTCCCAGAACCGGTTCCGCAATTCGCGGCGGAGGATCTTCCCGCTGGGGTTACGGGGCACGTGATCGATGAACTCGTACTTGGCGGGCAGCTTGAACGCAGCCAGCCGGGGCGTCAGAAAGGTGTGCAGATCCCGGGCCCGCAAAGGCTCGCCGGCTAGGTCTTCGGGGACCACGAAGGCATGGACGTACTCGCCCCACCGGTCGTCCGGCGCGCCCACCACCACGGCCTCGGCGACACCGGGATGGCGCTCCAGGACGTTCTCGATCTCGGCCGGGTACACGTTCTCCCCCGCCACGAGAATGGCATCCTTGATCCGGTCGCGTATGTAGACATAGCCGGCCTCGTCGACGAAGCCGGCGTCCCCGGTACGAATCCAGCCGTCGACGAGCGTCTCGGCCGTCTTGTCGGGGAGATTCCAGTACTCCACCATGTGCGCCGGCGTGCCCAGGCAGACCTCACCGACGGCTCCGAGCGGCAGTACGACGCCGTGGTCGCCGACCACCTTGACTTGCACGCCCGGGTAGGGACGGCCCGCAGCCTGCATGAGCGACGAGCCGGGTTCGTGGGCTGCGGGCGGCAGGCAGACGGCTGTGTTACCGGTCTCCGTGAGCCCGTATATCTGAGCGAACTCGCAGCGGAACACCGCGAGGCTCTGTTCGAGCAGGGTCTCGGAGATCGGCGACCCGCCATAGACGATCTTGCGAAGGGTGACGAAGTCGGCGGGCCCGACGCCGGGCCGGGTCAGCATCATCCGGAGCATGGCCGGGACCACACAGGCGGTGGTGACGCCCAGTCGGCGGATCAGCTCAACGGCTTCGGTCGCGTCGAAGGCGGGCATCGCCACGACGGTTGTTCCAGCGTTGAAGTTTTGCGTCGCCCACCACAGACCACCGATGTGGAAGCCCGGGATCCCGATCAGCGCCACGTCCCCGGCCTGCCAGTCGATCCAGTCGACATCCGCCTCCGCCATGGCGTCCGCGATGGCGAAGAAGCTGCGGTGGGCCAGAACGACGCCCTTGGGCAGCCCCGTGGTGCCACTGGTGTACAGCTGGGCCACCGGGGTGTCACGGGTTGCCTCGTACGCCTCGCCCCCGCCGGTGCCGGCGGCCTTCCAGGTGGCGTAGCCCTCGGCCTCGTCCAGAGCCACGACGTGGTCGGGGGCTGCGGAGGGCATGCCGTCCACGACGGGCCGGAACTCTTCCTCGACGAAGAGGAGCCGGGTGTCAGAGTCCTGGAGGATGTGGCTGACCTCGGGTGAGGTCAGCCGCCAGTTGACGGGCACGAGTACGGTGCCGGTCTTGGCGCAGGCGAAGAGAATCTCGTAGTACCGCTCGGACTCCTTGCCGAGGTAGGCGACCCGGTCCCCGGGGCTGAGGCCGGCCGAGCGCAGTGCCCGCGCGGTGCGGCTGCTCTCGCGGTGCAGATCCGCGTAGGTGAGGGTGGCGGCGCCGCAGACGACCGCTGGTGTGTCTGGCTGGTGTTCGGCGTGGAAGTGGGCGGTGTCGACGAGTGTGGTGAGCCCGTGGTGCAGCCGCGCGCTTTGTCGTGGCTTCTGGGGGAGTTCCATGGAGGGTGTCCGTCCGGTACCGGCCCGTGTGAGCGGGCCGAGTTTCAGGTGAAGTTGACGAAGGCGAGAGTGGCGTCGCCGTCGCATCGGCCGCCCTGTACGTCGCCGTAGCGGTAGGTGGTGGTGGCCATGAGGAGCGGCTTGCCGCCTGGCGAGCGCCGGTCCATCGAGCGAAGTTCCATCTCTCCATGGAAGTCGCGGGGATTGACGGGACGCTGAAAACGTGAGGTGAAGCGGGCGATGAGGATGTCGGGCAGCTGGTGCGCCCAGAAGTCCTCCAGCGTCCAGCTCTGAAGACCAGCCAGCAGCCCCTCTTGCACGGACTTCGCCACGAGGTAATACATCATCTGGTTGTAGGCGATGTTCACCTCCACGGCGTTCAGATGGCCCGTGTCCTCGATGTAGCAGGACTCGGAGATCGCGAACGCGCCCTCGACCCGCGCCAGCCCGTCGGGCAGGGCGGAGACCTCGGCCGTGAGGAGGTAGCGGCAGTGCTTCTTGTACGGGACGAGCACCCGGGACAGCAGGGCCTTGTCCGTGGCGTAGGTGCGGAGCACGGCGGCACCGGTGACGGTCATGCCGTCTCCAGGCCGGCGTGCAGCTTGCGCTCGTCGTGGACGGTGACGCGGAAGGAGACGGTCGGCTCGGGCGTGGTGGTGTGGCGGGCGCAGTGGATGAGGCTGCGGTTGTCCCACACCAGGAGGTCGCCACGTTCGAAGGTCTGGAGATGAATGTTCTCGTGCCCGAAGTCGCGGTCGAGCTGCCCGGTCGCCTCGAAAAGCCGCTGGAGCAGGGATTCGCCGAGCGGCTCGCCCCACTCGTCCTCGATACCGACGGTGAAGCCCTCGCTGAGGTAGAGCACCTTCTCATCGGTCATGGGGTGGGTGAAGACGGTGGGCTGGCGAACGGCGGGAGTCTTCTCCTCCACCTCCTGGATGATCTCCGACAGAGGGCGGTAGACGTCATGCGGGCGGACCTTGAAGTACTTGCGTACGGAGTGCAGGCAGCGCGTCCCCTCGACCTCGCCCTTGAAATCCTCGGGAAGCCGCTCGTAGGCCGTGCCCATGTCGATGAAGTACGTGCCACGGTTCTTGGCCGGTATGACCTGCGGGTAGATCAGGGTGATGCTGAACGGGTCCGGCATGAACTGGTAGTCGGCGTGCCAGAACTTGCCTGTCTTCGGGACGCCGATCTGCTTGCCGCCCTCGGGGACGTTCGAGGAGACGAACACCTCGGGTACCTGCGGGTGGTGGTACATCGGCTCGTAGTACGTCTCCGGGCGGCCAAGCCGCCTGCCCAGTTCCAGGAACGCCTGCGGAGAGAGATCCTGGCCCTTGAGAACGGCGATCTTGCGGCGGTAGACGGTTTCCTTCAGGGCCACGACGTCTTCATCCGACGCAGAGGTGTGGTCGAAGTCCTCGACAGAGGCTCCGATGGAGGTTCCGGTGTGATGGGTGATGCGCATGGTGGTGCTCCTTGTCATGTTGGCGGCGAGGCCGGGTTCGGTCAGGCGGTCAGACGGGCCTCGATCAGCTCCGCGGTCGCGCCCAGCGTGAGGCCAGGCGCGAGCTCGCTGTCTTCGACGGTGACCCCGAGGCGCCGCTCGATGTGGATGCTGATCTCGACCATCGTCAGCGAGTCCACATCGAGCTCTGCGTAAGTCGTCTCCGGGCGGAAGTGATCAGCTGGCGCATCGTGCAGACCCGCGACGATGGACACCAGCTGCGTGTAGGTCTCGGTCATGAGGCGACTCCCTCTTCGGGACGGGACGGTTCGACGGCCGGCGGCAGGCTGGGCCAGGTCAGCAGGACGGATCCCCAGGTGAGGCCCCCGCCGAAGCCGGTGAGCAGGATGCGGTCCCCCACGGTCAACGCGCTGTCGACGTGGCTTCGCGCGAGAGCGAGCGGGATCGAAGCCGCGCCGGTGTTCCCCGCCTCCTGAACGTGGGTGGCACACCGCTCGAAGGAGAGGCCGAGGTCGGTGGCCACGGTGCGCAAGATGCGCAGGTTGGCCTGGTGGGGAACGAAGAGATCGATCTCCCCGACGCTGATCCCGGCCTGTTCCAGCACGGCCTGGGCAGAGCCGGCCATCCTGCTCACCGCGTGGCGGTACACCTCTTTGCCACGCATGGAGAAGTGCCTTTCGGCATGCGAGGTCCGGGCAGGGTCGAATGGCAGGCGGGACCCTCCAGCCTGGACGGTGATCATGTCCTCATGGGCTCCGTCGCTACCGAGGTCGAAGGGACCCAGAGCACCTGGCTCCGTGGCGTGACCGGCACGCAGGACGACAGCGCCCGCGCCGTCCCCGAACACCACGGCGTTCTGCCGGTCCCCGGGATCCACGATCCTGGAGTACACGTCGGCGCCGACGACCAGGACGCGGTCCGTCACTCCTGAGGTGATCAGCCCTGTCCCCGCGGCCAGGGCATAGACGAACCCGGAGCACACAGCGCCCACATCGAACGCCGCGACTCCGGTGAGACCGAGCCGTGCGGCCACCAGCGGTGCGGTGGACGGGCAGGTACGGTCCGGTGTTGTCGTGGCCACGATCACGGTCCCGACGGCGGCCGACCCGGAGTTGGCAAGTGCTCTGCGCCCCGCCGCGACAGCCAGGTCGGAGGTGGCCTCGTCCGGCGCGGCGAAATGCCTGGAGCGGATACCGGTTCGGGTGCGTATCCAGGCGTCGTCGGTGTCGAGCCGTTCCGCCAGCTCGTCGTTTCCGACCTTGAGCCGGGGAAGCTGGCCGCCAACGCCGCAGAGGACTGCGGCACGAGCGGACCCTCGCGGGGATGTTTCGAGCATGGTTCTCCTGGCGGACGGTGTCTTGGGCGGTGGTGTCCGGTCACGCGGCCGCACGAGCACGGCTTCGTGGCACGACGATGAGGAGCATGCCGAGGGCCAACGCCCCGGAGGTGAGAAGCAGAGCCACCTTCATGCCGTCGACCAGCGCCGGGATCGACGACTCCGCTCCGATGCCCGACGCTGCCGCCACCAGCACCGCGAGTCCGACGGCTCCGCCCATCTGCAGAGAGGTGGAAGCGATGCCGGAAGCCATGCCCTGGTCCCCCGGGGAGATTCCACGGGCCGCGGCTATCCACAGAGCCGTCCAGAACGCCCCCTGCCCCAGGCTCATCAGGACGATGCCGGGCAACAGGGCCGCGTACGGCCCCTGCGCCGAGACGGCGGGGACCAGGGCGAGCGTGCCGACGGCACCGGCGCCCAGGCCGCCGGCAAGCAGCCGCCGCACGCCGAAACGGGAGACGGCCGGGGCTCCGGCCTGCGTTCCCGCCGCGACGACGAGTGCCGGGACAAGGAAGCAGAGACCGGTGGCGAGAGCGTCGTAGCCGCGCACGGTCTGGAAGTACAGCGTCAGGAAGTACGGCAGTGAGCTGAACGTAGCGCTGAAGAGCGCCGCCAGGGCGGCGGCCGCAGCCAGGCCCCGGTGCCGGAGGAGGCGGACCGGCATCAAGGGATCCGAAGTCCTGGCCTCGATGACGACGAAGAGGAGCAGGCTGAAGAGTGCGAGGGCGCCCGCGCTCAGGGCGGCTGGACGCGTCCAGCCGATGGCGGGGGCGTACACCAGGAGGAAGACGAGCGAGGTGAGGCCCGCGGTGACGGTGAGTGACCCGGCGACATCGAAGCGGCGCCTGCGGTCGGAAACCGGGTCGACTGCGAAGAGGAACCAGCCGAGAACGGCAAGGGCCAGCGCGACGGGGACGTTGACGAGGAAGACCGAGGGCCAGCCGTAGCTGTGGACCAGTGCACCGCCGAGGAGCGAGCCCAGGCACAGACCGCCCGCTCCTGCGGCGCCCCAGAGCGCGAGCGCCCGGTTCCGCAACGGTCCTTCCGGGTACGTCGTGTTGATGAGCGACAGGGTGGCCGGGAAGAGCAATGAGCCGCCTATCCCCTGGGCCGCGCGTACGGACAGCAGGACGCCCGGCGACTGGGCGAAACCGCCCACCAGCGAGGCCAGAGCGTAGACCGAGGTGGCGACGAGGAACATGCGGCGCCGGCCGAGAAGGTCCGCCGCCCGTCCACCCAGTAGCAGGAAGCCTCCCGCGGCCACGACGTAGGCGCTGACCACCCATTGGAGGTCGTGGTCGAGGAAGCCCAGCGATGCGCCGATCTGCGGCAACGCCACGTAGACGATGCTGTGGTCGAGCGATATGACCAGTTGGGCCATGGCCAGGACGACCATGGGAAGGCCGAGACGGCGGTGTACCGCCACTGGCCCGGCTGTGGTCACGGACATGATCGTCCCCTTCGGACGGAGCGGGAAGTTCGTTCTGTGAGCGCCTCGAGCACGCAAGCGCCCGGCGGGGCGTCCGGGCAGGCCGCACACCGTCACGGCGCCGCCCGGGGCGGCTGTTGGTGGCAGCCGGGGGCGACGCGGTTGCAGGATGAGACCCCTGGCGTCGGGAACGAGTGGTTTTCGTGAGCCGCCGCTCCGGCCTCGCCCTCAGCCCGTGCGATCGGGCCGCGGGTCACTTCCCGGCGAGCAGCTGCCGTACCTCTGTGACCAGGATCGTCAGGGCCTGCCGCTCGGGGACGGTGGTCTCCGGGTGCCAGAGGTCAACCAGGAGACAGGTCCGGGGGCGTACGCCGCGGTTCTCCGCGTGGTGCTCGAAGGAGTAGTCGAAGAGCAGGCAACGACCTTCCTCCCAGACACGGGTTTCACCGCCCACGGTGATGTCGCAGCCGTCAGGGATGTCCACCGCGAAGTGCAGATTGATGCTGAAGTTCCAGAGGTCGCAGTGCGATGCGATGCGGGCACCGGGCAACAGCGTCGAGAAGTGGCTTTCCAGCAGCGGGCAGATCAGATTGCGTGCGACCGCCACGTCCCTGATGATGCCGAAGGCGGTGGGGGCGATCTCGGCCCCTGCGGCCACGAGCCCGCCGTCACGGTAGAGATGGAGCGATTGCCAATCCTCCTGCCGGGTCAGGTAGTGCTCGTACTGCGAGAATGCCGTGGGCTTCGCCCGCCAGGTCCGCTCGTGCTCCCGCCGGATCGCCGGGTGGGCCCCTTCCAGAGCGTCGACGAGCGGCGCGATCTCCGGATTGCTCCTCGGATCGTGCCACGGCTGCTGCGATATCCCCGGCAGAATCCACTTCGCACCGGCTTGCATCGCATGCCTGGACCGGCCCCCCGGGTTCATCATCTCCTCCACTCGCTGAAGGGAATCGGGGCCGAACTCCTCACGTATGGCGGCGAACCGCTCCTCCGTCGACTGCATGACGCATTCTTCTCCGCTCTGTCACAGGAAGTCTCACGGCAGCACGACTCCAGTACCGTGAATTCGGACTCTCGATTGCTGCTTCGTATCAATAGTCGAGAGGAGCTCTTCCTGAGTTCCCGTCATCACCGAAAAGCAGAGGTCGAATTTTCGACGAGCTCGTCCGTGACCCTGCGAGGGGCGTTCAGTGCGGGCCGACGAGACCGTAGAGGGCGTCGTACACCTCGTCCGATGCCGCGTCACTGCTTCCCGCCTCATAGGGAGGCTGCGGGGCATACTCGATCAGAAGCTGCACGGCCTGCGCCACGCGGTCTCCCGCGATCAGACCGGCCAAGGTCAGTGCCATGTCGATCCCGGCTGAGACACCCGCTCCCGTGGCACAGTGCCCGTCGATGACGACCCTTTCCTTCGACGGCGTCACCCCGAACTCGGCGAGCTGCTCCAGCGCGCCCCAGTGCGTGGTGGCCCGGCGGCCGGCGAGTACGCCGGCGGCAGCCAGAATCAGGGAGCCCGTGCAGACGGAGGTCATCCAGGTGGCAGACGAGTCCACGGCCCGGAGCCACGCGTGCAGGACGCCGTCGGCCATCTGACCGGCCTGACCGGCGCCGCCACCGACAAGGACGATGTCCGGCTTCGGCACCTCCTCGAAACCGTGCACCACTTTCACCGAAAGGCTTCCCAGATCGTTGAGGATGAGCCCCGGATTCTCTGCGACGAACACGATATCAGCCTCGGGGAGGCGGCCTAAAACTTCGTAAGGGCCGATGGCGTCCAGTGCCGTGAAACCGGGGTAGAGGACGATCGCGATCTGCATGAAGGGTCTTCTTTCAACTGGACACGAAAATGCTGGCATGGGAGATAAACGACCGTCCCCGCGCCCCCGCAGCGTGGCCCGGGAAAGCCTTACGGGGACGTCTCCACGGGGTTCGGCAACCTCTCCATGTGAGGAGTCGGCCGGGTGCGTGTGGAAGTTCCCGTCAGCCACGGGGAGAACAGAGGCGATCGGCGTGGCCGAGGGACGGCGTTCGGGCTCTCACGCCCCGGAACCCAGCGTGACGGGCCGGACAACGGCTTGCACGCTGATCCGCCCCGACCGTTCGAGATCGAGCGTGAACGTGACACTGTCCCCGGGGCGCCACGCCTTGTCTGCCCGGAGGTTCACGGCGGTCGAGTGGGGCGACATCCTGACTTCGCCGTTGGCGGGAACGGTCACGGTACTGACGGACTCGCGGTATGCGCCGTTGGCATCGTTCATCCGATGCTCGGTCAGCTCGGGCACGGCCGCCGCGGAGGATGTGACGGCGCGGAGCCGGTCCGGCGCCCCACCGGTGTTCACCAGGTGGAAGTAGGCGTTGGTGTTCCCGCCAGGCGTCACCGGCAGCAGGACTCTGGCCTGCCTCACCTCGACGTGGGCCGGGGTACCCGCGTAACCGGCCGAGACCCATGCGGCCAGGCCTCCGACGGCGACGAGCGAGGCGGCGGCCACCGTTGCTCCGGTTCTGCCCGCTTCTCGTAGGCGGCTGAGGCGGGCGGAGCCTGGGGGCGTTTTTCTCATGCGGCGGATCTCCACGGGGAAGGGGGACGGACCTGGAGCGGCCCGGCGGCCCGAGCCGAAAGCGGGTTGGAGGGTCAAGCGATGCTCCGTGGCCTCCGCGGCGTGGCACCCACCCCTGGGACAGGGTGCGTCGAAGGGCGCCAGGTGCGGAGACGGAGGCTGTTCACCACCACGAGGACCGAACTGAGGGACATCGCTACCGCCGCGACCATCGGGTTCAGCAGTCCGACCATGGCCAGCGGCATGGTCACGACGTTGTAGCCGAAGGCCCAGACAAGGTTGGTGCGGATGGTACGCAGCGTGTGGCGGGCCAGCCGGACCGCATCGGCGAGAGCCTCGACGTCGTTGCGGACGAGGGTGACGTCGGCGGCGCCGATCGCCGCGTCGGTCCCGGTACCCACGGCGATGCCCAGGTCGGCGCAGGCGAGCGCCGCAGCGTCGTTGACTCCGTCCCCGACGACGGCGACCCGTCGCCCCTCGGCACGTAGCCGTCGCACCAGTTCGACTTTCTCACCAGGCGTGCAGCGCGAGTGGACCTCCGCGATACCGAGGTCTTCCGCGACCACCCGCGCGACAGCGGCCCGGTCGCCAGTGGCCAGGACAGGGCGGACACCGAGCCTGCGCAGTCGGTCGACAGCGCGGTAGCTGCCGGGGCGGACAAGATCGGAGACCTCGACGATCGCGGTCGGTGTGCCGTCCACCCGGACCAGTACCGCTGTGCGAGCGCTCTCATCCGCCCGTCGGCAGGCCGCCGCGAGCACCGGCGGCAGCGCCGAAAGGTCGGGAGCGACCACCTCCACCTCGTGTCCTTCGACCGTCCCGCTCACGCCGTGACCGGCGGTGGACCGGAAACCCGTCACGTGCGGCAGCCCCTCGTCCCCGGCGGCACGGCGAGCGTGGAGCGAGAGCGCCCGGCCCAGCGGATGCTCCGAGCCGTGCTCGACGGCGCCCGCCAGGCGCAGGACGTCCGGTGTCCTCAGTTCTCCGGCGACGACGGTGACCCGCCCGACGGACACGTGCCCCGAGGTCAGGGTTCCCGTCTTGTCGAGCACCACGGTGTCGACGTGCTGTAGGCCCTCAAGCGCCTGCGCTCCCCTGACCAGCACACCCAGTTGCGCCCCACGACCGGTGGCCGCCATCAGGGCGGTCGGTGTCGCCAGGCCGAGCGCGCACGGGCAGGCGACGACCAGCACCGCGACGCCGGCCGTGACCGCCGCCTGGGGGTCCGCGCCGGAACCGAGCCAGAAGCCGAGTGTCGTGGCTGCGAGCGCCATGACCACGGGGACGAAGACACCCGCGATGGTGTCGGCCAGCCGCTGAGCCTGCGCCTTTCCCGCCTGGGCGTCCGTGACCAGCTGCGTGATCCGGGCGAGCTGGGTGTCCCTGCCGACCGCCGTGGCACGCACCAGGAGAAGACCGCCCACGTTGACCGATCCGCCGGCCACCGGACTGCCCGGCCCCACCTCGACGGGTTCCGACTCCCCGGTGACCAGGGAGAGGTCGACGGCGGAGCTGCCCTCGGCCACCTCTCCGTCCGTGGCAGCGCGCTCACCGGGACGGACCAGGAACACCTCGCCGACCATCAGCCGTTCGATGGGCAACAGCTCATCCACACCGCCGCGCCGTACCGTCACCTCCTTCGCCGCGAGACGAGCGAGCGACCGCAGGGCCGCGCCCGTCCCCCGCCGTGCCCGGCTCTCCAGGTACCGCCCCAGGAGCACGAAAAGCGGAACGCCCACTGCTGCTTCGAGATAGACATGCGCCATCCCGTCGGACGCCGAGGGCACCAGACTGAACGGCATCCGCATGCCGGCAGCCCCTGCCCCACCCAGAAAGAGGGCGTACGACGACCAGCAGAACGAGGCGAGCACCCCCAGCGAGACCAGCGTGTCCATGGTGGCGGTGGCGTGCCGGATGCCGGTCAGTGCACGGCGGTGGAAGGGCCAGGCACCCCAGGTGGCAACCGGCGCGGTGAGCATGAAGCACAGCCACTGCCAGTTGTCGAACTGCAGCGAGGGCGCCATCGACAGGACAAGGACAGGCAGCGACAGAGCCGCGGTGACAAGCAGCCGTTCGCGTTCTTGCCGGGCCTCACTCGCGGCCGGTCCCGGTCTTCCGCCGGGCCGTTCCTGTGCCTTCGGTGCTACTTGGCGCGCTGTGTACCCCGCGGCCTCGACTACAGATGTCAGTTCACCGCTGGTCACCCCGGCGGGGTGGCTGACCCGAGCCAGGCCCGTGGCGAGGTTCACCTCCGCCGTGACGCCCTCCAGCCTGCCCAGTTTCCGCTCGACCCGCCGGACGCAGGCCGCGCACGTCATCCCGTCCACGACGAGGTCCGTGACCACCATCGTGTCCGCCGTCTCGGGCGTCATCAGTGACCGCTTCCGTGGTGCATCGGCGCGTCCTTCTCACTGGACGGCGCGTCCCCCGTGGTCCCGGGTGCGTGCATGCCGGGCGCTACGGGCCCCACCGCGTTCCCCACCACGTAGGCGCCGACGAAGAGCGCCGCCAGCAGGAGGAGGAAGCCCCCCAGCGCGGGGGGCGGTACGGACCGGACAGTTCCCGCTCGGGTCACGGTGGTGGCCGTCAGTTCCACGGAGTGCTCCTCGACGTTCTCAGCGCGAGCCGTGAAGGGGTCGACGGCTCGTGACGACTCAGAAGTCGATCACCACCTCGTCCGAGTTCCCCAGCGTCAGGGTGAAGGGCGTCACAGCACTCGTTCGGGCGATCACGAAAGGGCGGCGCGAGTGCACCACAATGCCCCTCCCGGTCACCGGGTGTGGCTGGGCCAGGGCCTGACCCAGCCACACCCGGTAACGGTCAGCTCACCGGCCGACCTTCCGGAGACCGTCGCGCCCGGAGCCCGAGCAGCACATCGATCGCCAGGAAGACCAGCAGGCTGATGCCGAGCAGCGGGAGGAACCACCCGACGAAGGCCACCACGGCAATCAGCGGGACGAGCAGACCGACAGGCAGAGCGCGGAGCCCGCCCCTGGGCATCGGTTTGCCCACCGTGCGCCCTGCCGGACGCCGGAGCCACCACATGCGATAGCCCCACACGATGAGGAGCAGCAGCACTCCCACCAGCGCCGCCAGGGCGAGCTGATTCGGCAGGCCGAACAGGTACCCCATGTGCGCGTCGATGCCGAACCGGGTCAGCTTGGCCGGCAGGGGGTAGTCGGCGAAACGCAGCTCGGACAGGATCTCGCCGTTCCGCGGGTCCACGGAGACGGCATCCAGATGCACGGGGACCTGCTTGTCGGACTCAGCGACCTTGTACCCCTGGCCATCCGTGGGCATCGTGACGACGACGCCGGCGTCCACCCCACGGGCCGCCGCGGCCGCCACGGCGGCGTCCAGGCCGACGTCCGGGCCGCTAGCCTCGGATCCGCCCGTGTGCTGGCCGCCGTGACCTTCGTGTCCCGCGTGCTCGTCGTGGGCAGCGCCCTCCTCCCCCGGGGTGAACTCGGCACCGAGCACAGGCGTCGCGCTGCCCAGGCCGTCCTGCACCGCGCCGATCCGGGCACCGGCGTACGTGGACCAGGTCAGCCCCGTGGCAGAGATCATGATCAGCCCCACCGCGGCCCAGACACCGAGGACAGCGTGCCGGTTCAAGGTGCGGGAACGGCCCTTGTCCATTCCTCGGCGCGGCAGGAGGAAACCGCGTGCGCCCGGCCTGCCGCGCCGGCGCCCGATCCAGAGCATGACGCCTCCGAGGACGACCACCCAGAGCCAGCTCGCGGCCAGTTCGCTGTAGATCCGCCCGGGTTCGCCCAGGTGCAGGTGGCGGTGGAACTCGGATATCCAGGTGCGCAGCGGGAGCGCGCCGGAGCTGCCGTACTGGACCAGTTCCCCGCGGACCTCCGCGGTGTAGGGGTCGACGAAGACCGCCTGGGACTTGGAAGCCCCCAGCGACGGGTCCGCGAAGAGCACCCGGGTGGTGTCCTCGGCCTCGGCGGGAGCCCAGACCGACGTGACCTCGAGCTCAGGGTGCGCTGCCCGCGCTGCCTCCACCTGCTGTTCCAACGGCAGACGCGTGCCGTTCTCGGGTGCGGAGACGCTCAACTCGTGCCGGTAGACGAGCTTCTCACCTGGGATCGACAGCGCGTAGAGCATTCCGCTCAAGGCTGTGACCAGGAGGAACGGAGCTACCAGCAGGCCGGCGAAGAAGTGCAGGCGCAGTACCAGGGGCCGCATCGCGGACCAGGCACTCGTCCCCGGGGGTTTCTGCGCTACGTGCTCGGCCACGGCTTTCGGTGGGGCGGGGCGGGCGTCCGGGACGCCGGTGGTGTCAGTGATGTCGTATCCCTGGGGGGGGGCGGCACGCCGGTGTGGGAGCACACTGGCTGCCCGCGCGGTGGCGGGTGCCGGGGTGGAGCCGGTTCGCCCGGCCCCCCTGGGTCAGGGATGGACGAGACGCGGCGGGGTCGGTGCGAGGTCGGCCTCCGGAACGCGGTCGAAAGCGTCTGCGGGGCGGCGGGAGCCGACCGGTGGACCGCGCCGCGTGACCACGTGCCCGAGTACGAGGTGACCGGCTGCGGGAGCGGACCGGGGAGCCGGGAAGCTACGCGGCCGGACAACCACCAAGGGCCCCGGAAGCGGCATGCGGAAGGTCCGGACGAACTCCGCGCTCGCCACGTGGGCCAGCTGCGTCAGCGCCCGCTCTCCGTGGGACAGCCACCAGGCGCAGCCCAGGGCCGCGAGAAGGTGGGCGGCCGTCATGGAAGAAGTGTCACCGGTCGCCAGCGTGTTTCAGGCGAAGGGGTTCGCCGCGTCCGGCATCCCGGCCCCTCCCATGTGCGCACCTGGGTACGCGTGAGAGGACGAGCCCGGTTCAGGAACGGTGTGGGCCCAGCTGAAAGCCGCGTGCAGCAGAAGTTGGGTGCCGAGCGTCCCCGCGCAGATGGCGAGGGGTCCGCGGGCCCGTCCGGCGGCGAACCACGCGGCCACGACGATCGACCAGAACGCCGCGACCAGCACCTCCGGGGAGACCGCATGCGCGGAGGAGAGCGCGTGGCCGCTCCCCGCGAGGCTCACGCACACCAGCGCGAAAAGGAGGGCCCGCACGGCACGCACGAGGCTCTCGGTGTGGCTCACAGTCCGCCATGGTGACGGGGAAGGGCTCGTTCCGCATCGATGCGAACCCGTCATATGCCGCTTTGTCCTCAAGGTTGTCGCGAGCCGCACACCTGGGAACCGGAGCAGGGACTGAACCGTACGACCGCCGGCACGACGGCGGTCGTCGTCCACCTCCGGGACCGTCAGCTGTGGTGCGGATGCGGACTGGTGGAGGGCGGCTCCACTGGCCGCTCGCGCCCCCCGTCCCGTCCCGAGAGCGCCACGACGAGCAGAGCCACCGCTACACCTGCCACGACGACGCGGCCCGCGGCTCGCAAGGTCCACCCCGAAAGCCGGCGGACCGACTCCGGTTTGCCCAGCCGTTCACTCCGTCGCGCCGGCCCGACCAGCCTCGCCAGCAGCAGGACGGCGACAGGAATCTGGAGCAGCCAGAGCACGGTGCGTGGCCACTCGCCGTACCAGACGTTGGTGCCGTACAGCAGCGTGTGCCAGACGCTGAGCACGTAGACGACGATCACGAAGCGGTGCAAAACCCGCCAGGTCCTCGCTCCGATGCGGTGGCGCACGTAGAAGAGCAGCCCCAGCGGCACGGCCAGGTAGAGAGCGGCCTGCCCGATGGGGATGGCGATCTGGCCTGTTCCCGAGTCGTACCAGCCGGGGACGAAGGAGTCAGCGAAGGCTGCCCACAGTCGTTCGGCCCAGCCGAGCTGCGCCTCGTACCGGACCAGTTCCGCGGCGAACATGAGGGCGTGCGCCAGCATCAGCGCCATCGTGGTGAGGCTGGTCGTGCGGTGCCAGCGCTCCAGGGTCTGCGGCGAGACGCGCAGCGCTTCAGGCCTGGTACCGGAGACCAGCAGACCGATCATCACCGTCCCCCACGCCCACAACAGGGCGGACCAGCCGAACGCCTGACTGAGCAGGTAGATCCAGTACGTGCGGGCGTCGTCCATGAAGGGCATGACCGCGACTGTCGCGGAGGTACCGGACTCCATCCGGACGTACAGGAAGACGAAGACGGCGGCGGTGACCCCGACCGCGGCGGCGGCGTCCGGCACGGCGAGGCGAAGATCACCGCGAAGGGTGACGCGCCCTCCCACACGGCCCCGGTTCTTACCGGAGCCTCTCTCCGTCTCGTCCTGGGAAGCCGTTTCTGGCGACAAGGCGAAGCCTCCAGGGTCGGTCACCGAGCGCTCGGTGAGGTCGTGGGGCCCAGTGTGACGGGACAGGCCAGTCGGACGCAGTCGTTTTCCGGCCACAGATCAACACTGCTGTCTCACGTGTGTACTTCCGTACCGCTCCTCCCTCCCCCACCACTCACATCAGGACACCGCTGAACCGCCCCCTGTCGCATCGGAGGCACCGCGTCTACGCTGACGCTGCAATCGCTCCGTACCAAGTGACCGCACTGGTACGGCGTAAGAGGGAACCCGGTGGAAATCCGGGGCTGTCCCGCAACGGTGTGCGAGAACCCCCGAACTCCGACGCCACGCACCTGGCCTCCAGCCAGACCGAGGCGCCGTGGCACTTCCCGCAAGCCCGGTCACCTGCCGGCCGCACCCGCCCGAAGTTGTCTGGCGGGTCCGACCACTGCGACCTCGAGGACCGGGTCGACGGTCACGGCGCCTTCGCGGCGAGCGCGCCGCGACCTGTCCTCCTCCTCGCCCGTGTCTGGTGCACGGCGTCGGAAGGAGAGCGAGCCCGTGTCCCTTTTCCGCCACTTCTCCCCGACCGAAGACCCCGCCGTGGCCCGTCGGCCAGAGGGGGGCCGACGGTGCTGAACTCCTTACCGGAGGTCCTTGAGAACCACGCTCCGCGCTCGCCGACGGTCTGGGGAGCGTGCCATGGGACCCTGGGCGAGCTGTACCAAGGCCCCCTGCCTTCCGGCGACGACTCCGACATCGCCCTGGTCTCTTTTCCGGTACACGGTCTGACCGCCCGAGTGGGCTTCACCCCGGGCGCCGCCCCGCAGAAGAGGGCCGGGCTCCGCCCGAAGGCGGCCGAGGCCGCTCGCCTGTTCCTGGACCACCACGGCCTGGCGCCGCCGTCGGGGACCTGGAGCCATCAGTCCGAGCTCCGTGTCGGTGTGGGGATGGCAAGTTCGACCGCTGACATCGTGGCCACGCTGCGCTGCCTCCACACCTACCTCGGCATCCCCTACGACCTGGACACGGTGCTACGCGTCCTCTCGTCGATCGAGCGTGCCGACAGCGTCTTCCTCGACGAGTTCGCCCTCCACCTGAGCAACCGGCACCGGATAGTGCGGCGCCTGGGCACCGCACTGCGTTTCCACACCGCGTACATCACTGAGCCGGGCGTGGTGGACACCGAAGCGGTCACGAGGACATTGAGGGTTTTCCCACCTCACGCTGTCGCGTGGTGCAGGACGAGAACGGCCTTCACCACGTCGGTGATCCGGTTCGTGCTGCAGCGGAGCTTCCGTAGCAGTCGCCAGCCCTTCAGGGTGGCCATGGCCTGCTCGCCGAGGCAGCGGATCTTGGCGTGCGTGCTGTTGTGCCGGCGCTGCCACCGCTTGAGGCGACGGCCACGGAAGGGCACCCGGACCGGGCAGCCGGCACCTTGGTATGCCTTGTCCGCCCAGCACTTGAGTTCGGCAGCGGCGAGAGCTTCGATGATCCCGTGAGTGCGGGCCGCAGTCAGGTCGTGGGTGGAGCCGGGCAGCGCGGGCGAAGCCCACAGCAGGCGGCCGAACGGGTCGGTGAGAACCTGGACGTTCATGCCGTGACGTTTGTGTTTGCCGGAGTAGTACCGGGTGTCGGCGGCGATTCGGTCGATCGGCAGCAGGGTGCCGTCGAGGATCACAAAGGCCAGGCGGCTCGCGGTCCGCATGACCTGGGCCAGGCTGGGAGCGAGCGTGGCCAGGACTTCTATCGCCTCGCGGACATAGCGGTAAACCGTTGCGACCCCGATGCCGAACCCGGCGGCAAGCTGGGCGTAGGTGTCACCGCAGCGCAGATGCGCCAGAACCAGAAGGGCCTGGCGGCCCGGCGTGATGCGCCGCCACCGGGTGCCGATCTCACGACGGCGCGCAGCCAGGCGTCCGGCGAGGTGGCGCAGATGGTCACTGGACAGGTCGATCGCCGATGGGTAGACAAGCACGCGAAGCTCCTGGTCGGCACGGGTGATCTTGGTCGTGAACCCGTCTACCAGGAGCTTCACCGCTTCGCATAACCCGCCAACCACCGGCCCACATCGTCAGGTTGGAAAGGGCTCATTGCAGCAGTTCTACCGCCGAAGGCCGGACGCGTACGGACAGGCTCTCACCGGTCTGCTCGACGGCTTCTCCGCTCGCGACCCCGTGGCCGTCGCCCGCGCCTCGACGCAGAGCGCGGCGCTCTCCCAAGAGGTACTGCCCAAAGAGACCTTCGAAACGGTCCTCGCTCACCAGGGACGTTTCGGAGCCGACGGCGTCTTCGTCGCCCACACCGGCTGCCTGGTCGGATACCTCTTCTGCCGCCCCTTCTCCGGCCGCACCCGCTCGGACCTGACGGCGTTCTTCGCGTCGCTGGGCCATCAGTGCTCTTTCGCCCAAGGAGGATTCAGGTGATCCACCCCCATGTCGCCGACGCCCTGAAGGCGCCGGACCTGGTGCGCCTCGACCACGGACTCGTACTGCTCCGATTCGAGTCGATGAAGATCTACTCCGCCCTGGGAGCCGTGCGTCACCTGCTGGACGAGGGTGTGGTCCGGCCCGGACAGACCCTGATGGACAGCTCCAGCGGCATCTACGCCTACGCGCTGGCCCTCGCCTGCCACCGCTACGGGATGCGGTGTCGCATCGTGGCCTCCACCACGGTCGACGCGACGACTTTGGCTCAACTGGAGGTACTCGGCGCGGAGGTGGAGCAGGTACGCCCTTCCAGCGATCTCAAGCTCGACCAGGAACTGCGCGTACGACGGGTGAAGGAGATCCTGGACCGCCACCCCGACCGCCATTGGATGCGCCAGTACCACGACGCCATCCACTACCTCGGATACCAGGAGGTCGCCGACCGCATAGCGGAAGAACTTCCGGGGCGCCCGCTCACCCTCGTCGGCGGCGTCGGCTCGGGCGCGTCGACCGGCGGGCTGGCCGAGCGGCTCCGCACCCAGGACTCGCGAGTCCGGGTGGTGGGCGTCCAACCCTTCGGCAGCGTCACCTTCGGCAGCCAGGACCACCACGACCCGGAAGCCATCATCGCGGGCATCGGCTCCGCCATCCCGTTCGACAACGTCCGGCATCACCTCTACGACACCGTGCACTGGATGAACTTCACCCACGCCATGTCCGGCGCCGTCGCCCTGCTGAAGGAGCACGCGGTCTTCGCCGGGCTGTCCACCGGGGCGAGCTACCTCGCGGCCACACACGAGAGCCGCCATCGGCCCGACCGCGTCCACGTGGTCATCGGCGCGGACACCGGCCACCGGTACGTGGAACGCGTCTACGCCCGGCACGCCGAGGCACTCGACATCGCCTCCCTCAAGCCGGCCGAGGTCGCGACGCCCGCGGCCATGACCATGCCCTGGTCGGTCATGGCCTGGAACCGTTCGCAGGCCAGTGCTGCGCACCGGACGGAGGCGGCATGAGCATCGTCTGCCTGGAACTGCTCACCTTCGGCCTCGGACGCCTGGTCAGCGCGGCCGATCTGCTGGACGAGCGTCTCGTCCTGGTGACGCGGGACCCCTCCTACTACGCCTACGAACTCGACCGACTCCCTCCGGGGGCGCTCGACGTGGTCGAGGCCGACACCTTCGACGTGGACCGGGTGGCCGAGGTCATGAGGGCCGTGCCGGATCTGAGAGGTCTGGTCAGCTCCACGGCCACCTGGATGCTGGTCGGCTCGGAACTCGCCGCACGTTTCCGCCTGCCCGGACTCGACCCCTCGGTACTTCGCCTCACCCGGGACAAGCCCTCCGTCCGCAACCGCCTCCAGAAAGCCGGGCTGTCCCGAGGCCGGGCTCTGGAGGGCTTCCTGGGAGCACCGGACGCCGCCCAGCTCGTCCTCAAGGAGGTCGGCCTGCTGGCGGTCCTCAAGGACACGGCCGGGACCGGCAGCCAGAACGTCTGGCTCGTACGGGACGAGGCCGAGTTGACGACGGCACTGCACGAGGCCACCGGGCGCAGCCTCATGGGGCAGCTCTTCGCCGAACCGTTCTTCACCGGGCCGGTCTACAGCGCCGAGACACTGACGTGGGAAGGACACACTCGGCTGCTCGGCGTCTCCAGTCGAGTCATGTCCGCGGAACCGTACTTCCGGGAGGAGATCACGTCATTCCCGGTGCGCTTCCCGTCGCGGCGCCAGGAGGAACTGGAACGGTGGATAGTGCAGGTCCTCCGGGCCGTGGGGTACACCGACCGGTTCTCGCACACCGAGTTCGCGTTGACCTCGGACGGTCCGGAGGTGATCGAGATCAACCCGAGGATCGGCGGAGCGCTCGTTGGTGAGGGCATGTGCACGGCCCTCGGAACCAACGTCTACGAAGCGGTGCTGGAGACGGCTCTGGGCCGGCGTCCCGGCCTCATCGACGCCGAACTCCCAGGCGGGCCAGCCGTGGCCTTCGTTCTCGGCTATCCGGCCGCTCCAGGAATCCTCACCGGGGTGGCGGGCCTGGACAGGCTACCGACGCTGCCCGGCCGTCCCGCCTGGTACCCGACGAAGCGGATGGGCACCCTCATCGAGCACCTGGACGACAGCAGGGGGTACGCGGGCATCGTCTACGCCGAGGGAGAGACAGCCGAACTCGCCACGCACCACGCGGTCGCGGCGGCGAACGGCGTCCGGGTCGTCACCGAGGCAGCGCCCGGCGCCGTCCGGGGCGCTCCCGAGGTGTCAGGTGCCTGACGAACAGACGCACCGGCCACCAGGCCTGCGACAGACACTCGCCACGCTGAGCGGACCACTGCGCTTCCTCCTCTTCAGCTCCTTCCTCATCCCTCTCGGAAGTTTCATGGTGCTTCCGTTCATGTCCGTCTTCCTGCACGAGCGACTGGACATGGGACTGGGGACGGTCGGGGTGATCCTCGCGGTCGCCTCCCTGGTGCAGTTCTCGGGAGGGGTGGTCGGCGGAGCGATGGCCGAACGCGTCGGGCTGCGCCGCACGATGGTCTGGGCACTGGTGATCCGCACAGCCGGCTTCATCGGTCTGCTCCTCGCCCTGCGGTGGCCGCCCCTCGCGATGGGCGCCCTCCTTCTCACCTGCTGCGGTGCGGCGCTCTACCTTCCGGCCAACAAGGCCTACCTCGTGAACGGGGTGGACGAGGAACGCCGCCCGGCTTTCCTGTCGGCGGGCAACGCCGCGCTCAACGCCGGCATGGCCGTCGGCCCGCTGATCGCCGGTCCTTTCGTCCTCTCCTCCCCCGGCTGGCTCTTCCTCTCCGTCACCGGGCTGTTCGTCATGGTCACGGTCGGCCATGCTCGTCTGCCCACCGAGGCGGCCGGGGAGACCGGCCCCACCGTCCACGGAACAGGCGGACTTCTCACGGGGATCGCAGGCCTGCCCTTCGCCGCCAACGCCCTTGCCTTCTACCTCTACTTCCACTTCCAGCACTACCTGGCCGTGTACGCGGTGGAACGCACCTCCAGCCAGTTCTACAGTCTGGTCCTGCTGCTCTGCTTCGTCCTCGTCATCGTGGTGCAGCCGCCGGCCTCCGGCCTGATCCGACGCATGCCCTACCCCCTCGCTCTGGCGGTCGGCTTCGCCGGGCTCGCCGCCGGGCTTGCGACGCTCGCCATCGGCACCACCTGGGCGCTGCTGGCAGGCGGCGCTCTCATCACGCTCGGCGACATCGTGCTGTTCCTCAAGAACGACCTGGAGGCCCTGCGCCGCAGCCCTCGCTCCGACGCCGTGGTCTTCGGCCAGCAACGACTGGCCGCCGGCCTCGGTGCGTGCGCGAGCGGTGTTCTCGGCGGACAGCTCTACGGCCTGGGGCAAGGCCTCGGTGACACCGGATGGTTCTGGCTCCTCGCCGCGGGGCAATGTCTCCTCCTTCCTCCCCTTCTCCTCCTCCGCCGTCCCCGCGTGCGGCGGCGCCCTCCGTACGACATGAGCAAAGGAGCAATGACGACCGATGACACGAACCGGCGGGTTCCAGGACGATGACTTCTGGACGGAGTTCCACGACTTCCTCTTCTCCGGGCAACGCTACGCACAGGCCGAGGAACTGCTCGACAACTCCCCGTTGCTGCGGTTCCCGGAAGGCGTGCGAGTGCTCGACATGTGCTGCGGCCCCGGCGTCTTCGCCGAACCGCTGGCCCGGCGGGGCTACGACGTGACCGGAGTCGACCTGAGCCCGGCCATGATCGACCGGGCGCGCGCACGAGCCGCGGAGACCGGCGCCGAGGTGACCTACCACCGGGAGGACGCGCGGACATACACGCCGGAGAAGGGCTTCGACGTCGCTCTCAACCTCTTCACCTCCTTCGGGTACTTCGAGGACCCGGCCGACAACGCGCAGGTACTGCGCACCCTTCGGGAGAGCCTCGTGCCCGGCGGCACGCTCGTACTGGACCTCGCCGGGAAGGAACTGCTGGCCCGGAAGGTCACGCCGCCCAAGGTCGTCCGCAGCGGCGAGGACCTCATGGTGCAGACGGACACGGTGCTGGACGACTGGGCCCGGCTGCGAAGCGACTGGGTGCTCGTCCGCGGCGACCAGGTCACGCGGGCGGCCTTGGTGTGGTTCGTCTACAGTGCCGTGGAACTCCGCGAGATGGCGGCGGAGGCGGGCTTCACCTCTATAGAGATCTTCGGCGGGTTCGACGGCCGACCCTATGACGAGAAGGCCGAGCGTCTCATTCTCCGGGCGCGTCGGACGGCCTGAGAGAATCGTGCGGGTACCCCCTCCGGGGTACCCGCACGGTCTCCCCTGGCCGATCTGTCAGCTCAGACCGCCATGGGTACCGGTGCCTCTTCTTCCAGCAGCCTCGCCAGGTTGGCGCGGGCGCGGGAGACCCGGGAGCGCACGGTGCCGACAGGGCAGTCAGCCATCTCGGCGACCTCTGCGTAGGACAGGTCGAGCACCTGCGTCATGACGAACGCCTCGCGGCGCTCCCGGGGAAGGGCTGCGACCAGCTCGCGCAGGGCGACCCCTTCGTCGAAGCCGGGCAGGTCCATCGGCTGAGCGCGTTCCGCCGCCGTTTCCCAGTTGTCGGTGTCCGCCAGCCTCGGCCGGACGGCTGTGCGGCGGAGACTGTCGATCACGGTGCGGCGTGCGATGGCAAGGACCCAGGCACGGGCCGAGCCTCGTCCCTCGAACCGGTGCAGAGCGGTGACCGCGCGGAGAAACGTCTCCTGGGTCAGATCGTCAGCGGCCTGGTAGTCGTCGGCCAGGTGAGCTACATACCGGCGTACGTCGTTCTGGAGCGCGCGGATCAATCGCTCCACGGCCTCGCCGTCGCCGCGCGCCGCGGCAAGGGCCCAGGCGGTGACAACCTCGTCAGGCGTTCTGCGAATCAGGGCAGGGGGCATCGTCGGATGTCCTTCCGGAAAACCGTGGCGAGGGGGGATCAACACACCCTCGCCTTGCGGAGGTGAACCCTGTGCGCGCACAGGGGTGTGCCGGACCGCACGGCAGCGCGATCCGGGACCGTACCGCTGTCAGAGGACAGCGACCTCCGCAGGAGGGCCCCGAGTGACCAGAACATGGACCAGCAACCTGATCCGCGGGCGAGGACAGGTGAACTGGGAAGGACTGCGTGGCGGAACCCACCAGGCGGTCGAGGGGCAAGCCAGTAGCAGAGCGAACGGAATGACCATCCGCTCCGCGGCGGCCCGCACGATACGGAAGACCGCTCGTTCCCCCTGGGCGAGCCAGAGCCCGCACAGAAGTGCCGCCACGAGGTGGGCGGAGAGCATGCCCCAGGAAGCCGTTCCCGTCATGGCGCCCATGTCGTGGGCACCCGCCGCGCCGTGGCCGGCGTGCTGCAACGCGGCGATGGCTGTCGCCCCGCCGTCGAGGCGAGGCAGCGGGGCCCCGTCGACCAGTCCGGCGTCAGCCGCGACGTCATAGACACGAGCGACGGCGTTCACGTCATGGCCGGGACCGCACACCAGGTAGTCGACCCACCGACGGGCGAGCTCGGTCTCCCCCCGTGGTCGCGGAGCGGGTCCGCTGGAGGTCTGGGACAGGGTGAAGGCCGTGTGCAGGACAGCCTGTGTGACCGTGGTGAGGACGACCACGGCCGACTGCCGCCGCTCCCGGGCCGAACACGCCCAGCCGAGCGCCATCGCACACGCGAGCGCCGAGGCCAGCACCCACAAGGGCAAGCTGTCGTCGGACATCAGCACGTGCCCGACGGCCGCGGGCACCACGCACACGACCGCGAACAACGCGGCCCTCAAGGTGCGCAGGCTCCATCCGACCGTCATGGCACCGCATCTTGACATCTATCCGAACTCTGGCGCCGGCCGGGGTAGCTTCATCCACTGCCTGGCGAAGGCTTCAGCTCTGCGAGGCGGTCGGCCTCTACTCCTGACGCCCAGCAAGGCTCTCGACGTCGGGTGCGGTGAGGGCGGGGATGTCATCTGGCTGGACGAGCAGGGGTGGAGCGTCACGGCCGTCGACTTCGCTCAGGCGGGCCTGGAGCGGGCAGCACGCAGCGCTACCGCTGCTGGTGTCAGTCAACGCATCACCTGGGTCCGCGCCGACGCACGTCAATCCCTCGGCTCATCCGACGACTTCGATCTCGTCACTACCCACTACCTGCACCCACCCGAGGGCCAGATCACCGAGGTGGTCGAGCGTCTTGCCGCGAAGGTCAGGCCCGGCGGAGTCCTCCTCGTCGTGGGCCATGCGCCTTTAGCTGAGACAGCGCATCTCAGCCGCGAGCTTCGTGCGGCCATGTGGGGGGGGCCGAGGAAGTGGCCGGCGCACTGCCACCTAACTTCGAGGTCCTTGCCGCCGAGAACCGCCGTCGAACGAGTCAACGTGAGGGCACCTCGGTACAGGTCGACGACGCCACGCTGATCGCCAAACGACACCCGTGGGGGGCTGACTCTCTGAACACCAACCCGCTCCACGCCGGCACAATGAGCCTTTTCCAACCTGCCGTGCGGATTGAGCAGTTGGCCTGACAGCGAGGCGAAGCCCCTGGTAGATGGGTTTTCGACCAAGAGAACCGTCTCCACCAGAGGCTTCACATGCTTGTCTACTCGTCCGGCATCGACGTGTCCAGTTCCACCCTGCGCTTCCTCGCACGGCAACTGCGGGCGCACCATCGTGCGATCGGCTCCCGGTGGCGGCGGCTGGGCGCGGGCCGGCAGGCCCTTCTCGCGCTCGCTCACCTGCGGGTGGGACACACCTACGCCCAGCTGGCCGCCGGCTTCGGCGTCGGGACCACGACCGCCTACCGCTACGTCACCGAGGCCGTGGACCTCCTGGCCGACCTCGCGCCCACCCTGGCCGACGCCGTCCGCACCGCTTCGACGAAGGCGTTCGTCCTGCTCGACGGCACACTTCTGCCGATCGACCGCATCGCGGCCGACCGCCCCTTCTACTCGGGCAAACACAAGAAGCACGGGATGAACGTGCAGGTCCTCGCCGATCCCTTCGGCCGACTGCTGTGGGCCTCAGCGGCCCTGCCAGGGGCCGTCCACGACATCCGCGCGGCCCGCGAACACGGCATCGTCGACGCCCTCGCCCAAGCCGACGTCACCTGCTGGGCGGACAAGGGCTACCGCGGCGCCGGCGGCACCGTCCGCACCCCGTACTGGGGGCGCTGGAACAGCCTTTCCACCGGCCAGCAGGCGGTCAACCGGTCCCACGCGAAGATCCGTGCCCTCGTCGAGCACGCCATGGCCACCCTCAAGTCCTGGCGGCTCCTGCGGAAGCTCCGATGCTCCACCACCCGGATCACCGCCCTCATCCAAGCCGTCCTGACCCTGCATCTGGCCAGCTCAGGCCGATGATGGAAAAGGCTCAATGCCTGGCGAGCGCGCGCTGAACGGGGACCTTGCTGAAGTGGCAAGATTTCTGGGCTTAGGGCGTGTATCGAAAGTGGATCTAGACGTCGGGGTCCTGCCGGGCAGCGGCCGTGCCGGTGTGGATTAAACCGGTCAGAAGATGTCGGGTATCCGCGCTTTGATGGTTGCCATGGAGATGCAGACATCCAGTTGGGCGGAGTTTGAGGCGGCCGAAGCGGAGTTCGCCGAGGCCGTGCGGAAGCGGTTCGCGCAGTACAAACACCACGTCCTCGCGACTTTGCGCGCGGACGGCAGCCCCCGGGTCACCGGCCTTGAGGTGGACATCCGCTCCGGCGAGCTGTGGCTCGGCATGATGCCGAACTCCCGCAAGGCCCTTGACCTGCGCCGCGACCCGCGCTTCGCCGTCCATGCCAACCCGGGTCCGGACGCCGGGATGACGAGCGGGGACGTACGGGTCAGCGGTCGGGCGGTCGAGGTCACCGACGCCGAGGCGCTGGCGCGGTACGCGGACAACGTTCACCCGCCGCAGTCGTTTCACCTCTTCCGTGCCGAGCTGGCGGAGATCGTGCACACGGGAGTCGACAACGATGAGCTGGTCATGCGGGTGTGGCGTCCCGGCGCATCCCTGCGTACCATCCGTCGAGGCAACGGCGCTGAGCCGCCGCTCGAGGGCACCCAACGGCTTGGACCGAATGCGTCGGTCACAGCCACTCGTTGATGGCTGCCACGAGGACGGTCGCCTCGTAGCGGACGGCGAGCTTGTCGTACCTCGTGGCTACGGCGCGGTGCCGCTTGAGGCGATTGATGCCGCACTCGACCGCGTGGCGGGCCTTGTAGTCCTCCGGGTCGAACTTCGGTGGCCTGCCGCCTTTCGAGCCGAGATTCTTCCGATTGCGGGCCTGGTCGGCCTTGTCCGGGATGGTGCAGCGGATCCCGCGCCGACGCAGGTAGGCGCGATTCTTCCGGGAGGCGTACGCCTTGTCGGCGCGCACGCGCTCGGGCCGGGTGCGGGGCCTGCCCGGCCCGACGCGGGGTACGCGAACCTTCTCCAGGACGGGCTCGAACTGTGGGGAGTCCCCGCGCTGCCCGGCCGTGACCACGACCGACATGGGCTTCTGCCCTTGCTCGGTGGCCAGGTGGAGCTTGGTGGTCAGGCCGCCGCGCGAGCGTCCGAGGCCGTGGTCGTCCGGCTCGGTGGCGATGCCGCCCGGCGGTTCCTTTTGCACGTCCCCCTTTTCCTCGCTCCGGCGGCGTGCTGATGGGCCCGGCAGACAGTGGAGTCGACGTTGAGGTCCCAGGTGATCAGGCCCTTGGCGTCGGCCTGGGCTTGCAACTCGGTGAAGATGCTCTGCCAGGTGCCGTCCCGCTGCCAGCGGCGGAACAGGTCGTACACCCGGCCCCAGGGCCCGTAGCTATCCGGGATATCCCGCCACGGCGTCCCGGTCCGGGTCCGCCACCGTATGCCGTCGATCAGCTGCCGCCGGGTCCATATCGGCGGCCGGCCAAGTTTCTTGCCCTTCGGCAGCAGCGGCTCCAGCACCGCCCACTGCGCGTCCGTCAGATCTCCACGCGCCACAACCCAAGATCATCTCACGCCCAAGATCCACTTTCGATACACCCCCTAGTTGAGGACCTGGACCTCGGCGACGGTGATGTCGACGGCGCTGTCGCGGATCTCGGTCATTTCGCCGGACACGCCGCCCCCGTTGACCTGCCAGTCGATGTCCCAGGTGGAGGTGGCGGTGACGTGGTAGTCGCCCGAGGCTGTGGTGGAGGACGGCTTGGTGTAGCGGTGGCCGCAGTCCGGCGACGGCTTCTTCCCGTACTCCGCCTTGTAGGGGGTGCCGGGCGTGGTGCAGGTGACGGTGGTCCCGTCGCCCATCTGCCAGTCGATCTTCGCCACCTTCGCCGTGGCGGTGACGGTGATGCCGCCGGCGGAGGCACTGGCGGTGTTCGGCCCATAGGTCTCCGCCCCTCGTTCGGTCCACAGGTAGACGGGCATACCTACGACACCCTTGCCGCCGGGCTTGGGCGTGATTCCGATCTCGGGGCCCCGCAGCAGCATCTTGTCGACCGCTTCCCGGGCGAGAACGGCCGGGTTCACGGTGGCTTCCGGAGGATCGGCCAACCAGATGGTCATGGCGAACTCCTCCTCGTCGCGCTCCCCTTGGCAGACCGCCTCGTAGATCGCGCCGTCCCCGGGCTTGTCGCCGCCCCACATCCAGCTGTCTGCCGGGGGCTGAGGCTCCATGCGCTGGTACACGCATCCGGGCGGCTCCTTGTCGGCAGCCTTCTCGCCGGTACCGCTGCCCTTGTCCGGGGCCGGACCTGAGCCGCCTCCCCCGCTGCCCGGCTTTCCCCGGGTTCCCACGTCCACGCAGATGAAGACCGTCTCGCACGATTCGGCGTTGCCCTTCCCGCCGTCTGCCGCGGCGGTGTGGGTCATGGCCGTGGACAGGGCGAGGGCGGTGGTAGCGATCGTGAATCCGCGCCTCAGCACTGAGTGTCCTGGTGCGGCTCATCCTTGGTGACGACCCATCCGTCCGGCCACTTCTCCAGGAGGGAGGTGACCGTGTACTTGGTCAGCCGGTCACTGGGCTGAGGGACGGGCTCGCCGGTGGATTTGTTGTAGATGACCCACTCGGACACGTCCAGGCAGCTGGAGAGGTGCACTTTCGGTACGTCGCGATTTAGGTCTGCCTTTGTGACGGTCAGATTCGACAGCCCTGGGCGTCCCTTCACAGCTTGGCCATTCTCGCGAGCGCTCTTTACCGACTTCTCGATTGCCAGACGGGCCGGACCGACCGAGGTCTTCTTAATGTCCGTGCCCTCGATAGAGTTCTTGGCATAGGCCTTCTCGACCTCCTGCCAGTGCGCGCGGTACGCGGCCATGGCCTCGGCTTCTCCACCCTTTTCCGGCTCGGCGAGGGAAGGGGCGCTCGACGCCGGATCCTTTGACACGGAGGGTGTTGTGGCGCCAGGGCTGGCGTCGGTCTCATCGCCCCCGCAGGCAGCGGCGGAAACCAGCAGAGCTGGGATGAGGAAGGTACCTACGGCCAGACGGCGAGGCTTTGTCATTTCG
Source organism: Streptomyces diastaticus subsp. diastaticus (assembly GCF_011170125.1). Lineage (NCBI taxonomy): Bacteria > Bacillati > Actinomycetota > Actinomycetes > Kitasatosporales > Streptomycetaceae > Streptomyces > Streptomyces diastaticus. The sequence goes on along the minus strand of NZ_BLLN01000003.1, from coordinate 2,129,188 downwards.
CAGTTCTCCCCTGTTGTGATTCGCGTCTCGCTTCTTGCTGAGCAAGGAAGGGATACCGGCCTTCCTGCGGCAAGGCGGGCGTATCGACGCCCACACATTACGCAAAGTTTCGCCATGATCCCAGTCCGTACCGAACATGAACTGACAGGGGTCTACGGCAAATTGGAACGTATGCGAACATTATGGCGGCTCCAGGCTGACCGAGCGTCAACCGATTCTGATGCCGAGGCGGTCTGCGTATCCCGCCGGTACAACGCCCGCTCTCCCCACTCGGACACCATCGGAGACCGAGTGAGCGGCGGCGCCCTCAGGCCGCTACGGCGGCGGGAGGCCGGAGCCAGGCGTCGCACGGCTCTGCCGGTCCCAGAGCAGGGAGGAAGATCGGCGCCGCCGGGCCGAGGTCCTGGAGTTTGGTGAGGGTGGTGATGCCGGCCCGCAGGTCGGTGTGCTGGAGGGCGGGGTCGCTTGCGGCGAGGCTGCGCAGGTCCGCCGCCCGGCGGTCGAGGCGGGACTCGGCGGCGCCGGTGAGGACGATGAGGAGCCGGGGGAACGCCGGGTACCGGGAGCGCCACGCCTCCGTGTGCGGACGGCGTGGGGTGCGGGCGCCGCGCGGGCCGGGCTGGGTGGGGTGTAGGTGCGGTAGGCGGCGTAGGCGTGAAGCTTCTGGGCGAGGCGGGCGATGGTCATCTGGGTCCGGTCTACCTCGACGAAGTAGGTCAGCAGGGTGCGGGTGCGCTGTTCGGCGTCGGTGTGGACGTAGTTGAGGACGGCGTCGGGGATGAGGGCGAGGTCCTCGCCGGGGCGGGCTTCGTCGCGGTAGTGGTGGGCGGTTTCCGGGGACCAGTCGAGGGGCCCGCATTCGTGGCCCAGGTGCCGGGCCCACTCGACCATCGCGAGGCCAGTTTCGACCGTCGCGAGGGTGTGGTCCTGGAGCGGGCCGAGGGCTGCTTCGGGGCTCATCCGGTAGGGGCGCTGCGGAAGGAGACCGGCTGACTCGACCGCGGTGGCCCCCTTCTCGGTGAGCCACCACAGCAGATCGGTCTGCCCGGAGCGGCGTCGGCCGACGGTCTCGGCGAGCCCGGCCTCGCGCAACGTGTGGAGCTGACGGCGCAGGTACTCGCTGCGAGTGTGGTGCGGGGTGATCAGCCGGTGGAGCTGGCGGGTGGAGACCAGGCGGTGCTGGTAGAGGACCTGCGCGGCCTGCTGGGCGACCTGGCCGAGGCCGGTGGGGCCGGAGTGCGGGTAGGGCATCGGGCTGCTCCTCAGTCGACGAAGGTGGTGGGGTCGCCGTCGGTGCCCGAGCCAGGGGTGCGCTGGGCGTGATGGGCGAGGAGGGTGGCGTCGAGATCCTCGAGGCTGGTGAGGATGTCGGCGACGGGGCGGCGCAGGAGGTTGGTGTCGATGGCCCGGTCGAGGTCGGCGATGCCGTCGGGGTTGTCGTAATGGGCGAAGAGGTCCTCGACGGGCAGGCCCCGGACGCGGAACGGCTTGGTGGGGCGTCCGTTGAGGTTGATCGACATGACGTAGTGGTACTTGGGTAGCTCGGTGACGGTCTCGGGGGTGACATGACCGTTCCAGCGGCGGGCGACGAAGGCCGCCTCGTCGTAGTCGGCCGCGCAGGTCGACAGCAGGCTCTGGTTCTGCAGGAGGGCCTGTCGGGTGATGGCGGACAGGCGCAGCGCCATCTGCGTCATGCCGATGAACCGCACCTCGTACTTACGTAGCTGCTCGGCGATGGCGGCGAGGAAGCCCTTGGAGGAGGAGTCGAGCGCGGTCAGCTCGTCGCCCCAGGCCCAGAAAGTCCGGCGGCCTGGGCGGGGGGTGTCCTGGCGGGAGAGGCCGGCGCGGTGCAGATCGTGGATGAGGAGGCAGGAGACCAGCGCGTCGGCTTCGGAGCCCGAGGGGCAGACGAACACCACGTGGCCGCTGTCCATGGCGGTGCGGACGTCGTAGGCGGAGCGGGGGCTGCCGAAGAACGCCTGGAGTGCGGGCGAGGTGTCGAGGCGGTCGATGGCGTAGGTGACGGTCGGCACGGCGTCGGAGGCGAGCCGGGGGAAAGTGTTCGTCCAGTAGGCGCGAACGCGCCCCGGCAGCCGGGGCAGCAGCTGCTCGCGCCAGTTCTCGTCGGTGAGCCAGCTGCGGATCTGGAAGAGCGTCGCCTGGGCGTCCGGAGCCCCACCCTGCACCGCCTGCTGGTTGAGGAGGGCGAGGGCCTGGGTGGTGCGGGCCAAGATGGTGCGTGCGCGCGGCGCGTGGTCGCCCCAGTCCTGGGCGGCCGCGATGCCCTCGGTGACGGAGCGGACGATGTCCTTGACGGCGCTGGTGGGGCGCTCCATCGAGAGCGGGTTCCATGAGGCCACGAGCTGGTCGGGGGCGGACTTCGCCAGGTCGATCTCCCACAGACGGGGGGCGATGTGGGGGTGGGCCAGGTACGGCTTAGCACGGGCCCAGGCCTCGCCGTGCGGGTCGAGGAACCACGTGCCAGCGCCGGAGTGGGCCATGGCGATGCACTGGACGAGGGCGGCCTCGGTCTTGCCGTGGCCGGACTTGCCGAGCTGGAGGCCGAAAAGCAGGTCCTGGACGCGGGCGGCACCGATGCGTTCGCGGCCGTCCGCGTAGGTGACAGCGCCGAGCGGGACGAGGTCGGGCTGCCCGGTGTAGATGGGCAGGTCCGCCGGTGCGGGCGGGACCAGGCCACCGGAGCGCACCACGCCGGAGGCGTGGCACTTCGCGGTGGGCGGCTTGAGGAAGCCGGCCAGCTCCGGGACGGTCAGCCACTGGCGGCGCCGGGGAGCGAACTCGCCGCTCTCGAAACGCCGGTCGAAGCGCGCGATGCTCCACGTCGTACGGGGGCGCCGCGGTTTGAGGTAGTTCTCTCCGCTGGTGGTGGCGAAGACGGCCAGGAGCTGATGCATCCGCGCGAGGGCGGCCTGAGGGTGCGCGGCTTCGGCGCGCAGGAGGATCTGGACGGCGAAGACCGCGCCGACGGCCGGGTCGAGCTTTCCCAGGCCGTCCCGGAGATCCGTCATGCGGGGAAGGCGCTCGCCGCCGCGGTGCGAAGCGCCACCGTTCCAGGCGGCGGCGACCGTCCCCCAGACACCACCGGTGCCGAGGCCGCCGGTGAGCCGCTCGCCGTAGGCGGAGGGGCCGCGGCGCCGGGACCGGGCGAGGAGCCGGCGGCGGCGCCGGGCGAGGCGGCGCTCACGGACGGGGACCAGGTCCAGGACGACGTCGGCGCGCTCCCCGGACTCGGTGCGTACGGTCGCGAACGCCGCGGCGAGCTGCTGCAGCGGATCGGGGGCCAGACCCAGGGCCGCGAGGGGCTTGCGGTCCGGCAGGCCGAGCGTGAGCTCGGCACGCTCCACGTACCGGGCCCGGCTGGTGGGAGTGGGGGTCTGCTTGTCCAGAGGGACGGTGAGCGTCATGCGGGTCCCTCCGGGGCGGGGAAGCGGACTGGCCGGATGCTGGTCCGGTCCTCCTGTGCGCGGACCTCGACTTCGGCGAACCCGGGCATGGCCAGCACGGCCTGCGCGGTGCGGGGCCCCTCCAGGTAGCAGCGCATCTTGCCGGTCTCGGCGGTGTACCGCAGGCGGACTGCCGACCCGCGGGCCGGGACGCCGCCGGCGGCGTGGTGGACTCGGCCCAGCTGGCGGGCCCAGCGGGCGACTTCAGCTTCGCTCGGGTCGAAGGTGCTGGTAGGAACGAGCTCCACCGTGACGTGGTCGGCGAGGGCGGCGCGGGCACGGCGGGCGCGGTGCACTGTCCACCCCAGCCAGCTGACCAGGACCACGGATGAGGCTCCGGCCGCGTAGGGGACGACCGCGGACAGCCCGGCTCCGAGTTCGCCGAGCAGGGGGTGGATCACATCGAACATGCCGGCACCGCCTCTTGCTGGGTGAGGACTCCCTCTCGTTAGTGCCAAGTACGCGCAAGACCTTCAGCCAGACATCTCCACCCGGCCGTTATGCACTCGTTACCGAACCTGTTTCGTCGATGCCCGCATCGCCGGACACTCGTAACGACCTCACCCGGACGCAGCGCCACCTCGAACCTGGCGCGTCCGCCTCTACCAGCCGGACCAGCATCGCGATCTCCGGCAGGGGACCCCGTCCGTAACGAGATGAACGGTGAAAATCGTCGACGAGATGCCGTCGACAACGCTCAGAGAGTCGGCGACCGGCACGGCGGGTGGACTGAGAGGCCCACCCGCCGATCTTCTGCCCGGGGCGCGCGGCGGTCAGGGCCCGATCAGCTTGTGGAGGACGGGGGCGCTGGCGCCGGCAGTCGCCAGACCAGCGAGAACGGCCGCCGCGGGCCCAGCGGGCGTGAGGATGGTCAGAGCGCCGACAATGGTCCCGAACATGAGCGCGGCCAGCAGCACCAAGGCTGCGTGACCCGTCAAAAGGTGCTCAGGCGCGGTCGACTGCACAGGGGGGAGGGGCGTACCCTCAGATGCGGAACTGATGGTTTTCTCCTTGTCTCGATGGCTCGTGAACAGGCTGGGAACCGCAGACTGAGTGGTCCTCTGTTGGAGCAGGGGGCCACAGTCTTTTTCAGGCGGGCCCGGTCGTGTACAGACCGAACTCGCCGTCACGCAAGGGTGCTTCGCGAAGCTCGCACACGATACCGGGCAGCACCGACAATCCGCGGCCCCGCCGCCACCCCGCGGCCCCTGCCACTAGGGCGCTTCTTGCACACGGCTCCCGAAGGACGTGCTGCCGGTCGTCTTCGTGACACCGTGAAGGGGGACCCCCGCCACTACAGCGCGCTCACCAGCTCGGGGAGTTCCTCTGTCAAGCGCTGGTCGGGAGTGTGCACCTGCTCCGCCCCGCAGGGCGCCTCGGTCAGGTCGACCTTGCCCAGGCGCTGGGCGGCCGCGCGCAGGGCGGAGCGGGACCGCTTGGTGACGGGAGCGAGTCGGCGCTGTGTGGGGACGAGGGCGCAGGTGGGGACGAAGCCGAGGTCGAGGGCCTGACGCTCCCAGTGGGTGGCGTCGCGCAGGTCGCCGCGGCCGAGGTGGAGCAGGTGCAGGCAGTGGGCTGCCGTGCCGCTTCCGGCGCCGGCGGCGTACTGCCACCACCACTGGGCACTGTAGGTGAAGTCCGCGATCGAGAGCAGGCAACCAAAGCGCAGGGCGCCCTCGGGGTCGACGTGGTCGATCAGGCGTCCTAGGAAGCCGGTGTCGGAGGTGCGCAGGATCTCGGCAGTCAGCTCGGTGAGCACGGCGGCGGCCTGGTCGTGCGGCGCGTACGGACTGGGGGCGGGGCCGAGCATCTTGGTGGCGGTGACATCGCGGATGATCTCGCGCTTGAGGTCGGCGAGGTCCTCCTCGGTGAAGGGGTCGTCGACGGCGATCGTGTTCAGAGCCTGCTGGACGTTGTACGGCACGGCGGACTACTCCTTCTCGTTGTCGGTGCTCTTGAGCAGCGGGCGGATGCGGGCAGCGATCCGTTTGACGGCGGTGCGGCGGTGAGCCCGGACAGTGTCCTGCTGGATGCCCATGATGCTGGCGATGCGGGGGCCGGGATAGCCGAGTACGAAGCTCAGCACGACAACGTCAAACTGCCGGTCGGGCAGGTCGGCTATCGCGGTGTAGAGGCCCAGCGGCGAGTCCCAGCGGCGCATCCGCTCGCGGACGTCGTCCAGGAGCACGCGGGCGGCCTGCTGCACGCTGGTGGTGCGGGCGTTCTCCCGGTGGACCCCGGTCAGAGCGAGGTGGGTCTCCACCCCTTCCTTGAGGAGGCGCCAGACGTGGGCCTCGACGCTCTCCGCGCGCAGGGCCCGGTCCCAGTTGAGCGCCAGATTCTCGAAGAGCCGGCGCACCACGAGCTTGGCGTCGTCCTTGCTCCTGAGGACCGCGTGTGCGTACTTCAGGTACGAGTGGGCGTAGAGGTCGTAGTACGCCTCAAGGGTCGGCGGCATGTCGTACTGCATGCCGACCAGGGAGTTGAGCATGTAGGAGGCCGGCGGTACGGGGGGCTCCGTCGTCATCTCACGCCTCCTCGGTTCTGGCCGGGAGAGTGCCCGGGGCACAGTGCCACGGCGTAGAGCAGTCGTTCAGCTTCACCAGCGTCTTCCGTTTCTCTTCTGTGGACGGCGCACTCACCCCCTGGGGCGCCGGAGGACGTCCTTGTCCTCGACCGCAGAATTTCGGATCAGCATGGGCAAACACGAAGTCCGCATCGAAAAAAATTGCGCAGCGTTGCCCGGGAGCAACACTGAGGAGTCGAGATTCGGTCAGGTTCTGCACGGTGCGTGCCTAGATGATCACGCTAAGGAACTCTCTGGCCTGCTGTTTTGAGCGCCCCTGACGGGGTGGCAGCTTCCGTCAACAGAGGCGGGAATCGGACATGGTTCACATAGAGGGTGACGGACGTCACATGCCGGAGCCGGGCCTGATCGCCTCGAACGCCACACCGGCTGGACGGTCGAGAGAGGCCTGCTGACGGGGAGGGCTTGGCGCGGGATGCCACAGACTCGCCCTTGGGCCACCGGCACCGGGTCGGAGCGCTGTCTGCGGTCCCCTCAGCGAAAGGTTGGCCCAGTAATCTGGCCGACGCACGGTCACGTGATGCGCCGGACCGCGAGGATGTCGCCGTTGGACGTGATGCTGGCGACCTCGATGACCTTTCCGGGGGCGGGCGCGTGGACGACCAGGCCGTCGCCGAGGGCCAGGGCGACGTGTTGGGGGCTGGCGGGGTTGCCTCCGCCGCTGAACACCAGGTCCCCTGCTCGTACGGCCCCGGCGGGCACGGCTTTGCCCTCGTTGACCTGGGTGTAGGTGGTGCGGGAGAGGGAGACGCCGGCGACTCCGTAGGCGCGCTGCATCAGGGAGGAGCAGTCGCAGCGGTCGCGCGGTTCTGCGCCGCGCGGGTTCGTGCAGCTGCCGCCCCATTGGTAGGCGCCGCCGAGCTGCTGGAGAGCCCACTCGATGGCCACCCGGGCCTGGGGGGTGGTGCCGCGCGGAACCGTGTAACCGTCCGGCAGTTTGCCCTGCGGATCGGCGACGGGGCCGACGGCGGTCTGGCTGGCGCAGGCGCGGCCACCGACGGCGGTGGTGGCGCTGCTTCCCAGGGTGGGGGCGATGGCCTCCTGCAGGGCGGTGGCGAGCGGTTCGTGCTTTGCGTACGCATCGGGGTAGGCACTGCGTTGCACGGCCTGGGCAGCTTCGGTGACGGGCATCTGCTCCCAGCCGTCGATCTTCTGGAGGCCTTCGTAGAATTTCTGGGAGGCGTAGACGGGGTCGAGGATCTGCGCGGGGGTGCCCCAGCCCATCGAGGGGCGCTGCTGGAAGACGCCGAGGCTGTCGCGGTCCCCGTAGGGCAGGTTGCGCAGGTTGCTCTCCTGGAGGGCGGTGGCCAGGGCGACGACCTGTCCGTGGGCGGAGATGCCCATCTGGGCGCCGGTGGCGATCACGGCCTGGGCGATGGGCACCTGCTCCTCGGCCAGGGGCAGTCCGGGTACGTCGATGTCGGCGTCGGCGTTGTCCAGGAGCGCCCGGACCTGCTCGGCGGTGACGGCCGCACCGTCTCCCCCGGCGGGGACGCAGCGGCGTTTTTGCTGCTGCTCCCACGCGGCGGCCTGGGCGACGCTGGCGTTGTGGCCCGCGACGGCGCCGGCGACCGTGACCGCCGCCCCGAGGAGGAGCAGGGTGGCGACGGTCGGCACCCAGGGCCTGACGAGGCGTCTGGTCATCAGGGCTCTTTCTTATTCCGGGAGAGTCCGAACCTGCGGGGCTTGGTGGCCTTGCTCGTGCTGGTCTTGCTGCCGGGCTTCCTGTTCTTGGGTTGGGTGCTCGGCTTCCGGGGCGGCACCGCGCGGTTCTTCGCTCGGTGCAGGCGGGTGCGCAGGCGCTGCTGCTTGGCGGAGCTGGGCGAGGTCCGGGAGTGGGGCGGGCGGTTTCGCCGGCGTGCCGGCGCTGTGGAGGTGGTGCTGGTGGACGAGGCGGTGCTCGTGGTGCTGGGCGGGGGCGTGGCGGTGGAGGGCCGTTGGGCTTTGCGCCATGCGCGGCGCTGGGAGCGGGAGAGCGCGGGGGCCTTCGCGCCGCCGTTCTTGCCGCTCAGGCGGGACATGAGGGCGGTGGAGCCGATGGTCCTGGGCATCGCGTAGCTCAGGGCGACGCCGGGCCTGCCCCGGGCGAGTGCGGCGACGGCGAAGGTGCCGCGGACGGCGCCGCGGACGGCGGCCCGGCCGATCTGCCGGTCGTCGTCGCCCCCGGGGCCGGAGCCGTGCCGGGAGACCACCCGGTTGACGGCGCGGTTCGTCCGCTGTGCCAGCGACTTGCGCTTGACGAAAGCGGCGAGGCAGATGATGTCCACGGCGAGGAAGCGCAGGGTGAGTTCGTTGCCCCAGTCGGTCTGGGCGGGGTCCAGGACGGCCTGCAGGACGAGGATGAGCAGAGCGAGGCTGGCGACGGAGACGACCATGGTGGCGAGGTGGCGCAGGACGGCGGCGGCCCAGTCCCGCAGGATGGTGCGACCGATTCCGGGGACCGTGCCGGCGACGAGGCAGGGTTCGGCGCGGACCGCGTCCCAGGCGATGCGGACCTGGGCGGTCAGGAAGCTGGCTCCGATGCGGGTGATGAGTGCGGTCACGATGCCGGCGGCGATGAACAAGAAGAGGGCGCCGCCGAGCTTGTCGAGGCTTGCTTCCTTGGCGGCGGCGACGTCGCCTTCGATGCACTGGTCCTCGAAGTCCTCCATGGGCGTGTCGCCGAAGAGGCCGCTCACCACGTTCATGGCCATGTCGATGTGCCAGTCGCCGACGGCGGAGAGCGTGTCGTCGGGGGTGACGTAGTCGGCGAGGTGGGTGGTCTTCTTCATGCGCGCGGTCTGGGCGGCGAGCTGACGGTCGAAGACCAGCTGGCGCAGGCGGTAGTCGGCGTAGAGCTGTTCACATTCGCCGTCGAAGACGCGTCCGTACGTCAGCAGCATCGCGGGCTTGACGATGAAGGCGTCGGTGAGGGCGTCGGTCAGCGGGCGGGCGACGGTGAAGCTGGTCGCCTCGGTGGTGGTGTCCTTGCCGTCGGCCCAGGGAGCGGTGGGCGAGGAGTCAAGGATGACGTCGGCGATCTCCAAGGACAGGCCCCGGGCGGCCGCGACGGCGCCGGTCTCCTCCCCCAGCAGCAGCTGGGGCGGTGAGGCGAGGAGCGTGGTGGTGAGGGCGGCGAGGATCAGGGAGACGACGGCGTCGGCGATGCCGCGAGCCCGGTTGCCGAAGAAGATCCGCGCCGCGCACACGAACGCGCACACGGCGAGGAAGAGAGCTGGGAGGCCCATCTCCATGATGACGCGGGCGTGGAGGGACTCCGCGACGGCCAGGACCGGGCCGAGCAGCAGCTTGGCGAGGCCGAAGGAGAGCGCCCAGCCGATGAGCCAGCAACTGAACGCGATCACCCACTTGGTGACGGTGAAGAGGAACTCTGTGCCCAGATTGAGCAGGCCGAGGTCCCAGCGGGTGAACCCGCCGGTGTCGCCCTTCACGCGGTAGACGCTGATCGGCAGGTTGTTCACGTCGGTGACGTTGAAGACGCCCAGGACGCCGCCCTCGTCGGGCAAGGCCTTGCGGAGCTTCTCGGCCTCGGCCTCCATAGCCGCCTGCTGCTCGGCCTTGGAGCGGGTCTCCGCCTGCGCGTCGAGGATCTCCTGAATCTCCGCCAGCTCCTCCTCGGTGGGCGTCGAGGGCGTGGCGGGGGCCGGCGCGGTCGGGGTGGGGCTGGGCGAGGGCGGATCAGCGTGCGCGGGCAGCGACGTGAACAGGGTGATGAGGGTGGCGGCCAGGACGGCGGTCAGCAGGGCTGCGCGCAGCCGGGTCCACCCCAGGAGCCGGTAGGAGGCACGGGTCATGCCGTGTCCGAGGGGGTGGTGTGGATGACGTCCATCACCGTCGGGTCGTGCGGGATGACCACGCGCATCAGCCCGATGCGGCCGGACAGGTCCCGGTAGAGGGCCTCGCCGGCGCGGGCACGCCGCTCCTCTTCGGGGAGGTCGATCGGGGAGAGGCTGCTGACGAGGTCCAGGAGGTCGGGGTCGGTGTCGTCGGCGCCGAGGAAGGCCAGGCTGCGGGCGGCGAGCGAGCGGGTGGTCTGCCGGAAGACCAGGCGGTGCGGGATGAGTCCGCGGATGATGTGACCCTTTTCGGCGTCGGACGGGCCGATGTCGTCCGCGTCGTGGCTGCCGACGTAGGCGGCGGCGCGGTGCTTACGCCCGTCGCGCAGCAGTTCCAGGAGCAGCTCGGTGCCCTCCTCGGAGGAGGTCAGCCACCACGCCTCGTCCCAGACCGCGACGGCGAACTCGTCCTTGCTGGCCATGGTCGTCTCGCGGGCGACGGCGGCGATCAGGTACATCAGGGCGCGGCCGAAGACCTTCTCGAACTCCAGGCGCTCGATGCGGTGCTCGGAGGCGAGTTCGGACTTCTTGGGCAGGGCGAGGCTGGCGACGCAGAAGATGACGGCGTCCGCTCCGTGGGTGTCGGCGACGGGGAGGGTGTCGTCGAAGACGGCGGCGGCCAGGTCCTTGCCCGCGACGGCCTTGAGCTTGCGGGCGAGGGTGTGGGAGGCGGTGTCGGTGGCGCCTCGGCGGGCGAGTTCATCGGTGAGGCGGCTCATCGAGGGGTTCGGCTGGGCCAGGACGGCGGCGACGGCCTCGGAGAGCGCGACGCCCTCGAGGTCCATGGGCCGTACGCCGAGTAGCAGGGTGAGGAAGGACTCGGTGTAGCGGGCGGCCTTCTTGGCGCCGTCCCCGCCGTAGAGGCGCAAAGGGTCGAGGCTGATGGCTGCGGTCTGGTCGATGCGCAGGACCTGGGTGCTGCCGGGGCAGGCTTCGGTGAAGCGCACCCATTCCTCGTCCTTGGTGCGGTCGACGATGACGGCGCGGCCGCGGGAGCGCGGGTTGCTGCGGGAGCGGCCGCGGGCGAGGACGTTGTAGACGGCCGTCTTGAGGCCGACGGACTTGCCGGCGCCGAGCTCGCCGATGAACGCCATGGAGCCGGAGGCGTTCTCGCGGGGGCCGCGGTCGGCGTCGAGGAGGACGGGGCGGGCGCCGCCGGAGGCGAGCTGGAGGCCGAAGAAGGCGCCGCGGTCGTCGCCGAGCTGGCTGCCGCACCAGGGCATGGCGAGGGCGAAGTCGCGGGCCAGGAGGTGCTGGACGTATCCGATGGCGGCACGGGGGGTGCGGTAGCCGGGGAGCATCGCTTCCCACAGCTCCCGCTGGGCGCCCATTGGGCGGGCGAAGGTGTAGTCGGTGGCGCCGAAGTCGGAGGCGAGCTGCTTGGCGCGGCCCTGTGCTTCCTCGGGGGTGTCTCCCCAGACGGCGAGGGTGACCATGGCCTGGATGGCGACTTCCTGGGCGTTCTGGGCGAGGCTCGAGGCGTAGTCGACGACGTCGTCCTCGTGGTCGCCGGAGGTGGCCACCGGGCTGGTGGGGTCGGTGGTCTCCTCGTCGGCCTGGGCGCGCAGGCGCCTTGCGCGGCGGCGGATCTTCCCGCTGGCGAGGTGACCGGGGACGATCTTGAGGCGGGCGGACCAGTCGACGGGGTAGGCGAGGTCGTCGAGCTGCTGGAGGTAGGCGGCGCCGGGCAGGGCGAAGCGGGCGGGCATCTCGGACAGGGCGAGCAGGGCCTGGTAGGAGTCGCCCCATTCGCTGCTGACCTGGAGGTAGCGGCGGCGTGTGGGGTCGGCGGCCCGGGCCCGGCTGTCGTGGATGCCGCCTTCGGCCAGGAGGAGGTCGCCGTGGGCGGCGGCGGTGCGGCCGAGGGTGCGGACCTGCTGCTCGTCGGTGGGCAGGAACGGCTCCTCGAGGCCCCTGCGCGCGGAGTGGCCGTAGACCCACAGGATTTCGGCCTCGGTCGCGGGCCGCATGGAGATGCCGGTGGGCCAGGAGGCGTGCAGGGCGTCGGCCTGCTCGCGGCGCTGGACGACTTCGCCGGTGGGGATCGGCGCGGGGACCAGGCCGAGGGTCTGGGAGAGGCCGGCCGAGGCGGCGGACAGTGTGCTGCGGATCTGGTCCGCCCGGGACAGCGGCGGCAGAGGCAGGGCGAGCCAGTCGGTGCGGCCGTTCAGCTCCATGTCGTCGAGCTCGTCGAGGACGGCGTGGCCGAGGGCCTCATAGCGGGGGCTGCGGTCCAGGTCGACGTCGGCGACCATCGCGCGGACCACGGTCGTCGGGTCGACCTGGGGGCAGAGGCTGAGCAGCATCGGCTCGCCGCGCAGGGCCCGGAAGAGGCCGGCCAGGGCGCGCAGGCGGCGCTTGCGGGCGGCGGCGGGGGCGTAGGAGAAGTTGCCCGCGTCGACACGCCAGATGGCCCAGGTGGTGCCATGAGTGGTCCACAGGAGGTGACCGCTGATGTAGCGGACGGGCAGGCTCACGGCTTCTCCAGAGAGCGTCGGGCCAGCAGCGCCTGCACCCCGGAGGCGACGGGCTGGGAGGCTGCTGGAATAGGGGCGGGGAGGGGCGTTCGGGGTATGGAAGGGCTTGGTGGTGTGCCGGGGGCCGGGGCGAGCTGGGTGCGGGCCCGCAGTCGGCGTGGGCGGGGCGGGCGCCAGGCCTTGTCGTGAAGCCGGCCGTGGGCGGGGCCGGTCAGGAGCAGAGCGATGCTGAACAGCGCCGACAGCGGGTTGCGGCCGTCGATGTGGACGTGGCGCAGCGCCAGGGCGGCGCCGAAGGGCACACCCAGGACGACGAGAGCGTCGACGAGGCCGTGCCCGCCCCAGGTGTCCCGGGTGGCGATGAGGGCGGCCAGGAGGATGCCCAGGGTGAGGAGCTGGGTGGTGGAGTAGGGACCGCCCGGGATACGCAGGGGTGGGCGGCCGGGCCCGCCGGGCACGGAGCCGTGCACGGTCGGGGCGCGCATGCCCCGCGTGTAGGAGCGGCCGACGAAGTCCTCGTCGACCTCGTGCTCGGGCTCGCTGCTCATTGGTCGCCGATGACGGTGGAGCCGCCCTCGTAGTTGTTGATGTCCTCGCCGATCTTCCCGGCGTTGCCCTCCATGTCCAGGGCCAGCCCGACGACAACGGTGGCGAGGATCGCCGCGAGGATCGTGGGGCCGGGGGCCTTGGACCTCCACCCGGCCCAGATGATGAAGACGAGGCCGAGCACGGGGACACCCACCACGAGCAGAAGCGTCTTGACGTCGGTGCCCATCAGGTTGAGCGACTCGATCCAGCCGGCGGACAGGTTCACGGAGTCCATAGGGGGTTCCTCTTCGGTCAGGGGGACGACGGTGCGGGGGCGGGGCGGGCCTCGGGGGCGCCGTCGAGGGAGGCGATCTCCCAGCGGCCCGCGCGGGTCTTGAGGGTCAGGGCGTAGGTGAGGGGCAGCGTGGTGCCGTCGGCGGCCCGGGCGCGGACGCTGACCAGCAGCCGCTGGACGGTTCCGTCCGGCGGGACACCTGTCGCATCGGCGGGGCCGTCGGCGGCGAGGCTGGTGAGGTCGACGGCGGTATAGGGGGCCGGGGCGATGCGCGTGAGGCGGGTCCGGGGGGCGAGGTAGCGGTCGAGGTCCCCGTCGCCGGCCAGGTACGCGGCGAGGAAGGAGCGGATCGTCTTCACCCGGGGGTCGCGGTCGTGCGGGGGCTGGGGAGTTCCGTAGACGGTGTGGGGACTGTCGACCGTGCCGGGGCCGGCGACTTCGGCGGGAAGGGACATCGCTACGTAGCCGGTGGAGCCGTCCGCCCGGGGCGCGGAAGCGACGGGCACCTGGAAGTAGCGCACGCTCTCCCCCTGCGGCGGCCCGGCGTCGGCGCCGGTGTCGGGGCCCGGGGAGTCGCTGTCCTTGCCCTTCACGTCGTCGTTCTCGACGGGCGGGGAAGGTGGCTGGAGGCGGGCGGCGACGGTGACCGACCAAATGCCGGGGCCGGTCTGGCGCAGCCGGGTCACCGTGAGCTGACTGGGTGTGAGGCGGCCGCGCGAGCCCTCGAGCCGCAGGGTGGCGGCGCCGGGGTAGTAGGCGGCCAGCCGGCCCTCGTCGCCCTTCCCGGCGAGGAGGTACTCGGAGGCGTAGAGGGTCGCGAAGCCCGCCGCGCCCTGGGCGCCGGTGCCGGGCGGGGGCTGATGGTCGGTGCTCGGTGTGTCGGTGGGGCGGGTGAGGAAGGTGCCGAGGGAGAGCAGGATGCTGCCACAGATCGCCGCCCAGGCGACCCAGCGGACGAGCGTGGTCGTGTTGGCCTGCGCGCCGGTGCTCCAGCCGCCCAGCTCGTGGGCGTCGTCCCGCGCATCGGTCGTCGGTTCGTTCCCGGCCTCGGGGGCGGGCTCGGGGGTGGGCTGCTTGCTGAGGATCTTCATCGCTCGCCTCGCAGGGTGTGGCCGACGAGCTTGGCGATCCTGGCCTTCTGCTCGGACTCGGTGCGGGCTTCGAGAGCGACGAGCGCAGCGAGGGCGCGCTGAAGGCCGGCGCTGTCGAGGACCTCGCGGATCCGCGTGTGCGTGTCACGGTCCAGAGGGGACAGCACGAGCTCGGCGCCGAGGCCGATCAATATGCGGTGGAAGTGGGTGGCGTGGGCCTCGTCGGGCTCAGGGGCGGCGGCCATACCAATCTCCTTTCAGGGGATCAGGCGGCGGTCCGCAGCGAGGCCCTCAGGCGGCCCACGGCCCGGGAGCGGCGGCGCTGCCAGGCCCCCGCGCTCACACCGGCGCGGACCCCGGCCTCGGCGTCGGGGACCGGGGTGCCGGTGTAGTGCCAGGCGATGGCCTGGGCGTCGGCGGCCGTGAGGGCGCCGCTGTCCATGGCGTCGAGCAGGAGAGCCAGCAGGTCCAGCCGAGCCTCGCTCACGGCGACGGCATCGTGGTCCGGGGCGTCGAGGTCGGCGGCCGCGGCGAGCGCGCGGACCTCGGCCGCCTCGGCCGCCGCGAGCAGGCCCGGGCCGGGAGCCGGCAGCATCTCGGCGGCCGCCAGGTCATCACCGAGGAGTTCACGGTCGGCGCTCAGCTCCGCGCAGAGGTGACGCAGAGTGTCCAGAGCGAGGTTGGCGGCGGGCCGTCCGGGGCGAGGGTGGATGGTGCCGGAGCGGGCGACCGACCACAGCGCGGCGACCGTCATGTGGCCGACGTCCTCGAACGACCGGCCACCGAACGGCCGGACCTGTCCGCGCGCCATCCGGACGGCGGCCGGGATCATCGCCTGCACCACGATGCGGGCGGCGAGGGTGGCCGACCGGTCACGTCCGGCGGCACGCCGCAGCAGCGCGCGCAGCACCGCGTCGGCCAGGTCGTCGCCGAGCCGGCCGGCGCCCGGCCGCAGCGCGGCCAGCAGCTGGGCGGGGCCCAGGCGCCGTGCCCACGCATCGGCCACGCCTGCGTCGGCCACGGTGGCGACCGAGTCGGCCAGCTGGTCGGCCATCAGCCAGTCGGCCACGGCGGCCTGGACATCGGGGTCGGCACACAGCCGGGCCCAGTCCGCGTCGAGCTGGCTGAAGACGCCGCCCGCGAGTCGAGAGATCGTCGGGGAGGTCATGGCACTCCTTCGAGGAGGGGTTGGTGCCATGAACTGTCCTCAGCCAGGCTTACCCAAAGGCTTGCCGAGACCACAGAAAGCACAGGTAGAAGGCTTGCCGATCTACGGGGCAAGCCTTCTTGGCCGGTTCGGCAAGCCAGTTCGAGCGGTGGGCAAGCCGTACGCGGCCGGGCCGGGCAACCTCGGCAAGCCCTCTCGTACGACGGCGGCGCCGAGCCGCCTGACGCCTCTCCTGGGTGGGCGGCACCGTGCCGGACGTGCTCTCGGCGGTCGGCGTACCGGCCACGGATCGGCCATGGCCGATGGCCGCATCGGCACAAGCTGGCCGGCTAAACCCACTCGGAGGATCGGCCATCGGTCACCAGCCACCGGTCACCGGCCACGCTCGGCGGCACGGCGACGTGGCCCCTGGCACGCGTGTGGCCGATGACCGGATCGGTCATCGGCCACACGGCGGTGAGGGGGCCGGTCAGCTGCGCACGGGCCGCAGGTGCGCTCGCGGCTGCTGCTGGCGTACCTCCTGGAGGTACGCGGCTGCCTTGTCCAGGCGGCGCTGGCCGGTCCGCGCGGACAGCTCCAGCCGCCGCGCGACCTCCGCGCCGGAAAGCTTCTCTCCTGTCTTCTCGGCCTCGGCCAGCCAGCCGGCCACAGTCACAATCTGTTGCTGAACCGGGTCCTGTGCAGCGTCATCTGAGAGAGGGGCCGGGACCCGGGCCGCCACCGAGCCAGCTTCCGCGGCCGACGATTCCCACAGCGGCTCTGCGCCGTACCCACGGCCCGGCTCAACGCCCGGGGCGTCCTGGACGGTCTGGCGAGATACCTGCGGAAGCTGAGGATCCACGTGCTGGGCGGCCACGGGGACCGGGGCGCTCCTCACTGGTCCGGCGGCACCACTCGAGCTGGTCGACGTCGCAGACCGGGCCCGCCCGGGCGACCCCGGCGCGGTGCGGGAGGTTGGCACCGGGACTGCCGGCCGCGCCCCCTCGGCCTCGTCCAGGCGCCGGGCGACGTTCCTCGGGGGCGCGGCCACAGCGGGGCTGTCGCCTGACTCCGGGCTCGGCGCACCTTCGCCGGGGAGGGCTTGCGGATCGGCCGCAACCACCTCGGCGAGCTCCGGCTCTTGCGGTGCGTGCGGCTGCTGCTCCTCGTACGCCTCGCTGTCCTGGCCGGCCCATCGCGCGTGAGAGTGCGGGTCGTACGTGCCCTCGTACTGCCCGGGGCCCTGCTGCCCGGCGAACCACGGGCTGCCCTCCGGCGGGGGCGCCTGCCGCTCCTGCGGTGCCTCGGCGGCGGGGCGGTCCGCGGGCTGCTTCTCCAGGGAGGTGGCAGGCGCGGGGGCCGGGGCCGTCTCCGGGACCGGCCGGTCGGCGCGCTCCAGTTCCTGGCGGGCGGGTGCGGGGGCCGCCGGGAGCAGGGCCGGTTCGATGCCGGCGGCGGCGAGGCCGGCCGGGGCCGTCTCGGCGAGCGGGACGCCGTACCGGGCCAGGCGCAGCGGCATCAGCGACTCCACCGGGGCCTTGCGGCGCCAGGCGCGGCCGAAGCGGGAGCGCAACCGGGCCTGGTAGACGAGACGTTCCTGCTCCAGCTTGATGACCTGCTCGTAGGAGCGCAGCTCCCACAGCTTCATCCGGCGCCACAGCAGGAAGGTCGGCAGCGGGGAGAGCAGCCAGCGGGTGATCCGCACGCCCTCCATGTGCTTGTCGGCGGTGATGTCCGCGATCCGGCCGATGGCGTGCCGGGCGGCCTCCACCGCGACGACGAACAGCACCGGGATCACCGCGTGCATCCCCACGCCGAGCGGGTCGGGCCAGGCGGCGGCGCCGTTGAACGCGATGGTGGCCGCCGTGAGCAGCCACGCCGTCTGACGCAGCATCGGGAACGGGATGCGCATCCAGGTCAGCAGCAGATCGAGGGCGAGCAGCACGCAGATACCCGCGTCGATGCCGATCGGGAAGAAGTACGAGAAGGTGCCGAACCCCTTCTGCAGGGCGAGTTCACGCACCGCCGTGTACGACCCGGCGAAACCGATGGCCGCGATGACCACCGCACCGGCCACGACCACCCCGATCAGCGCACGGTGTGCCCCCGTCAGCTTCGGGGCCTGCTCCCTCTCCTCCACGGCCTCTCCTTCGATCTTGCGTTCGCATACACCCTGTCACGGACGGTGACGCGTGGGCGGGGAGGGGCCAGAGTGAAGGGAGATCGTCAACGAATCGAGACTCGCTCGCACGTCAGATCGCACGTCAGGCGGCCATGTCCTTGAACCGGCTCATGTGGAGCTGCGCGGCGACGGTGATCGTGGCCTTGGCTCCTCCTCGGTGCTTAGCGAAGACCAGGTCGGTCTCGCCAGCGCGGGCCGATTCGGGCTCGTAGGCGTCCTCGCGGTGGATCAGGACGACGATGTCGGCGTCCTGCTCCAGGGCCCCGCTCTCACGCAGGTCGGAGAGCTGCGGCTTACGGTCGGTACGCTGCTCCGGCCCTCGGTTGAGCTGGCACAGAGCGATGACGGGGACCTGCAGCTCCTTGGCCATGAGCTTGATGTTCCGCGAGATCTCGGTGACTTCTTCCTGCCGCGAGTCCGGGCGGCGCCCGCCGTGGCGCATGAGCTGGACGTAGTCGACGACGACCAGGCCCAGGCCGTGGCGCTGCTTGATCCGGCGGGCCTTGGCCCGGGCCTCCATGATCGTCAAGCTTTCGGTGTCGTCGATGAACAAGGGAGCCTTCTGGATGGCCGGCATGCGCCGGGCCAGGCGGTCCCAGTCGCCGTCGGTCATCTGGCCGGAGGTGATGTGCTGCAGGCTGATGCCGGCCTCGGCGGCGAAGACCTTGTCCATCAGCTCCTGGCGGCCCATCTCCAGGGAGAAGAACAGGGCGGGCACGGTGTTCTTGACGGAGACGTGCCGGGCGATGTCGAGGGCCAGGGTGCTCTTCCCGAGGCTGGGCCGGCCCGCGACGATGACCATCTGGCCGGGCAACAGCCCCGACGTCAGGCTGTCCACGTCGGTGAATCCGGTGGCAAGCCCGCGCAGCCCCTTGGTGAGGGAGCGCTCCTCAATGGCGGCGAGGCCCTCGAGCGCGGTCTGCGACAGCGGCAGCACGTCCGTGTCGCCACCATGGTCGACGACCGAGAGCAGCGCGGACTGGGCCCGGTCGGCGACTTCGGCGGGGTCGCCTTCGCAGGCGAACCCCCACTGAAGGATCCGCGTCCCGGCATCCACCAGGCCGCGGAAGACGGCGCGGTCGCGGACGATGGTGGCGTAGTGCTCGGCGTGGCTGGCGCTGGGCACCTGCTGGACCAGGTCGTGGAGGTAGGGGGCGCCACCGACGCGGTCCAGGTCTCCGGACCGCGTCAGCTCGGCGGTCAGGGTGATGGGGTCGACCGGCTCGTCGCGGCCGTACATGTCCAGGATGGCCAGGTAGATCGTGGCGTGGGCCGGCCGGTAGAAGTCGGACGGGCCCTCGAGGACCTCGGCGGCGTCTCCGATGGCGTCCTTCGACAGGATCATGCAACCCAGGACGGTCCGCTCGGCGGCGATGTCCTGCGGCGGCATCCGCTCCAAGGCCGAGACGCTGGGGCCGTCCGGGCCGGCGGCCGGATACTGGACGGCCAGCTGGCGGTTACTCACGGTGGTGGCTCCTTACTGAGATAGGGGGCGGTGCGGCGACGGGCGCTACTTCTTCTTCGCCGACGGCGTGGTCCGCAGAGCGGCGGGGTGACAGCGCGGACAGCGGACCAGGTCGTCCTCGCCGACGTCGAGCAGCCGCTCCATGAGGCTCAGCGGCCGCTCGCCCCGGTTGCAGATGCCGCACCACGCCGGCGTCCCGCCCGCCGAGGAGGCGACGGCGACGTCGCCGCGGGTGGTGAGGAAGACGCTGCTGCGCCGCTCCAGCTGCTCGATCCGGTGCCGCAGGACCGCGCGGTGGTTGTCCGGGGCCTTCTTGCCCTCCTCGGTACGGCAGAGCCACAGCGCGAGCGACGCGTCCAGGTCCCAGCCCGTCTCGGCAATAGCCTCGGCCAGCTCGGCGCCCAGCTCCCGGGCCTGCTTGCGGCCCACAGCCCAGGGCCGCTTGAGATCCATGAGCCACTCGGCGGCGGCCTGGACCTGCACGCTGCTGACGCCCGAAGTACCCGGCTCCTGATCACCAGGCACGGCCGGCGCCTTCGGGCTGGAGGTGGAGCCTCCTCCTCCCCCTGGGGGGTGTGGGGGGAGAGCCACGCCGCTTCCCCGGACGGCGGACGCGGCGCGACCTGGGGGAATGGGCGGGCGACCGCGTCCCGGGACGCCGGAACCGGTGATACCACGTCCGGCGTTCCGGGATGCGGCGCCACCTGCGGTTTTCGTGTCTGCCTTCTCCGCTTCCGCCGTTCCGGGAAGCGGGGCGCCGGCGTGCGGGAACGCGGGGTCCTCGGTGGGGTCCCAGGGCTCCGAGGGCGGCGCGTACTCCGGGTTGTAGGCGGGCTGGCGGTACACCTCGTAACGGGTCCGGCCGAACCGGCCGGGCCCGCCGCCCTCGCTCGTCCGACGGATGAACCGGGCGTCGATGATCCGGTTGAACGCCGCGTACACCGCGTCCCGCCCGACAAGCTCCGAGCTGTTCTTGGCCGAGCGGATGCCCTCGGCCTGGAGGTCGCGCCAGATGTCCCTCGGGGTGAACGGCTCGGACGTCTCCAGGCGGAAAAGGGCGTGAAGCAACACCAGGTAGTCGAGCGGATGGGTCAGGCCGGAGCCGTAGACCATGTGCCGCAGGACAGTGGTCGCGGGCGCCGGCTCGGCACCACGAACGACGAACCCGGCCTCGTCAAGGTTCTGCAGCGGCGCCGAGCGAGGCGCCTCGACATCGCTCACAACGAGCTCCCCCCGCCGGACGGGACCAGTCGCGTGGCGGACGGCCTCGTGGCCAGCCTCTTGTCGTACGGCGTCAGCGCCGGTCCGCAGTCGTGCACGGCACACCTCCTCGGGAACGGATGTGCCCCTCACTCTCCACACGCCCACTTGCCGAAAGGCTTGCCCAACCCACGAAGAGACCAGGTGGAAGGCTTGCCCAGACCTCTGACTGCTCGGCAAGCCTGATGATTCAGCCGCATTTGATCGACTTTCGGGCAGTCGCCCGCCCGAGCACCCCAAGTTGTTACTGCTGAAGTGGTGGAAGAATTCGAGTTCAACTGCTGGCGGTGCTGGGAGATCAACGTGATCCGGGGACGCCCCAAAGGGTTCTGGACCACCACGCACTACGAACTGCCAGGAGAGTGGACCTGCTGGTCCTGCCACGCCCGACGACTGATCCCCAGGCCCGGGGTTCCCCTCCCGGGCGGTTGCGATCCTCGGCCATCCCGGAGGGCGACCGCCGGCCGACCGCTGGCTCCCCGACGCCGTACGCCAGGGAAAGGGAGCACCCCCGCAGGCGCGGGGCCGACAGAAGCTCTCCAGGACGACGCCTGCCGAGCCGAGGAGCACCCCCGCAGGCGCGGGGCCGACCGCGTGCAGGCCGTGTGGCAGGCATGGCACGGAGGAGCACCCCCGCAGGCGCGGGGCCGACACCAGGTGACGACGGCGTCCCCGGACGAGTTGGGGAGCACCCCCGCAGGCGCGGGGCCGACTCCAGGTCGGCCTTGCCGTCCCGCGGGTCCCAGGGAGCACCCCCGCAGGCGCGGGGCCGACTGAGCAACAGCGGTCTGGCGGCGGGCCGGGGTGGGAGCACCCCGCAGGCGCGGGGCCGACACGCCCGGCCGCGCCAGGGTCAACCCCTCCCGCGGAGCACCCCCGCAGGCGCGGGGCCGACACGGTGAACGCGGCCGAGGCGGCGCGCTGCCACGGAGCACCCCCGCAGGCGCGGGGCCGACGACTTGACCTGCCGCAGCCACTCCCCCTCAGCCGGAGCACCCCCGCAGGCGCGGGGCCGACCCTGAAGAGCGCGCCCTTGAGTCCCTCCATCACGGAGCACCCCCGCAGGCGCGGGGCCGACCTCCACCGCCACCCGCAGGCCGCGCGGGCACTGGGAGCACCCCCGCAGGCGCGGGGCCGACCCGCCGGTGTCGTTGCCCGCGCCGGGGACCCGCGGAGCACCCCCGCAGGCGCGGGGCCGACCGGCGGCGCGGCGCAGCTCTTCTTCGGTGGCCAGGAGCACCCCCGCAGACGCGGGGCCGACCCGGGGAACTCCACTCCCCCGGGGCTCTCGCCGGGAGCACCCCCGCAGGCGCGGGGCCGACCGCTTGTTGCGACGTGATGAACGTTCCCATGCGGGAGCACCCCCGCAGGCGCGGGGCCGACGGTGGGCACCCCCCAGACGGCCGACTGACGGCCGGAGCACCCCCGCAGGCGCGGGGCCGACAAGATCATCGTTGGCGGGGCCGCCCTGATCGGAGGAGCACCCCCGCAGGCGCGGGGCCGACGGTGTGGTGGGGGCCGCGGACGTGCCCTGGGGGGGAGCACCCTCGCAGGCGCGGGGCCGACCATGGACCAGGCCCTCATCGGCGATGTCCTGGAGGAGCACCCCCGCAGGCGCGGGGCCGACGGCAGCGTGGGCACGGTGGCGGTGGCTCACCAGGGAGCACCCCCGCAGGCGCGGGGCCGACGACGGGTCGGAGTCGGGGATCAGCCGGTAGGGGGGAGCACCCCCGCAGGCGCGGGGCCGACGAATAGAGCTTCATCATCACAGGGGCTCCCCAGGGAGCACCCCCGCAGGCGCGGGGCCGACACGACCCTTCCCCTCATCCGTACCGCCGCCGAGGGAGCACCCCCGCAGGCGCGGGGCCGACAGCTCTGTGGCCTGTGTGGCGCTGATCTGCGCGGGAGCACCCCCGCAGGCGCGGGGCCGACGACCGGTACGCCAGCCCCGGCCGCACCAGGCAGGGAGCACCCCCGCAGGCGCGGGGCCGACGCCGGTGGGGGCAAGCCCCCGGGCGCCCGCGGCGGAGCACCCCCGCAGGCGCGGGGCCGACAGGCCCCCGTCGAATTCGGCGGGGGCCTTTCGCGGAGCACCCCCGCAGGCGCGGGGCCGACCTGATGTGATCTCAGCACAGATCTGGGCTGGTGGGAGCACCCCCGCAGGCGCGGGGCCGACCTCCGAGAGCAAGAAAAGGGGCCCGGACCTTGCGGAGCACCCCCGCAGGCGCGGGGCCGACTTGAGCCGGGCGGAGACCCACGGCCGGGAGAGCGGAGCACCCCCGCAGGCGCGGGGCCGACACTTGCTGACCTGCGGCGTTATCTGAGCGGTCTGCCGTTCTCATTTAGTTGCATTGCGGTGTACCGATCAGTTTCGGCTCTGTCGATCTTGTGTATGTGCTGGCCTTCGAGCGGAGAGGATAAGCCCTTCATAGTCGACGGGCCGCCAGCGGTTACGGCCGGCAGTACGGACGGCCCAGCGTTGTTCGTTGGTGGAGGGTTCGACAAGGACGGCTTGACCGTCGCCGATGCGGTTGGTGAGGAGTTCCCAGAGACGGTCGCGGATTCGTCGGCTGGGGTTGCCGACGAAGACTCCAGCATTGACTTCGACCATCCAGCGGGTGAGGTGGCCGCGTAGGCCTTCTGGAGCCGCGATCAAGATGATGACGGTCATGGCTGTTGTCCCGGGAGCGGGGCTTGGTCTTTGAGTTCTGGTCCGACGATGGCGATGTGCTGTTCTCCGAGTGCAGCTGGCGAGAGGTCAAGGTGTGAGCGGGTGGCCGGATGAGTGTCTTGTGCGGACCAGTTGGTGCCTGCGGCGACTGTGCCGACGTGTTCGTCCCAGAGAGCGCTGGTCTCTGGCGTGTCGAAGTCGGTACCGGGGGGATTGAGGAGGGCTTTGATGGCGGTGACGATGCGTGAGAGGAGTTTGGTGTCGGCGATGCGGTCACGCAGAGCTACGCGCGCATCGCGTTCTTCCGTGAGGCCTTGGGCGGCGAGGTCGAAGGCGAGTGGCAGGGTGTATTCGGCTTTGTAGAGGTCGGCTACGTCGAGGATGAAGGAGATGGCGGAGCCGGTGTGGACGAAGCCGAGGCCGGGGCTGGCGCCGAGGCCGACGATGACAGCGTGGCAGATGCCGTACAGGGCGGTGTTGGCTGCGGAGAAGAGGCGGTTGACGTCGTCGCCGGCGGCGAAGGCGTCGCCGGTTTTGTAGACGCGGCCGTTCCATGGCACGCCGGTGCGGCGGGAGTGTTCTTGGTAGAGCTCTTTGAAGCGGGTGCCCTCTTTGCCTCGTAGCTGCTGCATGGTCGCTTTGGTGACGTCTTCGCCGGGGAAGCGCATGGCGTACATGGCGCGGGCGACGTTGAGGCGTTCCTTGGGGCGGGTGACGAGCCATGCCTGGCGGTGGAGGAGGCCGGAGCTGCGGCTGGGGCCGAGGCCTGCGGCGTAGAGGCGTACGCCTTGTTCCCCGACCCAGCACACGGCGGTGCCGGAGTCGGCGAGCAGGCGTATTGCTCCGTGGGTGACGCGAGTGCCGGGCCCGAGGAGGACGACGGCGATCATTGCGGCGGGGATGCGGACGTTCTCGCGCCGGTTGATGACGAGGACGGCGTTGTCTTCACGGTCGACGTGGCTGCGTTCGATGTAGACGCTGGACACGCGGTCGGTGAGACGGTGCAGGTCGTGCGGGTCGGCTTTCCACCAGATGTCGGCCATGGTTCAGGTCTGCTGTCCGGGCAGCGGGGCGAGGGTGAGCAGGCCGCAGCCGTAGGCGCGGGACGGGCCGAGGCCGGTGAGGAGGCTGGTGGTGAAGCGGTCGGTGTCGGTGATGCGCAGGCGGCCTTCGAAGGTTGCGCTGCGGAAGACGACGTGCGCTCCGTGTCCGTTCTTCTGGAAGGAATGGCGGTGGCGGGCGGTGATGCGGACTTCGTAGGGAGGGTTGGGGTCGGGGCCGGGTGGCGAGGTGGGGTGAGGGGCGGTGGGGGGTGCGGGGGTGTGGATGCCGGGGGCGGTGGGATCGGAGCGGGTGGCTGGGATGTCGAAGCCCCAGCGGTCGGTGCGGGTGAGGAACCAGTCGAGTTGGGCGGCTGCTGTGCGGTGGCCCATGCGGAAGCCGCGGATGCGTTTGCCGTCTTCGGCGTGGGCGGTCAGGCGGGCGGCCTGGGAGGGTGTCGCCTTCGTGGGGGTAGCGGTGTTCTGGACGGGGCTGGCGGTGAGGCGGAAGGCGAATTCGCGGCCGACGGCCAGCTGACTGAGAAGGGGGGTGTAGTCGCGGACGGCGGCATGGTCACCGTCCGCGTCCGGCCATCCGCAGTCCTGGATGATGTGCGTCCAGTCAGGGCGTGTCGGGCTGAGGACGAAGAGGTGGGGCCGGTGGGGGTTATCGGGGTCCATCCGCCACAGGACCCGGTCGTCGGGCTTGTGGTTGGGCAGGCCGCCCATGACGGCGCCGTGTACGGCACGGGGGTTGGAGAGCAGTTTCCTGCTGTCCTTGCGGAGGGGGTTGATGCGGATGCGGGAGAGGTAGGTCATGGTGATCACCAGCCCAGCAGGGCGAAAGGGTCGTGGTCGGGGTCGTCGGCCTGGCCGTGGGGCTGGTCGTCGTCGATGTGGTCGAAGCCGGTGGGGATGGCCAGCCAGGCGTGGCGGACTTGGCGGCTGGTGAAGGCGCGCTGGTGGGGATCGAAGGAAACGGGTGCGTCCTGCAGGCGGTCGTCACCGCGGGGGTCTTCGATGGTGGCTGCGCAATCGATGGTGCCTGCGTGAAGAGGCTGGTGGAGGCCGCGTTCTCGGCCCAGGCGGCGGGCGTACTGCTCGCGGGTGTGGGCGGATGCCTGCCAGGGCTCGCTGCGCAGGGCGGTTTCCATGTCAGTGGTGCGCAGGCCGAGGCTGAGGGGTTGGGTCGGTGGGCAGGAGCGGCGTCCCAGTGCGAGCGGGAAGGCAGGGTTGCGTACCGCCCTGTCCAGGGTGGTGAGGAGGCCAGGGGGGCCATCGAGGGCGGCGACGAATACCGCGTCCTGGAGATAGAAGCGGGTGGTGACGTGAGTGTGCTTGGCCGGTGAGGTGGGCTTCTGGATGCCTTTCGCCGAGACACCTGCCTGCGGCAGGGGGCGCCCTCGGTAGTCGCTGACGGTGTGGTAGTCGCGCAGCAGGGTTCCTGGTTGATCAACGCGAATCCCGAGGGTCAGGTCCGCCAGCTCTCCCAGGGGTTGTTCCCGGGGGTGGCCTGCCGCTGCCGCCAGCAGGCCGATGACGCCGGACTTGGTGGGTTCCGCGCCGGTGTCGCGGCGGTTGAAGGAACTGCGTACGCCCCAGGACTGCAGGGGGCCGGCGAGGCGGAGCAGCAGCACGGTCGGTTCGTCGCTGCCGTGGGACGGGTGCGTGTTGCCGGCGGGCTCAGGGGCGGGGGTGGTCACTGCGCGGCCTGCTTGGGCTTGAGGGCTCCGGCCAGGTGGGTGTGCAGGCCTTCGAGGAGAGCGGAGAAGGGGATGGGGGGGCCGAACGCGCTGTTGAGGGCGGCGGTGGGCTTCTGGTGGTCGGTGAACACGTGGGTGGCGGCTGCGAAGGCCGGAGCGTCGCCCCATGCGACGGTAGCGCGTGTGTGTTCCTCGGCGAGCCTGGCGGCGGAGGCGGCGGCGATGCCCGAGGGGGCGGCCACCGGTTGTTCGAAGGCGGAGACGAGGTTGACGGGCTGGTCTTCACGGACGACGACGGCGACGAGGCTGGGCAGGGTGCGGTGGGCGAAGGAGTTCTGGTAGCCGGTGGGCATAGAGCGGGCGAAGGACGTGGCGAACTCGCTGATGGCGGTGAGGGCCGCTTCCTCGTCGGTGAGATTGTCCAGAAGCTGGTGGAGGCCGACGGAGGCGTAGCGGTAAAGGGTGGCGGAGTTGAAGCCGATGGTGCCGATCATGCCGGCACCGGTCTCCTCGTCGGTCTGCTCATCGTCGACGGCCGTGAAGTAGTCGAACTCGAGCTCCACGGCGTGGGTGGACAAGGCGTGGGCGACCTGCGCCGCGGCGTCGACCTTGAGAGCGGGGATGTCCGCGACCATGCGCCCGAAGAGGGCGACGTCGATGGGGTGGCCCGTGCTGAACTGCTCACGAACCGGGAGCTCCTTCACCCGGGAAGCGAGGTCGGCGTCGCTCAGCGCGGACAGTTCGGTTGCCTGGTCGGCGACGAGGGCGGCTACGGCATCGAGCTGGCGCCGGCCGTAGAAGAGGAGGTAGGCCGACTCGTCCTTCTTCTTGCCCCCGCTCAGCTCCAGCGGCGCCAACAGCGCGTCGGCCAGGCGCAGCGCTGCCGGGCGGTCCAGGCCGGCGCGCTTTTCGATGTCCTCGGCGAGGGCGCCGAGGATCCTGCGGGTGCGGGTGGCGAGGTCCTGCTCGGGTACCCGCTCGGCGAAGTGGGTTCGGGTGGCACGCTTCCACGCCTGGGAGGAGACACGGGAGCGGCGGACACCGCCGTAGTAGGCCTCCTTGGGGTTGCCCTGGTCGTCCCTGTTGAGGTTGGCCGGGGGGACCGTCTGCAGGATGTGGAAGTCGACGTACGTGCGCGGCGGGCGGGCGGCGGGCTGAGACATGGAGAGTCCTTACTCAGAGTGTGGTTGGTGCCGCACAAGCGGCATGAACAGCCAGGGCGCGTGAGCGCTTCGGCGGTGGTCACGGGCCCGGCTCAGCAGGCGAGGTGGGCTAGGAGCCTTCGAGGGGCGGGGCTTCGTCGGGCTGGCGATCGCGGCCGTGGTAGCCAAGACCCCACCCGCGGCGGACCCGGGAGCGTCCGTCGGGAAAGTGCCAGCGCAGGAGGTCATGCATCAGCTGGTCGTAGTCCAGGGGCTGCCCGATGGAACGCAACTGCGTCACCAGTGCGCGGAGCCGGTAGGCGAAGGCCGCAGCCGAGGTCGCACCGACGGCCTGCGCCACGCGCCGGTCGGTCGCCTCTTCGCTGTACCGCTGGTGCAGGGCGCGCAGGGCCCTGCCGGTGCGGACACCCTGCCGGTGCATCGGCTGCTCCTGGCTTTGCTGATGCAGCCCGTACAGGGCGAGCGCGGCGTGTTCGGCCTCCAGCTCGGGGGTGACGCGGCCGTCGGTGGGTGTCGTGTAGTACGGCCACAGGCGGGGTTCGGTGAATGCCTTTTTTCCCAGGCCGGCTCTCAGCGCGCTGAGGTCCTCCCCGGGCGGTCGCAGGGATTCCCCGGCGCGTGTTCGCCACTGGCCTTGCTCGTCTGCCCGGCCGCTCCAGTAGGGCCTGGGCAGGGAGGAACCTCTCTGGCCGGGGACGGGAGCGGACAAGGGTGAGGTGGACACAGGTGTCCCCCCTTTCTTCGGGTTGCTGAGGGTGAGCGCTTCGACGCCGGGACGCGCGCCGGCCGGGACGAACTGCGGGCAGGTGCCGGTGTCGCAGCGTTCTCGGCGGCCGGTGCGGATCAGCCGGCGGTACGTGCAGCGGCGCGGCGATGGAGGATCACGGCGAGCCGCCGGCGGAAGGACGCTTCGGCAGTGCTGAGACGGAAGACCTGCTCCTTGCCGTCCTTCTTGACGCGGCGGCCGGTGAACAGGGCGGCGGGCGCCGAATTGAACAGGCCCTCCGCGACGCGGAGCGTGGCCTGTTCGGCCTTGTGCTCCCACGCCTCCAGGCCCTGCTCACACCGGTCGAAGTCGTCGCCGGCCTGGCGCAAGCCGGCCAACAGACGCCGCACGATCGGGTCGAGAGCGTGCAGCAGGGTGTCTCCGGGACGCTGGCCCTTGTCCCACGGGATCGGTTCACTGCCCGCGGCCCGGCGCAGGTCCCCCGACAGGTGATTGACCGCCTTGGCCAGGCTCTCCGCCTGGTCGACGACCTCCAGCAGCGCCCCGTAGACGATCCCCTCCGGGTCGAGAGCGGCCACGGGCAGAGGGATCTCGTCGAAGTACATGTCCTCGATGACTGCCGACTGGTTGCCGTAGGCGATCCCGGTCAGCTCGACCCGCAGCGGATACCGGCTGGGCAAGCGCCGGCTGATGGCGCTGAGCTGCCGCACCAGCTGGCTGCTCACCGCCCCGCTGCGAGTGGCGGTCGCCTGCTGGTCCTGGTCGACAGCGTTCACGGCCAGCAGCGCGTCAAGACCACGCCACCCGGCGCGGCCTGCCGTGTGACGGCGGGGACGCGCACTCTTCACCGCAGACCGCGCGGGACCCTTGCCCCGCCGGCCGGCGGGGCTGTCCACCACCCAGGCCGTGTGCGGTTCCGTGTCCGGGCTGACCTCAAGACGGTCGCCGGCCGCGACCAGCACCCGGGTGATGCGCGGCCCCCGGTCGGTGTCCTGAGAGATGAGACGGATCCGGCGGGCCTGCCACGTCCACGCCTCCAGCAGCCCACGCGCCGGTCTACTCTGCCACGCCGGCGTCGCACACGAGAGAGTGTCCTTGACCTCGCCCTGCGTACTACGCCGTTGCCATTGCGGCACATCGTCGGACAGCCCAGCCTGGCCGTACGGGATGTTGAGCAACAGCGTCTCGAAAAGCGTCGACCCCACCGGCATGGTCACGCCGAGCTGACCCAGCGGGCCCGTCGGATTGCCGGTCGTCTTCCCGAACTTCACCATCGGGTCACCGACCGCGCCGGTCTTGATGGCAGCCGTGTCCCAGCAGTGGGTGTGCAGCAGCCACCTGGCCGCCTCAGCGGGCGTCAGCTCCAGAACGTCGCCCTCCGTCCGGGACGAGAACAACGGCACATTGTTCCCGGTGGCCGCCGTCGCCACCAGCAACGCCGACCCCTTGGTCTCCCCCTTTGCCGTCCGCAGGTCAGCCACCTGGCCGAACGGCTCCACCGGATCCAGAAGACCGAACAAGTGCTGGTGCTTGTCCAGGTAATCAGCCAGCACCTGCCGCTGCTCCGGGCTGAAAGCCCCCGCCCGGAACATGTCCATCCACGCCTCGGCGTCCTTCGGGCACCCCAACGCGTCCACCACCAACGGCAGCAGGACCTGCCGGAACACCGCCGGACGCTGCGTGGGCAGGTCCACCACGATGTCAGCGAACTTCTCCGCATGCAGCAGAAGCTCCCGCACACCGAACTCCGCCGGCCCCGCCCCAGGGCCACCCCCGAAACTGGAGCCCCCACCTGCGGAAACAGCTGAAAGCCACCCATCGGATAACAGATTCACCGACGCCCCACCCTTCCCGGGCAATTCCTTACGTCTAGCTCAAACGACAGCAGAGTGGCACACACGACACCCCCATGCGCCCAGAATGAGAAAATCGCTCCGGCCCCGCCCCGGTGGCAGCTCCCAAACGCACCAGCAAGCGAGCGACAGACCACCACCGCGGGGGTGTTCCGTCCTTACGTCTCCACGACGCATCGGCCCCGCGCACGCGGGGAAGCTCCCCCTGGGGGCGGGCCCCGCCCCGCCCCCAGGCACATCCCCTCAGCGCACCGGCCACCTCCGGGCGAGCTCCACCGTCAAACCCAACACATCGTCGTAATGCACACGATGCTCACCCAGCTCACCCCAGCCCAAGCCGTCAAGCACCAACGCCCTCGCATACCGAAGCCGCGGATGGCCGACCCAACCCGGCAACGGCCCCAGCGCCGCCGCAGCCGAGGACGCCGGACCACCAGGCAGCCGCACCGTCCCCGCCAGAACGTCATCGATCAGCTCATCGGCCACATCCCCATTCACCGACAACGCGCGGCCGCTCAACGTACGCACCACCTCCCCCTCGCCCTCCCGCACCACGAGAACCACCTCCTCACCCATCTCACCGTCACGCACCACACCATCCAGACCACCCTCAGCCCCACCAGAAGCCGCAACCGCAACACGGTGCAACCCCGCCAAGGTCACCCCCTCCTTGTCACCCCGCCGAGTCAGCAGAAAAGGAACCGCGCTCTGCGCACGCTCCCGCTGCCGCTCCTCCCACTCCACCCGCGCGGCACCCGCATCCTCCCGCCACCCCGCCGGCACCAACTCCTCACCCCCGTACACAGCCGCCACCAGTCCAGGCACCCCACCCGGAACCTGCCAGACCCCAGCCCCAGACCCAGAACCGCACCCGGGCCCGGGGCGCAGAGCATCAGCCACCACCGCCGCCGTACGCAGCAGCAGATGACGCCCGTAGATCACCTCCGAAGCCCGGATGAAAGCAGGACCACCACCACACACAGAACCGGCATCCGCACCCTCGACCGGCCCACCCCCAAGCCCCGTCAAGAACACCTGCGGCACCACCAGACCAGGCGGCCTCACCCGATCCCCATGCCTGTGCAACCGCCCAATCCGCTGCAACAACAGATCAACCGGAGCCACATCGCTCACCAGCAGATCCACATCCACATCGAACGACTGCTCCGCCAACTGAGTCGCCACCACGACCAACCGATGCGGCCGCCCCTCCCCCACCCCAGGCCCAGACACCCCAAGCAGCCCCAGACACCGCTCCGTACGCTCCGCACGCGCCCCCGCCGCCAGCCGACCATGCAGCAACATCACCTCCCCCACGCCAAACACACCGGCCAACGCAGAGTAAAGCGACTGAGCACGCACCACCGTGTTACGCACGATCAGCGCACAACCCCCGCCCTCAAGCTGCGCCCGCAGCAAATCCACCACCGCCACATCCGCCTCCTGCTGCGCCTGCCGCTCCTGCACACGCGAGGCCCGCGGCCCGGGCACCGGCTCGCTGCAGACAGCCAGCGCAACACTCAGGTCAGGCCGCCACCCCTCACAAGAATCCACCCGCACACACGGCCCCTCCACCGCCGACCAGGCACTTGTCACCGACGGATACCCACCAGGCTCAGGCAGCGCCTCCAACCGCAACTCCTCACGCGACCCAGCACCCGCCACATACGCCTCAACCAGCTCACGACGCTGACCAGGAGGCAACGTCGCCGACAACAGCACCACCGGCACCCCGGCCTGACCCAACCACCGCAGCCCCTCCACCAAAAACTGCGACATATACACATCAGCAGCGTGAACCTCGTCCAGGACGACGACCTTCCCGGCCAGCCCCGCCATCCGCAACATCACATGCCGACTACGAGTCGCCGCCAGCAGCAACTGATCGACCGTCCCCACCACAAACGGACACAGCAAGCCCCGCTTGGCACCCAGAAACCACTCCGCAGGCCCCCCAGCCCCCGAACGCTCCCCCACCCCCCGCCCCTGCTCACCCATCCCATACACGTCCCCCTCACAGCCGAACTCGTCCACACCCGCGAAACCGAACTCGCCTCCCACCCGCTCGCGACCCTCAACGAGCCCCCGCCACTCCTTGTTGAACATCCGCTTCCCGTGAAGCAGCGCCACCTGCGAAGCCAGATCATCACCCCGCCCCAGCGCCTGCAACCACGCACGCACCTGCCCGAACATCGGATCGCTCGTCGCCTGCGTCGGCATGCCCACGAACACCCCGTCAGCCCCGAAACGAGCAGCCAGAATCTCCGCAGCCATCAACGCCGCCTTCGTCTTCCCCTCCCCCATCGGCGCTTCCACCACCAGCAGCCCAGGCCCCTCCATATCCCGCGCCGCCTGCATCACCAGGCGCTGCGAGGGCCGGGCCTCCACCCCGAACCGCTCACGGAACGCCTCCGGCCCAGGTCCCGCCAGCGCCCCCCAGCCGCCCCGCAGCCCCAGCTTCGTCCACGCCGACCCCGCCCTCTCCCGGGCACCCTTCATGCTCACCTGAGACACGTCAGGAAGGCCGGGGAAATACTCCTTGTCGCTGGCGATCCAGTCAGCCATCACGATCAATCCGCTGACATGCAGCTGTACCGCCCTCGCAGGAACAGCCACCGGCTGTACCTCCGCCAACCCTTCGAACCCCAACTCCACAGTCACGCGCTCGAGCAAACCGGCCTGAGCCACCTCCCAGTCCGCACCGCCCTGCAGCTGCCCCCTGCCCTGACGCGGCGGCTGCACCGCATCCTCATCCGGGAACATCCCGTGATGACCAGCAGCAAGCGGCCACACCCACGCAACATGGCACTCCGCCCAGCCCACCCGACGAAGCGCCCGCATCAGCAAATAGGCGCTCGCATGCTCATGCCGCCAGCGCCGCTTTTGGTTCGCCACCGTTGGCCCATGCCACCGCAGCCCCGCCGCCCGCACCGCCCGCGCCCCAGGCTCCCACTGATACTGGAATGCGGGCGTTGCCTTACCAAGGTCGTGGACAGCGCAAAGCCACGCAAACAACCTGCGGCCCCGCCCCGGACCACCGGCCACCTCATCCAGCAGGCCCCGCGTCGAAGGCGCAAGGAAGCTCTCCCACAGCCGCTCAGCCACAGCCCCGGTATCAAGCAGATGCGACAGAAGAAGATTCGTCTGCCCACCGGCACGCTCCGCCGACTTCCCCCACAAGACCCCTAACGGGCCCTCCACCGACTCCAGCGGCACCCCTGCATCCGGCACGCCGGACCACCCTTCGCTCAGCACTCACAACTGCCCGGCACAGTAGAGGACACCACTGACAATTGACGGCGGACGGCCCAAAGACGAACATCCCCCACGGCGGGCGCCCGCACCACGCGGTCACACACCGTGCTCCCTGAACTCCACCACTCGCTGCCCGGCCCACGAACGAAGGGCGACGCACATGAATGAAAATCAGGCACTCTCGTGGTGACCTCCCAGGTCAGCAAGTGTCGGCCCCGCACCCGCGGGGATGCTCCCTCCTGATCCCTCAGCATCCGCGTGTACGCCCCGTCGGCCCCGCACCCGCGGGGATGCTCCCGCGAGGCCCTCGGCCGCGGCGGTGATGGCCATGTCGGCCCCGCACCCGCGGGGATGCTCCGCCCCTGCCAGACAGGGGCCTGGCAGGGGCAGGGTCGGCCCCGCACCCGCGGGGATGCTCCCCGACGGTCGAGGAGCTGAGGCCGAGGCCGCCCGTCGGCCCCGCACCCGCGGGGATGCTCCGGCCAGACCGGTCAGGGTCACGATCACGAGCCCGTCGGCCCCGCACCCGCGGGGATGCTCCGGACGGGGGGCTGTCGCTGCCCGCCGCCGACGCGTCGGCCCCGCACCCGCGGGGATGCTCCCCGGGGGCCACTCATCGGCCGACAGGCCGTAGGGTCGGCCCCGCACCCGCGGGGATGCTCCCCCCAGCTCGCGACTCTCCCCGTACTTCCGCCGGTCGGCCCCGCACCCGCGGGGATGCTCCGTCGCCCGATACTCGCGGGTTGCGCGCGAAATGGTCGGCCCCGCACCCGCGGGGATGCTCCCCCTGGTAGAGGAGGAAGGGCCAGACGCACTCAGTCGGCCCCGCACCCGCGGGGATGCTCCCTGATCGATATCCATGGCGGGGGAGAAGTTCAAGTCGGCCCCGCACCCGCGGGGATGCTCCCCGGTACGGGATCGGCTCGGCGTGGCGGCCGGAGTCGGCCCCGCACCCGCGGGGATGCTCCTCGGCCGCCGGATTTTTTGGGGGGTCGGGTGTGGTCGGCCCCGCACCCGCGGGGATGCTCCCGCTCCGCCGCCTCGGCCCACGCGGCCGGAGCCGTCGGCCCCGCACCCGCGGGGATGCTCCCACGAAGACCCCGGCCGCGAACACTCCCGCGAAGTCGGCCCCGCACCCGCGGGGATGCTCCCAGGTGGACCAGCACGCCAAGGTCCTCCGGCTGGTCGGCCCCGCACCCGCGGGGATGCTCCGAGGACGCGGCACCCGAAGAGCTGGTCCTCATCGTCGGCTCCGCACCCGCGGGGATGCTCCCTGTCCGAGGCGCGCCAGATGGTGCTGCGCTACGTCGGCCCCGCACCCGCGGGGATGCTCCGCCCCACGGACCAGCGGTCGCGGCCTCGGCGCGGTCGGCCCCGCACCCGCGGGGATGCTCCGCCCTCGGATACCTCGTCGCCGCCCCGCCGGCGGTCGGCCCCGCACCCGCGGGGATGCTCCCGTGGCGCACGCCCGCGCCCTGGCCCTCCTCGAGCCGGCCCCGCACCCGCGGGGATGCTCCTCTGTTCCCCTCGGTAGGGGATCAGGGCGGGGAGTCGGCCCCGCACCCGCGGGGATGCTCCGCCCCGGAGGTGAGAGTCCGGGGCCTGTCGCTCGTCGGCCCCGCACCCGCGGGGATGCTCCGCCTTTGCCGACGCCGACACCTCTCTCCGGCTCGTCGGCCCCGCACCCGCGGGGATGCTCCCCGGCGCGCCGCCCTCCCCGCGTGATCACCACGGTCGGCCCCGCACCCGCGGGGATGCTCCCGCGGCGGAGTGGCCGGCGGGGCGTCCCGCGGCGTCGGCCCCGCACCCGCGGGGATGCTCCGGTGGCCGGGTCCGTCGACTACGGCCTCTCCATGTCGGCCCCGCACCCGCGGGGATGCTCCTTCCGAGGAGGGGCACGCCGTGGCGCAACAGGTGTCGGCCCCGCACCCGCGGGGATGCTCCCCCGGCCGCCGCCGGCGAGAATCACCTCGCCATGTCGGCCCCCGGGCGCCTCCTCGGCATCCGTACGCCCCCTACCGCCCCAGCCCGGCCCGACGCACCATGGCTCTCCCGGCGCAGCGCTGGACCAAGGGGAGGGGCGGCAATGAACGTCCGTCGTGTGGAGCGCAAGCGCTGCAACAGGGCTCTGGGCGGGTGTGCAGTCAGACGTGCGGCTGGTCATGCGTCGCCCCGCTGCCCACCGCGCCGGTAGCCTCACCGTATGAGTAGGCCGCCAGAGATCACCCGCACCGAGTGCCGGCAGTGCGGTACCGAGATCTACGGGGTGAACGGCCGCTACTCCTGCACCGTGTGCGGCTGGGTCAACCCCTGGTACGAGGGGCACGGCGAGCTGCCCACTGCCAAGGACGACCCTGACTACCCGCGTCGTAGAAACGCCCGCTGAGTTACAGCAGGCCGAGGTCCGTGTCCGGTCGGCACATGCTGCACGCCTCCACGTCGACGAGGGCCTGCCGGGCCTGCTCGGTGTCGAGCGGCCGGACGCGGGACCCGGCGACCGGGCAGCCACCCACGTGGACGGCGGCGGGCGGGCCCGTGCCGATGCCGAGCTGGACCACGTAGGCGGGTGGCGGCGGGCGCACCTCGGCGCCGCGCCGGGTCTCGGCCTCCCGCTGCTCGGCTGTCGCGATCGCCTTGTCGATCCGGGCCAGCCACATCGCGTGCCACGTCCGCAGCACGTGCAGGCGCGGCAGGTCGGCGGGCAGATCGGACATGTGTTCGAGTCTAGGTATGTTGGTGTCGGCGGCGTGCGCCACCCCCCTGCTTGACTTCGAAACGCCGCCTTCCTTCCCCTCTCCCATCAATCCGCCCGGCCTGGTACCGGGGCCGCATCGCCTGCATGGAAATCTCGCTCGCCACGGTCATCGCCCTGGCACTCTGCGGTCGGCGGGCCCACTGGGTACTGGGCGCGCGGCAGTTGCCCACCGAGGCACATGCGTGGGTGTGGACCGAGGACGACGCATTCGGGCTGTCCGGCCGCGACCGCCCGGACCCCCGCCGCCCCTGGCCCGGCGCCCTCGCCGCACCTCCCGTGCCGAAAGGGTGACGCACATGAACGAAAATGAGGCATCCTCGCGGTAACCTCCCAGGTCAGCAAGTGTCGGCCCCGCACGCGCGGGGATGCTCCCTCGAGGAGTACGCCAACCGCATCTGACCCAACGTCGGCCCCGCACGCGCGGGGATGCTCCATGAAGTTGCTCGCGGCGATCTCAAAAAGGGGAAGTCGGCCCCGCACGCGCGGGGATGCTCCTTCATCAGCTCGTGCCTTGCGGTTGTCGTCCCAGTCGGCCCCGCACGCGCGGGGATGCTCCGCTGGCCGTCCTGGTCCCGGTCGTGCTCGTCCTGTCGGCCCCGCACGCGCGGGGATGCTCCGATCGCGGGCATTTGAGTCCCTCTCGTCTTGGAGTCGGCCCCGCACGCGCGGGGATGCTCCCTGGCCGACGCCCTCTACGGCGACCCCGCCAAGGTCGGCCCCGCACGCGCGGGGATGCTCCGTTGACCAGGTCGGGGCACTCGGGCTCGGGCGCGTCGGCCCCGCACGCGCGGGGATGCTCCCTCGTCTTCGGTGAGGATGCGGGGGCGCCGCTGGTCGGCCCCGCACGCGCGGGGATGCTCCGGCACCTGACGGGCCGTGCACGGTCATTCGGTTGTTGGCCCCGCACGCGCGGGGATGCTCTCTCCACGGCATGTCTTCGGAGGGCTGTCAGACGCAAGGTCGGCCCCGCACGCGCGGGGATGCTCCGAGGCCGGCCACGGTCCGATCGAGTGGACCGAGGTCGGCCCCGCACGCGCGGGGATGCTCCCTACGCGGACGGCATCTCGGTGCCGTGCGGTCGGCCCCGCACCCGCGGGGATGCTCTCTCCACGGCCTGAACGCGATCGTCGAATCCGCCCTCGCCGACCCAGACGACTTCTGTGCGTTGTCGGAGGCGTACCGCCGCTCCCGGTACCGGATCGAGGTCGTCGCGTCGCGACGCCCGAGGTGTTAAGCCAGCTGGGTATCATCGATCGCTTCCTCACCGAGGCCTCCGTCGGCGCGGGCGGACGGTTCGTGACCTGGGCGAACCACGACTCATGCGCGAAGGACATGCTCACGACGCTCGCCGTCATCGAGGCCGAGTAGCTCGCCGACGGCGTCACCGTGGTGTCCCGCGACGGCACGGTGCTGGACGACAACGAGCTCGTCGACGGCGCGTGGCGGCGCCGGCCCGCTGCCGACAAGGCGGTCGCCCGAGGCCGCTCGCGCACCTGGACGGCCCGGGAGACAGCCGTGTTCCAGCAGGAGATAGCCCGTGCCGAGGTGGGCGTGCACCGCGACGTGCCGAGCGAGGACGAGCGCCTGGCCGTCGTAATCGACGGAGCACAGCACACACGGCGGCGGTGGCGAAGGCTGGTCACCGCCCGCCACGACGCCCTGCGTACTTCGCCGTGACGGGGCTGGCCCTGGGCGTCCTGTTCGCCCAGGGCCAGCTCAGCCGATTACGGACCGTGCGAAGGCGACCGTGCCGGCGAAGGCGCCCCCGGCGGCCAGTACGGCGACAGCCCATGCGTTCCCAGCCAGCACTGTCAGTACGCCAGCAGCCACGGCGATCTGCGTGCCCAGCATCATGATGACCGCGGCCCGCACCGTCATCAGCGGCTCCTGCGACCGGTCGGACGGCGCACTCACGACAGCTCCTGAAGGTGCTCGCGCCTGCGCCACTCTTTGCCGAGCCGGTGCAGCTTGCGTCGGGCCCGCTCTCCTTGTGCCTCATCCTGCTGCACGAGGTCCGATGCTTTGGGCCACGTCATGCGGTGGCTCTCCGACCAGACACGGACCAGGGCCTGTTCCTGCTCGTTGAGCCGGCCTGCCACGTAGCGCACCGGAGCGGTCTCGAACCGCTGGGCCCAGGGAACGAGGCGGGGGATCACCAGATCCTCCGGCCCGGGCACGGTGTCCGGCTGCTCCCAGCCCTCCGGGATGTAACCGACCGGGACGCCGCGGATCTGGTGGTCGCGTTCAAGGTCGCAGCCCTGGCGGGCGTACCGGACCAGGACCCTGCGCACCGACTGGTCGTCGGTGAGGTCGGCTTCCTGCTCCCACGCGCGTTCGAACATCGCCACAGCCAGGGCCTGGCAGTGGTCCTCCAGCACCGGCCACAGACGCAGGCAGCTGCGCAGGAAGTCCTTCATGGGCTCCGTGTCGCCCTTCATGTACGCGTCGAAGGCGTAGCGGGCTTCGGCAAGGACCGATGGCCGTAGCCGCTTCGCCCAGTCGGCGACGGACCGGACCCCGGCGAAGAGGTCGGCCATATGGCCACCGATGAGGTCCGACATCGAAGGCAGCGAGCGCAAGAGCTCCTGCATCATCCGCGGTACTTCCACCTGAACGGCGAAGTATGGTGCGAGCGTTTCTGCCATTGTCGCCAGGCCGGGCAGAGGGGGAAGCAGAGCCGGGAGACCTTCCAGCACCGGGGACAGGTCGAAGTGCGGCTGACGAACGAATTCACCGAGACCGAACAGTGGCTGAAAGGCCTCGGCCATCGATGACAGAGCGGCCGGTCCCACCACGCCCGCAAGGCTCCTGACCTGCGGCTCGATCGCAGACAAGACCGCCTTGGCCGGGTTGAGTCCGTCCAGCAGCCTCAGGGTGTTCGCGACGGAGGGCAGTACGGAGTTCACGGGCTCGGACAGCGAGAGGATCTGGGGCCGCACGTCCGCCAGCGCCGGCAGAGAGGCATTGTGGGCCCCCAGCCCGTCGAGCAGCGACTGGCCGACCACCTCTCCGATGTTGGGTAGCCGGGGAACGGCCAGCTCGATGCCGGCGAGAGCCGGGGTGAGGCTGAAGTTCGCCCGCGAGGTGAACTCGCTGAGCATCGTGCTGAGACCGATCAGCGGTTGGAAGGAGTCGCTGACGCCAGACCAGAAGGCGGCCGTGTCCACGACGTCAGCCAGGCCCCCCGAGTGCAGGACGGCGTCGTCAAGCAGCGAGAAGGCGCCATGATCCAGATCGGGCCTGCCCATGGCCAGGCCGGTCCCGTCCACCGGTGCTGCAAGCCCGGCGTCGCTCAGTTCGTCGAGTGCCACGTTCTCGGACGAGCGGCATCCTTCCACTGAGGGAACGAGCAGCGCTCCAGTTACCTCGGAGGGTTCTGCAGCATTCCGCTGAGCGGTATCCGCAGGTGCCGGATCCGGTGTTGAAGCCGCAGGCATCTCGGGCCTCCTTTGTTGCTTGGGTAAGTCTGTTCACCTACCTGCGGCGGGAGAGAGCTGATCCGGCACTCATTTTTCCGACACCTGCTGTGATTCACGCCACATTCCGCTGTCTGGTGACGCTTCCCTTTCACCAGCCCAGCATCCACCGCTCGAAGGGCTGGCCGTCCTGACACCGCATCGCTCCACGTGGCAGGGTCGCTTGTGATCACGAACAGTCGGGATACGGGGGCCTCCGTGGACACGCGGATGTGGAACGGACTGGTTGGCGTCGCGAAGGAGACGTACACCGCGTCACTGGGCGAGGGGGTCGTGCCGCGCCCGCTGATGATGCCGCTGGTGCGCGGCGAGCTGGTCGGGCTGATCTGGGCGCGCCCGCTCAAGGTCGGCCAGGACGCGCTCGCCGGGATCGCGGAACTCGCGAACATCGCCGCAGCGGCCGGCGCGGACGAGGTCGTCCTCGCCTGGGAGACCCACGATGTCGCCACCGCCTGTGAGCTGCCGATCGTCGGCCCGGCGCCGTGCCTGAACATGGTGGTCGCCACCCGCGACGGGCACGTCCTGTACCAGTTCCCGTACACCGAGCAGCTCTTGTCCCGCAGTACCGAGGGCTGGGCGTCGGTCGCCCCCGACTGGAGGCCGGCCCCCGCGCCGCAGCCCGGCGGTGAACTGGTGCCGCCCATCCAGACCGCGGTGAACTTCTCCTACACCCCGATCGAGCTGGATCACCCCGATCCGTTCGGCGTCACCGTCGTGCTGATGGAAGAGGACGGCTACCGCATCAGCCTGACCGAAGCGTTCGCCCGCTGACCCCGTGGCTCGCGACTTCGACGACGCGCCCCGCCGGATCGGGGACGCGAACGAACTGGTCCTCGCCCGCCAACGGGGCCACCGTGCGCGCACGGTGGCGCCACCTCGTCCAGGCCCGCCGAGGCCGCTGACGGGCGCGGAGGCCGGAACGGCGCCGAGCACCGGTCCCGGCACTCCGCAAGAAGTGCCGCCGGTGGCCCCGGGAGGATGCCGGTCCGGTCCGTTGAGCCTCGGCACGGCAACAGAGGGCGCGGGGGGACGTTCCTGCGGGTCAGGGGGTCAGGTCGAGAACCCGCACCTGAGATCCCTCCCAGCGGCGGGCCGCGGTGGTGGCGACAACCGCGCCGTCGGGTCGCTCGGGGGTGGGCTGCGCTGCGTAGCGACTGTGGGCGACCGCCCAGCCCTCTTCCCTGGCCACCGCCAGTACGGCGGGCAGGTCCAGGTCCACGACCGTGATGCCGGGCAGGGCAGCGAGGTGCTCCGCGGTCCCGGGCCTTGTCCGGTCTGCTTCCACCAAGGCGCAGGCCGGGGCGTAGAGGAACCAGTCGGCCTCGGCGTGCGCCCGGTGGATCAGCCGGGAGGCCAGGACGTTGCCCTGTCCGGCAGCGGCCATCGCCGTCTCGTCCAG
Source organism: Streptomyces diastaticus subsp. diastaticus (assembly GCF_011170125.1). Lineage (NCBI taxonomy): Bacteria > Bacillati > Actinomycetota > Actinomycetes > Kitasatosporales > Streptomycetaceae > Streptomyces > Streptomyces diastaticus. The sequence continues at coordinate 2,088,814 of NZ_BLLN01000003.1, read as the reverse complement.
GACGATGTGCACCGCTGCACTCACCGGGCGGCCGCCTGCGCCAGGCGCCGGTCCAGTTCCCCGTCCAGCTCCTGTTGTTCGGTGGTGCTCGGCGCGTAGCCGGTCCACCTCTCCAGCGCGGCCCGGGCCTGCTCCGCCCGCTCGGCGCGTTCCTCCGGCGTCAGCAGCGTCTCAGCCAGCCGGGACAGATAGGCCCGCAAGGACAGGCCCTCGGCGGCGGCGATGGTCGCCAGCCGCTCCTTGGCCGCCTCTGGGATGCGTACGTTCGCGTCGGACACGTCTACTCCTCCTCCAGGGGTACGGGTACGTACCCGTACCCTACGGGAGATCTTCTGCGTCTGTGGGCCCCGGCTCGTCCGTGACCGCCAGCCGCTGAGGTCGCGTACATCGCGCTCTCTGAAGACGATCCCCGCCATTCGCTGCCCGACGCACGAACGAGGGGTGACGCACATGAATGAAAATGAGGCACCCTCGCGGTAACCTCCCAGGTCAGCAAGTGTCGGCCCCGCACCCGCGGGGATGCTCCCGAGCGCCAGGAGCACGAGCCACGACACACACCGTCGGCCCCGCACCCGCGGGGATGCTCCGACTGAGGGGGCTCAGGTTGAGCGCGACCATCCGTCGGCCCCGCACCCGCGGGGATGCTCCGGTTAGCCCCCGGCGGGACAGCAAAAAGCCCCCGTCGGCCCCGCACCCGCGGGGATGCTCCGCATCGTGGCGCGGGCGCCCTGGCCGCTGAGGTGTCGGCCCCGCACCCGCGGGGATGCTCCTGCTCGATCCGGGCCAGCGGCAGGCGCAGGGCTGTCGGCTCCGCACCCGCGGGGATGCTCCGCTCGGGACGATGCACGGTGCGATCTACGTGTGGTCGGCCCCGCACCCGCGGGGATGCTCCGTCGGGGCGGCGCGCGTCGGCCACCCACACCACGTCGGCCCCGCACCCGCGGGGATGCTCCTGCACTGCGCGGCGAGGACACCTGGTTCCCCCCGGTCGGCCCCGCACCCGCGGGGATGCTCCCGAGCGCATCACCGGCGGTACCGCCTGGTACCAGTCGGCCCCGCACCCGCGGGGATGCTCCGTGACCGCCCGGCAAGTCACTACCTCGCCGGTCGTCGGCCCCGCACCCGCGGGGATGCTCCCCCGGCTGCGGTGCCGGCTCCTTCATCAGCCAGGTCGGCCCCGCACCCGCGGGGATGCTCCGGCCGCTGCGGTGGCGAGGAGTCCCAGCACTTCGTCGGCCCCGCACCCGCGGGGATGCTCCGAACGTGGCTCCGGATAACGTGGCTCCGGAGGTGGCGACGCCCAGGTCGTCGGCCCCGCACCCGCGGGGATGCTCCCTGCCGTTCTAAGCCCAAGCCCAGCTCGTCGGCCCCGCACCCGCGGGGATGCTCCGAACGGACTCCTCCAGCACCACGACCACGCGTCGTCGGCCCCGCACCCGCGGGGATGCTCCGCGCCGCCGGCACCTGTCCCGGCCCTGTTCTCGTATAGCTACGGCCAACGGACATGTAGCGCTGCGTGACGCTCCGGTCCGGGTTCGCTGTGAAGGTCGGCGGTACAGCGGGATGACGGGTCGTCAGAGTGGTGCCGCAGTAAATGCCGGATTTACTGCGGTAGAGCCCCTACGGTGATCTTCACGACCTGCGGCGGACTACCCAGCGACCACAGGCGAGGTGTACGCATTTACTGCGGCAGTGCCGGAAGGGCGGGGCGGGCATGACGATCGAACCGGTGACCGAAATCGGGAGCGGGGGCGCGCTCCACCTGCCGCGCACCCGGGTCGTGCCCCTGTCCGCCCCGCCCGCCTCGTACACCGCGGCGGTCGAGCGGTACCTCACCGGCGCGGGCATCGCGAAGTCCTCGGCACGGATCTATCGGATCTCGCTGACGACGTGGGGGTGGATGCTCGCCGGCGAACCGGCGCCGACCGGACTTGCCCGCCGGGGCGCGAAGCCGCCCGTCTTCCCCGTCGCCGCGATCGACGATCCGGCGCTGCCCAAGGCACTGGCCGAACTGGCGGCAGCACGGGCGGACGAGATGGACGCCGATACCGTCAACCGCGAACTTTCCATCGCGCGCAAGGCGATCGGCTGGTGGCAGCGCCAGGGCTGGATCGTCGGCGACCCGACGATCGGCATCGAGCGGCGGCCCGCGCCGCCCGACCGCACCAAGGCCCTGGCCGAGAACCAGATCGTCGCACTGTGGCGCCTGGACGTCGCCCTGCGGGAGAAGACGCTGTGGAAGATGCTCTATGAGTCGGCGGCGCGGGCCGATGAGGTGCTGTGCCTGAACGTGGAGGACCTGTACCCGCAGGACAAGCGCGGCAGGATCACCGCCAAGGGCGGTGCCACGGAATGGATCCACTGGCAGTCCGGCACCGCCCAGCTCCTGCCCCGGCTCATCGCCCGCCGCACCCGCGGCCCGCTGTTCCTCACCGACCGCAAGGCCCCGGCCGGAACGCCGACACTCGACGTCTGCCCCGAAACCGGACGGGCCCGGCTCTCCTACCGCCGCGCCGAGGAGATCTTCGAGGAGAACACCCGGCTACTGGCCAACCCGCTCGCCTCCCCCGAGGACATCGAGGACCTGGAGGGCTGGACCCTGCACCGGCTGCGGCACTCCGCGCTCACGCATGACGCCGAGGGCGGCACCTCCACCCCGATGCTGCTGGCCCGGTCCCGCCATGCCTCCGTACGCTCCCTGGATCGGTACGCCCGCCCAGGCGTCGACGCGGTCGCCCGACACGTCGCCGAACGCGACCCCGCCGCCCGCCGCCGTCTATAAACCTCCAGAGCACACCTGCGGACTACTGGGTCGTATTACGCGATGGTGTCGGCAAGCCTTGCTCCAGGCTTCGCCGGCTTTCGGGCCAGGAGGTACGCCTGCTGACCTTGCCGGGGCTTCTCCTGCTCGTTCGGCTCGCGGATCAGCCGGGCATCCACCATCAGCCCGGTCTGATTCAGCAGCTCGGCGATGCGGTCGGGAGAGACCCAGTAGACGTCGAGAGACAGCTCATGCCCGTATGCGTTCTCCAGGTGTCGGAGCCTGTCACCGGCCTTGAAGCCGATCAGCACATGGCCGCCTGGGGCCAGCACGCGGTGGAACTCTGCGAACACGACCGGCAGCAACTCCGGAGGGGTGTGCACGATCGAGTACCAGGCGATGACTCCGCCAAGACTGCCGTCAGCCAGGTCCAGGTCGGTCATCGACCCTTCGTCGAATCGCAGGTCCGGATGCCGGCGCCGGGCAACCGCAACCGTCTTCGGGGACAGGTCGATGCCGAACGCGGTCACCCCAAGGGACTGAAGGTGTGCTGTCACGTGGCCGGGCCCGCAGCCGAGGTCAGCGACCGGCCCGGCGTCGAGGGCTCGCGTGAGTTCGGCGAACGTACTTATCATCGCGCGGCCGTACAGGTCGTCCTCGAACGCGGGGGGCACGAGCTCGGCGTAGTTTTCGGCAACGGTGTCGTAGGCCACGCGGGTGGCATTCAGGTAGGTCGGTTCAGTCATAGCTGAGGACACTAGCGCCCGCCTGTTCTTGTCAGTTGTCCTTCACCGAGCGCTGACCACCGTCACGTAGGGACCTCCGCAGATTCAGCCCGTGGGAGGCGCGGGCCGGGCACCCCCGCAACCCGGGTGGTCAGGTCCAGGTCGAGGCGGCTGTTCATGTCGAGCTCGAACCGGCCGTAGGGGTTCACGTGCGTCCAGAACAGCGGGGACAGCGCCCGCCGGTCGGCGTCGGTGAGGGTGTCGGCCCACTTCGGATCGGCGAGGACCTGCTGCATCAGCAGCGTGTTGACGTGGACCAAAGCGGACTGGAGCAGGTGCAGCGCGAGCATGGACACCTCCTGGGATTCCTTGTCCTGCCCGGCCAGGTCGCCGTCCTTGCCATAGAAGAGGTCCTTGTTCGCGCTGTTCCAGTTCTCCACGACCTGGAGGCCCTCGTGGATTTCCTGCCGCAGCTCGACATCGGCGAGGTAGTCGCAGACGAACGCCGTGCGCACCGCCCGGCCCAGTTCCTCGATCGCCTGGTAGGTGGGGTGCTTGGGGCCGCCGCGGGTGAAGCGGCGCAGGACCTGCTCGGCCTCGGCGGTGCCCAGGCGGAGCGCGGTGGTGTACTTCACGATCTGGTCGTACTGCTGGCGGATCAGGTCCCAGTTGATCGTCTTGGTGGACAGCACCGGGGCGAGGTTCGGCCAGTTGTCGTCCTCCCCGGCGGCCGGCCGGTACAGCCGCGCGGAGCCGATGTTCTTCAGCCTCGGCATCAGCTTGAAGTCGAGCATGTGGGCGAAGGCGAAGCCGACGATGGACGCGCCATGGGTGTCGGTGTACTGCCGGTCCACCTCCATGTCGGTGCAGTGCCGCAGCACGCCCTCGATCATCGAGGCGACCTCGGAGGCCGAGCAGGACTTGAGCTGGGAGTAGATGCACACCGACTTCCGCTCGACGGTCGGGTAGCCGGGGCCCATTGCTGGGACCCCGGCCCCCTCAGAACCGGGCGAGCGGCTTTCACCGCACCACGGCTCAAGCAGGTCACGGGGACCGCTTCGCATCGAGTGCTTCTGTCGCGTGATGCTGCTGGTGGCACTGCGAGTGCAGGAGGACGAGGTTCTTCAGCTCGTTGCCGCCGCCGTGCTGGCGGTGCACGACGTGGTGCACGTTCAGCGTCCGGCGGACCGAGTCGAACCAGGACACCCAGTCGTGGATGTTATCCGGCTCGAATTCGGCTCCTTCGACGAGGTCGAGGCCGCACCGGGCGCATCGGCCGCGCTGACGGACGGCCAGGGTCTGGATGAACCTGTTCTCCAGCCCCAGCTTGGTCCGCCTGGCCGCGCGCTCGGTCCAGTAGTCCGTCAGAGCCGGGTCGTCCTTGGAATGGGTTCCAAGGACCGGCACGTGACGGACGATCCTGGTCATCGCGGCGGGCTTGACGTACGCCGAACCCTCACCGAAGATCCAGCGGTTGTCACTCCCGGGAATCCGCTTGTCCCAGTACCGGGCCGCGATCCACTGTCTTCCCTTCCGCCGATGCTGTCTGCTCGCCCACTGCCAGAGCTGGCCGAACACGGTCCGATCGACTTCCTTGAAGGCCCTCTTCGAGCTCCAGGGGCGGTAATACGCAGTCCATCCCCGGAGAAACGAGCTGAGCTCGCGGACCAGCCGGTCCGCAGGCTTCCCCCGATTCGACCGGACAACGTCCCGGATACGCCCCTTGGCCTTCCTCACCGCGTCCTTGCTCGGCGTCACGAGCGTGTACCCGTTGGCGTACGTCCGGACGGTGCACCCGAGGAAGTCGAAGCCATCGGTGAGGTGTCGGACCGAAGTCTTCTCCTCGTTGAAGGCCAGACCTCTGGGGGCGAACCATTCCTTCAGCCGCCGGTACGCCTCGTGCGCGTCCTTCTCAGTGTGGCAGATGACCACGAAGTCGTCCGCGTACCGCACAAGGGCCGGGGACCCGTCTTTGAGTACTCGGGAGTTCCCGTGTCTTCTCCAGGAGACCCCGGCTGCTTCTTCCATTCCGTGCAGAGCAATGTTCAGCAGGAGCGGGCTGATCACCCCTCCTTGCGGGGTGCCTTCCACCGTCGGTGCGAAGGCGCCCCTGTCCATCACTCCGGCCTTCAGCCAGCCCTCGACGGCGTCCCTGGCGGGGAAGCCTGCGAGCGATCGCATCAGGTGCGCGTGGTCGATCCGGTCGAACGCCGCCGACAAGTCGGCGTCCAGCACCCATCTCCGCTGGCTGGCGGGCTTGCCCACCACCTGGAAGATGGCCGCCAGTGCGTCGTGACATCCCCGGCCGGGGCGGAAGCCGTAGCTTCGCGCCTCGAATCGCGCCTCCCATTCAGGTTCCAGGGCGTTCTTCACCCTGGCCTGGTGGACCCGGTCCCGGATGACCGGGATGCCGAGAGGGCGCGTCTTTCCATTCGCCTTCGGAATCTGCACTCGTTTCACCGGTCGTGGGCGGGCAGCGCCGTCCCGCAGGAGCATGCGGGCCAGTCGGCCCCGCTCCTTGGGGCCGAGCGCCGTCTCCCCGTCCACGCCGGCGGTCTTCCGCCCCCGGCTCACCTGGGTCACCCGGCGCACGCTCAGGAGCGTGTTCGCGGCCGATCGCATCATGAGCTTCTGGAGGTTTCGGACCTTCTTCATGTCGCCAGCTTGAGCGGCCTTGAAGATCCTCCGACGCAGCCTCGTTACGTCGCGGTCGACCCGGCCCCAGTCGATCTGGTGCCAGGCTTCCGCATCGTCGGCAGTTTCGTTCCAGAAGGACAACTGCCCGGTGCTTTGGTCCACTTGCCCTCCCTGTCTAACGTGCGCTGCCGTTTACTCGGTGCTTCGCTTGTCTCTTCAAAGACCCACCTGGTCCGCTTGGGCGTCCTTTCGGACCCGGGCATCAGCCCGGTATCCGCCGGGTTATAGCCGGAGGGCGGAGCCCCTGTGTCCGGCCTTTCCCCGTGCCTTTCGGCGTGGCGGCGTTCGCTTCTCGGACCATCCTTTGCCCGCAGAGGAGTTGAGCCTTCGTTGCCTTCGGCCTACCCCGAGGGGGACCTCTACGGGGTTTCCCTGTTCCGCACACACGAGATGCGCCCGGGGTGGATGCCCTCTCTGACCCGGGAGCCGCGGTGACCTACTCCGGCTTTGACAGCCAGCTCGGAGTCGCGTCGGGTTCTCACCCGGTAGCTCCTGGACCGCCTCGACTGCTTCCACTGAGGCGGGTGATCTTTACGAGTCCTCATCAAGGGTTCACTTGTGTTCATCCGTCCGGGCTTTCCCCTGACCCGTGCCGATTCAGTGGTCGTCTCGGCCTTCGGTCTGCTGGCCAGGCTTCGCACCGAGGAATTGCTCCCTCCGCACGCTGGCTGGGGAATCGACCAGATGGTCACAGGTCGAAAATGCTGGTATCTCCTTCCCGGCATTTGCTCGAAATGTGCGGCTTTCAGGTCGCACTGCCAGTAGATCATCACGCCCGGGCCGCGGTAGCGCTGGTGCCACTCGGTCATCAGGTTGCTGGACCAGGCGCCGAACTTGCGGCTGTCGGAGGCGCACGCGGTGCCGGTGCCCCACCACATCTCATCTCGGACGGCGAAGGTGGTGTTCACCAGCTTCCGCAATGCCGCGCGCATGTTGGCGCGGTTGACGAACAGGTGCCGCACCCGCCGCAGGGTGGCCTCGCTCTCGCCGTGTTTGCCGGTCACCGCGACCCGCTTGATCCCCATGTTCGTGCCCAGCCTGAACAGCACCAGCAGCAGGCGGCGGCGCAGCACATCCTTCGACAGCATCTCTCGGGTGGCGACCGAGGTGAACTCGGCGATGAAGTCCGTGTCGAACTCGGCGTACTTCAGGATGTCCAGCAGGTCGATGTGCCCCAGCGTCGCTCGATCTCGCCCTTGATGGCCACCAGGCTCTCCGGCTCCTCCTGCTTGCCGCGCGGGGAGACCCTGATCCACGGCTCGCCGTGCTTCTTGACGATCACTACCCCGCCCGTCGTGCCCTCCGCGAGAGCCTGCTCGAAACGGTCCAGCGACGTGCGGAGCTTGCCTTGCAGGGCGGCGATGAACTCCCCGGCACCCTGCGGCTGGCCCAGCGCGGCGTAGTGCACGTCCCGGTTGTCCTCGAAGTCCGCCGGCAGGTCGTCCTCCGGGTTACGCCACCGGTTCGCCCCCACCACCCAGATCTCCCGCCGCCGCACCGCGTCCCGTGGCGCCACCAGCACACACGGCTCGTACGGAATCCGCTCGACCCGCCCCTTCGCGTCCACCGCCGCCGCCCGCCACGGCTCGGGCACCACCCCTGCTATCGGCCCCCTCTCCGCCGGATCGAAGAACGCGCCCTCCTTCAGCGGCTGCTCCAGGTAGCGCTGGAGCAAGTCGATCGCGTCCATCACCGGTCGGAAGGCGGTGTTGTTGCACTTCAGCTCCAGCGCGCCCAGCAGCGGCGAGAGCATCCGGCGCCAGCGCGCCGAGTACGACGACCGCAGCACCGTACGGATCCTCGCCTTGTAGCGGGCCTCGTTCGCCGCGGCCTCCGCCGCCAGTGCCTTCAGCGTCTTCTCCCCGCCGACCACCGGATAGATCACCCGCCGCACCGTGCCGGACGGCTCGGACAAAGCCGCCTCCGCGACCCGCAGCAGCATCCCCTCCTTGCCCCGGACCTTCTTCAGCTCGGCGTTCAGCTCCTTGTCGACCTTCCGCTCCGCCCGAGTGTTGATCTTCAGCACGAGCTGGATGAACAGGTCCACCAGCGAGTCGGTGATCTCCATCTGCCGCACATGGCACAGCGCGGCCAGCAGCGTCAGGCGCCGCGGCGGCTTCATCCGCTCCATGTTCGCCGGGTACTCCTTCGACGCCCGCGCCCGCCACGCGTCCACCAGCTTCTCCGACACGTCGGCGAACAAGTCCGCAGGTCACTCCAGCCGCCGCACCCGGTTCAGCTTGTTCACCTCCGCCAGCAGGCTCTCCAGTCCCGGCGTCCCCGGGTCGGTCTTCAGCTCAGCGAAGTGGGACCGCCCGCCGCCCGACAGCGCACCCTCACCGTCCGCTCCCGCGCCCATCTCGTCCGCGCTGCCGGCGACCAGGTCCTCCAGGCGCGAGCGTGTCGCGTGCGAGATCCGCTCCACCCTGCTGCGGCAGAACTGGGCCTCGAAGTCCGTGACCGCCTTGCCCACCAGCCGCCCGACCCGCCCCGGGGCTGGCGGTTCGAGCGGTCGTTACGGCACCGGGCCACCACCGCCGCCGCCAGCCGCTCCCGCACCACCACCGCGAACAGCTCGAGCACTACCAGCAGTTCAACCGCGACCACGCCCGGCTGAGAGCGCCGGGTGAGCGAGCCTTCGCGCAGCTGAAGTCCTGGCGAGTCCTCCGGCGAGCCAGAAGCTCCACCCGCCGCATCGGCACCATCGTCCAGGCCGTCCACACCCTACTGACCTGCAACTATTCAGGATGAAAGAGGCTCACTGAGCCTCTTTCATCCTGCGCTGGAGGGTGAAGTGGAATGGTCAGCGGGTGTGGTGACGAGACAAGGCCCCTTGTCGTTGGCGTGGTGATCTCACTCATCACACCGGCGACCGAAGGAGCCCTGTTGGTTCCGTATCCTGCCATGCTCGACGTCCCGCACGAGCTGGTTGAGCATGTGGCCTGGCTGCTGTACGAGCACCGCCAGGCCCGCAACACCCGCTGGCGCAAGCTCGGCTGCTTCAAGCAGGCACTGCTCGCGCTGGTCCATCTGCGGAAGGGCGAGACGTTCTCGCAGCTCGGAGCGGGTTTCGGGATATCCAGGCCATCGCCTGGCGGCACGTCGACGAGGCCTTGGCAGAACCTCCGGTAGAGGGAGTCCGGGGTTCCGAGGGCGGTGTAGATCCATGCGAATCGTCGGCTACCGCCCGCGGAGCAGAGGAGTGCCGTCACCTGCGTGGTGTCGGCCCGCGGGCTCAAGCAAGGGCGGCGGCCAGCAGGGTGAAGGCGGCGATGATGACGACGACGCGGATGTAGTGGAAGCGGTCCCAGCGGTTCTTCTGCTCCTTCCAGTCCTCGGGCCGGTTCTCGGGGGTCCACGTCTTGCCCCGGTTGTTGATCGGGACGAGCAGCAAGAGCGACATGATCACGCTCGAGATCAGCAGCGCGGCGGCGGTGACGACCAGGCCGGCGCCGGGGCGGTGCCATCCGGCGACGGCCCAGACGGCGGCGAGGACGAGCGAGGTGATGTACCAGACCGGCATCAGGGCGCCGAGCATCCGCGCCCCGTGGGCGCGGCCGAGCACGCCGCTACCCTCGGGGAGTCCGTTGAGGATCGGGTTGATGACGAAAGCGACGGAGAACTCCACCCCCACCATCAGGCCGACGACCACGGTGGTGAACACCTCGAGTGCGTTGAGCATGACACCCCTCCAGAGATCTAGCACTGCTAGCTGATGAGGCAACGCTAGATCTGCTGCCGCTCGATTGTCTAGCGGCGCTAGAATCTCATCATGTCGGTACAGGAACGCAAGGAGCGCGAACGGGCGGCCCGCGAGCACCTCATCGTGGCCACGGCCCGCGAACTCGCCGAGCAGCAGGGCTGGGACGCGGTCACCACCCGCCGGCTCGCCGAGCGCATCGAATACAGCCAGCCCGTCCTCTACAGCCATTTCCGCGGCAAGCGCGAAATCATCGGCGCCGTCGCCCTCGAGGGCGCCGCCGAGATGAGCGCGGCGCTGCGGGCCGCGGCCTCCGCCGCGGACGGCCCTCGCACCCGGGTCACCGCCCTCGCCCGCGCCTACCTCGAGTTCGCCGAGCGCAACCCGGCGGTCTACGACGCCATGTTCCAGCTCGACGGCGGCCTGGCGTTCGCGCACGAGGACACCCCGAAGCCGCTGAAGGACGCCTTCGACGCCCTGCTGGAAAGCCTCGGCGAGGTCGCCGGGGACGGCGTCCACCCGGCACTGTTCACCGAGGTGTTCTGGGCGGCCCTGCACGGACTGGCCACCTTGACCCGGGCGGAACGGCTGCCGCCGGCGGACACCGAGCGGAGGGTGGAGCTGCTGGTGGACCGGCTCGCCATGGTCTGACACGCCGTCCCGGCGTGCACGCAGCCGGGGTCCTCGGGCCCCGCTGCCTACCTGCGGCATCGCTTCCGGTCACTCGCGCCCACACGGCGCAGCCGCAGATCGCAGGGACCCCGCGCCCCAGACGGGGACCCAGGTCCATCGCCACCCCCTGTTCCGCGTACCTGCCGAAAACGGCCGTGACAGGTACCGCGAGAACCGGAGCAGGAAAATGAGATCGAACCCCACGTACGAGGCAAGCGCCGCCGCTCAGCGCGCGAGGCAATGAGAATCCGACAGCACGAACGAGAAGCAGTGAAAATCCGACAGGCTCAGTGCGACAGGACAAGTGGAGACTCAGCCGGACGAGTCGAACGACAAGTTGATGACAAATCACTTGGACAACGACATCTCTATTCGGAACCTACAGTTCACAGAACTCGGCGGATCGTCCAGTCGGCGCGGGACCACTCGCCGCTGGACCGACGCAGTCTCCCCCGGGGTTCTCGGGTTGGGAGCGTGCACCATCTGGCCGTTGCCGATGTAGAGGCCGACGTGGCCCCAGTTGCCGTCGGCGTTGAAGACGATGAGGTCGCCGGGCCTCAGGTCCGCGCGACCGACCGCCTTGCCCGCGCTGCGCATGGCCTGGGAGGTGCGCGGCAGGGTGATGCCGGCGCCCTGGTGGTAGGCGCAGACGAGCAGGCCGGAGCAGTCGAACCCGCCGCCGGTCGGGCCGTGGATGTCGCCGCCTCCCCAGACGTACTTGGTGCCGCGTTCGGCCAGGGCCAGCTTGATGACCTTTCCGGCTGTGCCGCCGGCGGTGGCTTCCCTGTCGAGGGGTGTGACGGCGAGCTGGTCGTACTGGCGGATGTGGCCGAGGACGTCGTCCGCGTACTGGCCGGAGGCGTTGTACCGCAGGATCGCGCGTCGGGCCTGTCCTTCGTCGCGGAGGTCGTTGGCGCCCGTCCCGCACAGGTAGAGGGCCGTGGCCAGGGCGTCGTCGAAGGCGTTGTTGGATCCTTCTTCCCGTCGTCGTTGCCGTCGGCGCCGCTGGGCCCGGCCCAGGTGGAGGGGATGAACTGCATGGGCCCGACGGCCCGGTCGTATGTCGCGTCGCCGTCGTAGCGGCCCCCGTCGGTGTCGTAGAAGGCCGTGATGTTGCCGCCCACGCCGCTGCCGTCGAGCCGGGGGCCGAGGATGCGGGGGGTGATCGTGCCGTCCGGCTTGATGGTCCGGCCGCCGGCGTGGTTGCTCTCCACCTTTCCGATCCCGGCGATGACCGACCATCGCAGTCCTTTGCACTGGGGGCGCTGTTTCGCGCCGCGTTCGGCAGCTCGGCCGTAGGCAGAGAGCATGACCGGGTGGATGCCTTTCACCTGGGAGGGGGTGCCCGTTGCGCCGACGGCTCCGTCGCCCTGCTCCTCGCGATCGGCGGCGCCTCCGGCGACGGCCGCCACGAACAGGACGCGGATGCCCAGGACGGCGGCGATCGGGGCCAGCAGGCCGGCCGAGAGCAGGACGGCCTTCTTCGTTCCGGTCATGCGCTGCCTCCTCCGCGACGTCGTCTCGGTGTCGGCCGGGTTGTGGGGCGGGGCGGGTCGGCAGGCAGGCGCCGACGCGGCTGCTGGGCGGCCGGCGGGCGTGTTGCCTGGTCGCTGCGGATGCGGTGCAGGCGCCGCTGGAGCGCTGCCTGCCCCGGGCTGGCGGGTGGTTGGGTGACCCTCGGCGGGGTGTGCCGGGTGCCGTGGCGGGGCCTGGGCTGCGGTGGCACGCCTCCGGGGGCCGGTCGGCTGTTCGGGTCCTCGCCACGGTGCTGGCGCTGCGGGGGCACGTACCGGCCGAGCGGTCGGCGGCCGCGCAGCAGCCGCCCCGCCGAGCGGATGTTGTGGGCGTACTCGCCGGTGAAGTCGTGGGCTTGGGGCGCGTACCGGTTGTGCACCTGGGCGATGCGCTCGCTGAGGTGTGTCGCGCCGTCGGTGACCCGCTCGGGCACGGAGGAGATCGCTGCGCTGGCACGGCGTGCGGCGCGGGGGCCGTACACCGGCAGGCCCACGGTGGACTTGAGGCCGACCGCGCCGAGCTTCATTCCGCCGGTGGCCACGGCCTTGGTGGAGCGGACGGCTGCCCGGGCGGTGCCGCCGATCGCCCGGCCGGTGCCGCGGACCAGCCGGGCGGCCAGCGCGGTGCTGCCGCGAGCGTACCCGTAGGCGCCGCCGCTGGCGGCGAGTGCGCCGAGCATGGCGCCTCCGGTCAGCAGGCGCCGGCCGACGCTGCGCCGGGGTTTGTGGCTGCCGAGGTCGCTGGGGGTGCCGCCGCCGACGAGGCTGGAGCCGACGCGGGAGCGGGCCCGCGCGGACCAGTTCTCCGCGCTGTGCACCAGCTTCTTGCGGTAGATGAACGCGCCGATGCAGATGAAGTCGATGACGACGAAGCGCACGGTGACGCCGCCGGAGAGGTCCTTCTCGGGGGCGTTGAGGACGGCGGCGAAGATGACGATGAGGATGGCGAGCGCGGCGACCGAGAGGACCATCAGCCACAGGTAGCGCAGTACTGCCAGGGCCCGGTCGGTCAGCCAGGCCCGCCCGGGGCCCGGCATCACGCCGATGGCCAGGGCGACCTTGGTGAACATGGCTTCCTTGGCCAGGCACAGCTGCGCGTACAGGAACGATGCGTCGAGGACGGTGATGAACACGCAGGCCAGCAGAGCGGCGAGGACCATGAAGAAGGCGCCGCCGACCTTGTCCATCGACGCCTTCTTCAGGGCCTTTGCGCTGCCGTTGACGCAGTTCTTCTCGAACTCTGCGATGGGGCCCTGCGCCTGGAGCTTCTCCTTGACGACGGTGTCGGGGATTTCGGTGAGCGCTTCGCTGATGTTGCCGAGGATGTCGTCGATGTAGGGCACGTTCTCGCGCGCCGCGTCCTCTGGGGCGTCGAGGTGTTCGTCGCGCCATTGGAGCAGGACGGCCTGCTCGATGCGGGATTCCTGGAACTGCTCGGCGCACTTGCCGTCGAAGGTCTGGCCGTAGCTGAGCAGCATGGCGGGGCGGACGATGAAGGCGTCGACCAGGGCGTCGGTGATGGGGCGGGAGATCTGGCGGGACTCCGGGCTTTCCCAGCCGCTGGTGCCCTTCTCGCCGCTGGAGACCGTGGCGGGGTTGAGGATGTCGTCGTTGTCGACGATCAGGGCGGCGACCTCGACGGCGAGGTTGCGGGCGGTGCCGACGGCACCCTGGTCCTCGCTGAGGAGCATCTGGGGTGGTGCCGCGAGGACGGTGATGGACAGTGCGGCAATGAGGAGGACTGCGCCGGCTTCGGCCCAGCCCTTGGCGCGGCGGCCGAACATCAGGTGCCAGCCGGCGACGCACGCGGCCCAGGCCAGGCAGAGGCCGGGGATGCCGGTCTGGACCAGGACGTTCGTGTACAGGGCGTCGGAGACGATCAGCGCGGGCTTCAGGAGCAGGCCGGCGAGTTTGAACGACAGCGACCAGGCGATGAGGAAGCAGGCGAAGCTGACGAGCCATTTGGAGCCCAGGAACAGCATCTCGACGAGGAACGCCTCGATCTTGAGGTCCCAGTGCGGAGGGGGCGGGGCTCGGGTCGTCGGGGGCAGCACCGGCCGGCGCCGCGACCAGGAGTGCGCCGAGGGCGGCGACGAGCACGCCAGCCAGGCGCCACCGGCGGCCCGGCACCGTGGCCCGCCACCAGGTGTGCGCTCTCCTGCTCGCGCGCCGGATCATGCCGCGGCCGCGATCGGCTGGGAGTGGATGTGTGCTGCGGCCTCGGGGTCCGGCGGGATGAGGATCTGCATGCCGTTGATCCGGCCGTCCAGGTCGCGGTGGAGGCACTCGCCGGCGCGGGCTGCCTTGTCCTCGTCGGAGACGGTGATCGGGGACAGCTCAGTCGTGACGACCGAGAGAAGTTCCTCGTCGTGGGGGTCGCAGCCGAGGAACTGCAGGCCGCGCTGGGCGAGGCTCCTGTCGGTGTGGCGGAAGAGGAACCGGCGCGGGATGAGGCCCACGATCACCTGGCCCACCTCGCTGTCTTCGGGGCCGATGTCGTGGGGGTCGTGGCTGCCGACCAGGGCGCCGGCATTGTGCTTGCGGCCGTCCCGGACGACCTCCAGCAGCAGTTCGCAGCCCTCGGGGCTGGAGGTGAGCCACCAGCACTCGTCCCAGACGACGGCGGTGAACTCCTCGTCGCGCGCAAAGGCGATCTTCCGGCAGAGGGCGGCGATCAGGTACATCACCGACCGTCCGAGAGTCTTCTCGGATTCGAGCCGGTCCAGGCGGCCGGACTCCAGCTCGCGCTTCTGCGGCAGGGCCAGCGAGGCCACGCTGAACACCACGCTGTCGGCCTCGGAGGTCCGCACCACGGGCAGTGTCTCGTCGAACAGGGTGGCCGCGAGGTCCTTGCGCGCCACCGCTGCCAGGCGGGCCACGCGCTTGGCGGCGGGATCGCCCGAGCCGCGGTTGGCGAGTTCCTCGGTGAGGACGCGCATCGAGGGGGCGGGCTCGGCCAGTACGCAGGCGATGGCCTCGGAGAGTGCGATGCCTTCGTCGTCCATCGGGGTGGTGCCCAGCAGGAGGGTGAGGAAGGACTCGGTGAAGCGCTGCGCCTCGCGCTTCTCCTCGAAGATCCGCAGCGGGTCCAGGGAGACCGCGGCGGTCGTGTCGATCGTGATGACCTGGGTTTCGCCGGGGCATGCCTGGGCGAAGCGGACCCATTCCTGCTTCGGTGTGCGGTCGACGATGACCGCACGTCCCCGGCTGCCGGGGACGTCTCGGCGTCGGCCGGCCGAGAGGATCGCGTGGACTGCCGCCTTGAGCGCGACGGACTGGCCGGCGCCGAGCTCGCCGACGTAGGCGGCCGAGCCGGAGGCGTGTTCGCGGGGGGCACGGGAGAAGTCGGTGAAGACGGGGCGGACTCCGCCGCCCGCCAGTTGGAGGCCGTAGAGCGGGCCGCTGGAGTCGCCGAGCTCCGCGCCGGTGAACGGGCCGCTCATGGAGAAGTCCCGGGCGAGGAGGTACTGGGTGTATCCGGTCATGACGCGCGGGGCGCGGGCGCCGGGCAGCATCCCGTACCAGAGGTTTTCCATCTCGCCGCGGGGGCGGTCGAAGACGTACTCGTGGCCCCCGAAGTAGCCGGTGAGGTCCTTGGCGCGGCGCTCGGCTTCCTGCGGGGTGTCTCCCCAAACGCACAGTGCCGTCGTCGCGCGGACCTCGACCTCGCTGGCTGAGGAGGTCAGCCGGTTCCGGTACTCGTGAATCCCCTGGTTGGCCTCGTCGATGCTGGCGGGCGGTCCGGAGACCTCGCCCTCGTACTCGTCGTACTGGCCCGCCAGTTCCTCGGCCTGTCGTCGGCTCTTGGGTTCGGCGTCGGTACCGCGTTCCACGGACAGGCGCACCGTCCAGTCGACGGGGTAGGGGAACTGGTCGACCCGCGCCAGGAACTCCGAGCCGGGGAAGATGAACTCCTTCGGCATCTGGCTCAGGCCCAGCAGGCACTGGTACGAGGTGCCCCACTCGGTGGTCGCCTCCAGCCAGCGTCGGCCGAACCGGGGCAGCGGCGGGTGGCTTCCGTCCTTGCGCCGCTGCTGCTGAAGTCAGCCCTCGGCGAGCATCACCTGCCCGAGCCCGGCCATTCCCCGTCCGCGGCCGCGGGCCTGCGGGCCGTCCTCGGGCAGCAGCGGTTCGATGACGCCGCGCCGCGCGCTGTGGCCGTAGATCCACATGATCTCGGCCTCGGTCGCGGGGCGCCGGGTGATGGCCGAGGGCCAGGCGGCGGCGATGTCGGCGGCCTGCGACAGCCGCTCCGCCTCTTGCTGGGCTGTCACCGGGGCGGGCAGGAGTCCGAGCTCGAGTGCGACCTCGGCCCGGGCCGCGCGCAGTGCCTCGACGACGCCCTGCCGCCGGGAGGTGGGGAGTTGCACGGCGAGCCAGTCGGTGCGCCCCGTCAGTTCGACCTGTTCCAGTTGGTCCAGCATCGTGTGCGCGAGGGCCTCGTAGCGGGGAGAGGCCGCGAGGTCGACGGCCTGCGTCATCTTCTCGACCACGGACGCGGGGTTGATCTGCGGGCACAGCGACAGGAGCATCGCCTCACCGCGGAGCTGCTTGACCAGCGCCTCGACCGTCGCCAGCCGCTGTTTCTTCGCCCTGCGCGAGGCGTTGACCTGTGCTGCTCCCTCGATCCGCCATATCGCCCACACACTGCAGGGTCCAGATGACGTTTCCGGCCAGGTGCCGGACAGGAATGCGCACGTCACACCCCCGCCTTCGTACGCGCCGCGAGCAGTGCCCCGGCCGCCGTCAGCACCTGCGAGGCCGCGGGCGCGGAGTTTTGGCCGGGGGTCTTGGGGGCCGGCGCGGGCTGCCACGAGACGGTGCAGAGTCCGGCGACGGGCCGGCCTGCTCGTAGGGGCCGCACGGGGCGGCCGCCGATCCGGCCGGCTGTGGGGGCGCCGATCAGCCCGAGCAGGCTGCCGAGGACGGCGAAGGGGTGGCGGCCGTCGATGCGCATGCGCCGTACGAAGAGGCCGAGCGTGAACGGCATGCCGATGGCGATGGCCGCGTTGCCCACCACGCCGAAGTGCGCCCACATTTCCTGCGTCGTGATCAGCAGGACGGCGGTGGAGACGATGACGATGGCCTGGGGAATCGTGTAGGGGCCGCCCCAGAGGCGGCCGCCGCCGGGCAGGCGTCCCATCACCAGGGGGAAGCGGCGGGCGTGGGTGTAGCAGCGTCCGATGAGGACGTCGGTCTCCTCTTCCTGAGGCGGGGTGCTCACGAGTCGGCACCCCGCTCGGCGGAGAAGGGGGCTGCCGAGGTGGTCGAGCGGTCGATGTCCTCACCGACCTCGTCCCGCAGGAAGTCCATGTTGCTGATGCCCCACCAGATCGCCCCCGCCGCGATACACGCCAGGAACGCCTTCACGAGCGACTTGGTGCTTAGCCAGATGAAGAGGACGAAGGCGGTGCCGACCAGCGGCGGCAGAAGCCCCGTGAGGATCTCGTTCAGGTCGGCGACAAGGCTTTTGGTGCCGTTGATGACCCCGGCCAGTTGCATGTCATTTCTCCTTGGTGAGGACGGGGGCCGCGTTCAGCGCGGCGATCTCCCAGCGGCCGTCGCGGGCGGTGAGGGTGAGGGCGTAGGTCAGGGGGCGTAGCTGGCGGTCGGGAGCGGCGGCCCAGAGGTCTACGAGCAGTTGGCGGCGCGCTCCGTCCGAGGCGGGCAGATTCCGCCGGTAGTCGCCGTTGAGTTCGGCGAGCTGGGCGACTTCCACCTGGGTGTACGGGGCGGGTGAGACCGGGTCGAGTGCGGTGCGGGGCGCCAGGTAGCGGTCCAGCTCTCCCGCGCCGGCCAGGTAGGCGGAGAAGAAGCGGGCGATCGTGGTGACCGTCTCGTCCTTGTCGTCGCCTGGGACGGGTGTGCCGTAGTCCAGCTCGATGCCGTCTCCGGCTTCGGGCGCGCCGACCTCGGCCGGCAGCGTGGTGGCTGCGAAGCCGTCGCCATCGGTGGAGCGGAGCGGTACCTGGAAGTACCGCAGGACGCCGGTCTCGTCCTCCTCCTTCTCCTTCGCCTGTTCTTTGTCGCTCTCGTCGTCCCGTGCGGAAGGGGAAGCGGTGATGCGGGCGGCTACGGTGACCGACCAGTAGCCGTCCGAGACGTCCTTCACCTGGACGGCCGCGAGTTGGTCGGCGTGCTGGGCGCCCGGCTTCGCCTCCAGCGAGATGTTGCGCATGTTGGGGAAGAACCGGGCGAGTGATGCTTCTGTACCGCGGCCGGCCTCCACGTAGGCGGCCACGTACAGCACGGCGAATCCGCCCGGTCCCACCGCCTCCGCCGAGGCCGGGGCCGCTTGGGCGGGGGTGGGTGCGGTGCGGGGCGGCTGGCTGGAGAGCCGCAGGTGGGCGGCCGCGCTCATGAGCACGCCGAGGAGCAGCAGCGACCAGGCGCCCCACCGCATCACCGTGGAGAGGTTGGCCAGTGCTCCGGAGGAGACTGTCACCCAGCCGCCTTCTTCACCGGCCTGCGGTGCCTTCGCGTTCGCCTTCGGCGTGGGCCGGTCGCCGCCGGGGAACCTGCGGCGCCTCATCGCAGCTCGCCGATCGCCGACCTGAGCGTCCCGGAGGGCAGGGCGCAGAAGCGGTGGAACGCGTCCCGGACCGGTTCCGCCTTCGCCAGGTAGGTGCGCATCGCCTTGACCACGTCCGGCGAGAACGGGGCGACCTCCAGCAGTGCGCTCAATTCCTTGAGCTCGCGTCGTGCGTCTATCAGCAGGACGACGTCTTCCTCAGCTCCAGTCTCATTCGCCATGGCCCGGCTCCTCCTCCCTTCGTGGCGCGCCAACACCGACGCACATCCACGCAAGGAGCCGGGCGGCCCGAAACGTGACCGGGCGGCGGGAAGATTTTTTCGTCACGCTGCCTGGGCCAGGCCGGCCGCGATCGTGCGGAGCTGGCTGACGGTGCGGCTGCGCCGCTTGCGCCAGGCCACCGCGGACACTCCTGCCTGCTCCGCCGCCTCTTGGGCGCCCTCGCGCGCCTCGGAGGCGATGACACGCGCCCGCTCGATGTCGACGAGGCCGGCGGTCACGCCCCCCAGCAGGAGGTCCAGGAGTTCCGCGCGGGCGCCGGAGACGGAGCCCGGGTGCTCGGACAGCACATCGTGGGCCTGGGCGGCGAGGACCTGCCGGTGTGCCTCCTCGGGGACGTCCTGGTCGCCGGGCAGCGCGGCCAGCTCCGGGGCCCAGGTCACGCCGGCCGGCTCGGCATCGGCCTGGAGCCCGCGGCTGGCCCAGTGCAAGGCCTCCAGCATGAGGTTGGCCGCGAACCGCCGCTTGCGGGAGGCCGGGTAGGTGCGGATCACCTGGTAGAGGCAGGCGATCACCACCTGGCCGACCTCGTCGAAGTCCCGCTCTGGACGCATGAGGCGTTGGGTCAGCCGGACGGCGCCCGGGAGCATCGCCTGCATGACCACGCGGGCGGCCAGTTGCGCTTCGCGGTCCGTGCCGGCGGCGAGGCGGATCAGGGTGGCCAGCCACCGGTCGCTGTGCTCGATGCCCTTCGACCGGTCCCGGCGCTCCAGCTCCGCGAGGAGGTCGTCGAGGTGGCCGGGGGCCTCGTCCGGGCAGAAGACGCCGGCGTCCGTGAGCCACCCGGAGACCTCCCGGGCGGTCACCGGCTCGGCGCACACCAGGGCCCACTCGGCGTTCAGTTCGACAAAGATGCGCTGTTCCACGGCACGACCCCTCGTTCGGATTTCGTGCCCTGGACTCTCCTCATCGTCTCTGACCCGAAGGCCGACCCGATCGCCCGAAGGTGCAGGTCAGGCGGTTGCCCAAACGTGGAGGCCGACCGGAGGGGCCGTGGGTCAGCGATTGGGGCTGATGTGGCGGTGGCTCACGACCGATCGACGGATGCGGCTACCTTGGTCGAGTCGTGATCACGAGTGATCGAGGGGGATGCCCATGAGGATGCGGCGCTCAGCAGCAGGAGCAGGGGCCACCGCTCTCGCGGCAGTGCTGCTCGTCGGGTGCGGCAGTGCGGAGAAGGATGTGGCGGCGCCGGCGAGCAGCTCGTCCGCGCCGGCCTCGCCGACGGCTGACCCGGACGCGGCGGCGAAGCGGTCGGTCTTGAGGGCCTACAAGGAGATGACGACTGCGGAGGCACGGACGTACGCCACGGCCAAGCTCGACCCGGAGCTGGAGAAGTACGCCACGCACAAGGCGCTGTCCGACATCAGCGCGACGCTCTTCTACCACCAGCAGCAGAAGACGGTGATGCGGGGAACCGTCAAGCGTGACCCGGAGGTCGTCAAGATCGACCTGGACGCTGACCCTGCCAGTGCGACGGTCGAGGACTGCGCCGACTCCAGCAGGTACGACGAGGTCGACGCCGAGACGGGGGAGGTCATCAAGAAGAAGACCTCCGGTGACCGTCGGCATGTGATGAAGGCGGAAGCCTTCCAGAACAAGGCTGGCGACTGGCGCTTCTTCACCCACACGATCGAGCGGGACGAGACGTGCTGAGGGGGCTCCGCGCGGTGGCCGTCTGCGGCGGCACGGCTCTCGCTCTGGCGTTCGCGGCATCGAGTCATGCCACGGCCGACGGTTCCGGTGGCGGGGTTCAGTGTCCTCCGAAGGTCCTCGACTGCGACCTGTCCGCGACGGACCCGGGCAAGGGCGGGAGCGGAGGCGGCGGCAGCAAGCCGAGTAGGCCCAGCGGCGGCGGGGGCGGGTCTCGGGGGTGTGCCATCGGCGACGAAGAGGTCCCCTGCTCGTCGAAGCTGGGAACCTTCAATGACGTCGACGCGTGCTACTGGCGCCTGCGGGACCCTCAGCCGACCGACCCCAGCGAGTACGAGCACGTGACCAAGCCCGACGGGTGGGAGTACGGCGACCCTGGCAAGCTGTACAACGTCACCTGCCCCGGCGACGGGCGAGAACTCATGGGCGGTTCGGTGGTATCCGTGGAGGGCCCGCAATTGCCGGCCGTGGACCCCGAGGTCCTCGCTCGCGAGGCGATGGAGAAGCTGACGTTGCGGCCGCCGAGCATCGCCTCCCCCCGCGGCGACGGCAAATACCTGGTGGGCATGCCGATGTGGATGTGGGTGGACCGGTCCGCCTCGACCTGGGGGCCCACCTCCGAGTCGGCGTCGGCCGGCAGCGTAACCGTGACCGCGACCGCCACGGTCGACCGGCTGGTCTGGAAGATGGGCGACGGCAGCACGGTCACCTGCAACGACCCCGGTACCCCCTACACCGCGGACCAGGGCATGAAGATGTCGCCGACGTGTGGGCACCGCTACGAGAAGCCGGGCAGCCACAGCGTCGAGGTGACCGCGCACTGGAACGTCGACTGGGAGGTCACCAGTGGCGGCGCGGACAGTGGGACCCTCACCACCACCCGCGCCAGCGACGTGGCCGTGACCGTGAACGAGGCCAAGGCGCTGAACACACGCTGAGTCGTCTTCGCTGAGCGAACGGGGCGGGGCTGCGGTCCCGCCCCGCTCCGATTCCCGTGTGCAGGCCGGGCTGGCGACGCCGGGCGCCCAGAGAGCCTCTCCAGAGGTGGCAAGCCTTCGGCGCTGTCTCCCACCGCTTCGGGCCCTGGGGTCAGCAGCGCGTCAGAGGAATTCGGCATCCTCCTGGACGACCCACCGCCTCGGCAGCGCTGAGAACACGACGACGGCCCTGACGCCGGGCGGGAGTCAGGGCCGATACACGAGCCCGACGGGGGACGGGCTGTTGCACGTGTCGCTTTGTCCAACGCTGTCGGGCGTCATCCAGTCCTTCAGCGGGCACGGCTTCCGACCTGGGCGCTGAAGTACCCGCATAACCGGGCAGGTGGCAAATCTGTCTCACGGAGTGCTTCAGCGCGCATCATGCCTGTGGCGCCCCTCGCTCAGGGCGGTATCGAGGTGCCAGCGTCTCCCGGGGAGACTGTTGTCCGTGACACCTGGGGTGACGAATCACCCTCACCTCAGCGGCAGCAACGCGCAGGAGCCGGGTGCGGCCCCTGGCTCCTGCGCAGTTTCCGTGCGGGCGGAGGTCAGATCGCCTCGGCTTCGCCTTCTGCGCTCTGGGGCGGTGGCGGGTTCCGGCGGCGCTTGCGCTTGCTGCGGTAGAACTCTTCGCTGGCGCGGGGCAGCACGATCTGGTTCGTGATCTTCTTCGTGATGCGTTCGCTGCCGGTAGCCACCGCGTCCAAGGCCGCTTCCCGGATGAGGATCGAGAGGCTGTTGATACTGCCGCCGGTGCGGTCGTGGAGGTGTTCCCAGTCGAGATAGCCGGGCTTGTGCTTGAACAGGCCGAGTTCCTCCTCCATGGACTTCACGACGAGGGCCCATTCGCGGGCCGCTGTGAGGGTGTCGATTTTGAAGCGGTCGAGCTGGAACAGGGTGAAGCGGCCGGAGGTCTGGGTGGCGCGTCCCGCAGGCCCCTCAGTAGTGCCCGCCGTGGTGTGCACGGGCGGCTCATCTACGGGGCTGCGGCCCTCGAGGAAGAGGCCGGACTTGAGGACTTCGACGCCGGTGTAGACGAAGGTGGCCGCGCAGAAGTTGGCGAGGTTCTTGAGGTGGTCGTTGGCCAGGCGGCCGTCCTTGGCAGAGACGTCGAGGAAGTGGATGTCGTCGATGATGACCAGCTGGGTGCCGCACTTGCGCAGGGCTTTGAGGACCAGGGTGGTGATTTCGGTGCTGGTCGCACCGGTACGGGGGAGTTCCAGGTTCATGTATTCGGCGATGGCGGCGGAGAGCATCTTGGGGGTGGCCCCGGCCGGGACGCTGATGTAGACGACGGGGATGTAGTCGGGGCCAGCCGCATCGAAGCGTTCGGGGAACTTGCGGCGCAGTCCCATCTCGTAGTCGGCGGCGAAGGTCTTGACCAGGGTGGACTTGCCGACCGTGGGTGGCCCGTCGATGACGATGCCCGGGCGTGCCCCGGCCGGGGCACCCTTGTTTAGCTTGAGCTTCTTGGTGATCTGCGCGTGGATGCGGTCCATCGGCGGGGTGCGCAAGATGATGAAGGCGGAGTGGTAGTCGTCGCGGGCCTCGTTGAAGACTTCCCGCTCGGCTTCGTCCATGGCCTGGTAGGCGGCCCAGGTCGGCATGGCGGGCATCCGCGGTGAGTGTTCGATGGCGGCCAAGTAGGCCCGCCATTCCTCTTTGGTGCGAGGCTCGGAGAATCCGGGGTGGATCATGTCAGCCTTCCTGCGTCTCGTCGCCGGGTGACCAGACGGGGAGGGTGCCGAGGTCTCCGAGGTCGAAGCGGTGCGGCCGAGTGGGTGCCTCGTCGTCGGAATCGTCATCAACGTCGGGGACGGCCTTGAGCGAGGGGAGGCTGTCCAGGCGGGAGGCGCCTGTCTCGTGGGCGGTCTCGGCGGCGCGGTGCTGGTCGCGGGCGACGGTGCGGGCGCGTTCGGCATCCCGCACTCGCCTGCGCCGGTCGGTGGTGGTCCGGTTTCCGGGGCATCGGTGCGGTTCTGCAACTCTCGTAGGGGGTCCGCGACTTCGTCCTGGTTGTCCGGGTTGCCGCGGCGGGCGGTCACCAGGCGGATGGCTTCGCGCAGGGTGACGTCGGTGAACGGCACATGGTCGCTACCGGCGTGGGTCCAGCGCAGTACGTGCCAGGCGCCGTCGGCGGGGTCCTGGAAGTAGGCGTGGAGCACGTTGCGCGGGTCGATGCGGATCGGCCATTTCCCGCCCGGGTAGGGGGAGGTGGACTTGCGATAGCGGTAGAGGATGTCCGCGTCGTAGGTGAGGTACTGGTATTCGACGCCGTAGGGCTGGATGGTGCGCCACTGGATGGGCAACAACTCGTAGTAGAGCTCGGGGTCGGTCGGGCATGCGACGTAGCCGCTGCGGGCCACGGCCAGGGAGTACGCCTCGTTCGGGGAGAGCCGAAGGTCGGGGAAGCCGGGCATGATCAGGCCGTCATGGCGGCGGCGCTGGTAGACAGAGACGACATATTCGGCAAAGAGATCTTCGAGATCGGGGATCGACCATCGGGCGGCCTGCTCGACGTTCTTGCCGCGGTGAACGACGTCGTTGCCCTTGTAACCGGCGACGTGCTTGCTGAACTGATTGTTGATCGTGGCGAACACGGCCTCGACCTGCGGTTTGTCAGTCGGCTTTCCTTTGCGGCCCAGTTGCAGATTGATGCCGAGCCGGGTGCAGGCGCGGTGGACGACGTCGGAATCGAACTGCTTGCCGTGGTCGATGATCAGGGTTTCGGGGAAGACCACGGGGCGTGCGGCACCGTCGGCGAGCCGCTGGTGGTAGTCGAGCTTGCGGGGCAGCGGGATACGGGCCATCTGGTAGCGCAATCGGTCGGCCCAGCCGGGCCGCATCGGCTCGGGTGTCATGGCATCGATCAGCAGCAGACCGACGTCGACGGCTTTGGTGGCCTCAGGGGTGATCCGCCAGGACAGCAGCGAGCGGGTGGCCAGGTCGAGGGCCACGGTGAGTTCGACGCCGTGGGTGGTGTCGGTGGCCGGGTCCCAGGCGCGGATGTCGAGCGGGGTGGAGTCCATCAGGACGACTTCGCCGGGCCGGTGGGCGATCAGGTGCCCGAAGATCCGGTCGGGTTGCTGGGCAGTGGTGCGGCGGGTGGTGGAGGCGCCGAAGGTGTGCCGGCCTTTGAGGAGGAGCTGGGTGTAGCGGTGGAAGGTGGCCCGGGAGGGCAGCCGCACGGCACCTGCGCCGTGCTTGGCGTCCAAGCGGTTCTGCACGCGCCGGTGGAAGCGGTCGAGGGTGCCCGTGGAGTCCTCGATCTCGGCGGCGTGCTGGTCGAGGATCGCCTCGATGATCTTGGCGTCGACACCGGCGAGCGGGTTGGAGACCTTGTGCTTGCGCCGGTCGACCAGGGCCCACAGCCCCTCCGCCCGCCATGCGCCGAGCACATCCCACAACCGCCGGTCGGTCATCCCCAGTTCCTTCGCCTTGCGGGCGATGCGCTGACGCGCGGGGAGATCGGGGTGGAAATCAGGGTGCGGGTCGGCGCCCTCGGCCTGCGCGGTCACGGACCGGTAGCCGGTGGTGGCTTCAAGCAGATGGCCCTCGAGCTCGGTGACGCGTTCGATCTCGGTGTCGGGAAGACCGTCCAGGAGGGCGCCGGGACTGAGGGTCACCACGTTCTCCCGCACGGGGACCTCGGGACCTGCGGCGGCATCGGCAGTGCGGAAGGTGGGATCGGCGAGCAGTTCGGCGGTAAGGACGATCTGGAAAGAACCGCCCTGGGAGCGCAGCCGTACAGCGGTGTCGAGGAAGCCGATCACCTGGTGGGATTCGTCCTCCCATTCGATCCAGTCGCTCAGCTTCAGGCGGGCGGCGGCCGGGGGCCGGGGGCGGTGGTCATGAGAGGTCCTTCGCGGCGGTTATGGCAGTGGAGGCCCGCAGGGGCGCATCGAGGTTGCAGATCAGGCGGTGATGCCACAGCAGGTGGCACAGCACGGGGAAGGCGAGGTCCGGCTCGTCCATGAAGCTGAGCAGTTGCTCGGCGGCCACCGGCCGCTCAGCCAGGGCGATCAGCCGGTCGGCGAGATCGGCCCCGGCGTACAGGGGGCGGCGGTAGCCGGCGAGCCAGGAGATGTTGGCGAATCGCTGGGCCTCGACGTCGCCCACCAGGTGGTAGTCCCAGCCGAGTTCCTCGCACGCCTCACGGGTGCGTCTCGCCTGTAGGAGGACGTCGGGGTGGCCCAGGAGGCGGGGGTTCTTGACGTCGACCAGCAGCGCGGTGCCGTCGGAGCGGCGGCAGAAGACGTCCGGGGTGTGTTCCCACACCTCGCCCACGCCGACCCCGTCGAAGATCAGGGACTGGGTGGAGATGCCGACGATGTCCTTGTCGAAGTCGTACAGCGTCAGCCACTGCGACTCCAGGTAGCTCTCGTAGCCCAGCAGAGTGCTGGTGGTGGCGGACCAGAACCAGCCGGGGGTGTGCTTCTGCCCGATGTAGTGCGGGATGCGCCGGATCGGCGGGCAGTGTTCGAACGCCACCTCGGCGGCCTGGTCCAGCGTGCGGGTGACCGGTATGTCGGTGCCGGCATCGAGGCTGGTGACGGTCAGCCGTACCTGTGCCGATGACGGGACGATCCGGCGCAGCGGTCGCGTACGGGCAGACGGAGGGCTCACAAGTCTGCTCCTTGGTGGGGGTGTCGGGTCAGAAGGTCCGTGCCGTACGCGGTCAGGGCGTCGGCGACGGACGGCGGGAGGCGGGTGCGGAAGCGGCGCCAGTTCTCGGCCACCGATTCGGTGTTCGCGTGGCTGTCGGCGGCGTACGCGGGGGCGTCACGGGCGTCGCCGCCGGTCAGGGTCGTCCACACCCAGATCGCCGCGCTGCGTTGACGGCGGGGGGTGACGGGCAGGCCCAGGGGGCGGTAGGCGGCGAACAGCACGGGGTGCGGGATCTCGTGAAGGTGGGCCAGGACGCGGCGGCGGCGGGCGTAGTCGACCGCTCCGCGCCGCAGCAGCCGCGCTCCGGCCTGGGCGATCGCCTGCCAGAACGTGCCGGTGTCGGTGATGCGGCGCACGACCACATCGGCGACCCGGGCAGCCCTGTGCGCGTCCATCTCCAGGGCGCGGGCGGCGGCGGCCCAACTGTCCGCACCGGCCAGGCGGGCCAGGGCCAGTGCGGCCAGGCGCCGCCCGCTGGCCGGTGCGGTGCCCGGCAGGTGCCGCTCGACGAGATCGGTGTAGTCGCCCTCGTCGAGCAGCTGCGGAATGTGATCAAGGCTGAGCACCGCGGGGACGGTGACGGTACGCGCCGCTCCGGCGACCCTAGACAGCGGCGGGATGGCCTGTTCGTACGCCCGGGACAAGGGGCCGGGCAAGGGAAGGTTGCGCAGCGGGTTGTGCTTGACCTTGCGGCGGCGGGCCACGGCCGCTTTCGCCCACGGCTCCATGGCCTCTGCGACAGCATCCGGGCTGGTCGCGCTGAGGACCGGCTCGACGGCGGCCAGCACCGCGAGGGTCAGCTCCACGCTCGGGGGCATCGTGCGCAGGGCGGAGGCGAAGCCGCCCGCCGACCGCCGGCTCGTCGCGGTGGCCAGTTCCCGGCGGGCGCTCTCGGGCACCGCCAGGGTGTCCACCAGCGGGCAGAGCGGAGCGGCGAAGCGGATGACCGCGGCCAGGGAGGACAGGGCGGTGAACCATTCCCAGCCGCTCACCGCCTGGCCGCCGATCCGGGGCGTATCGCCGTCGGCGACCTTCAGGATGCGGCTCTGCCAGGTGGCGAGCTGGGGCGGCAGCAGCTCGGCGGGAAGATCGCGGATGTCCTGGGGGCAGCGGGTTCCCGCGTGGAAGTTGCCGCAGAGGACCGGGTCGGTGCGGAACCGCTTCGACAGGCCGCGCGAGCGGCTCCGCAGCCCCTGCCGCAGCCGGATCCCGCACCGCGGGCATATCTCCACCAGCCGTACCCGGTGCACGGGGCACACGGCTACCGCCCCCAGCCGCCAGGCCAGCTGCCACACGCCCCCGCTCTCGGCCAGGCAGGGCGGACAGGCCCGGGACGCGAACAGCAGGGCCTATCCCTGCCGGTTGATCGCGTTCACGGACCGCTCGTCCGCGAGGTCGATGCCGCTCAGGTCCAAGGCCGTGCCCGCGTAGCGGGACAGGTGCATCGCCTGGACCGCCGCGGGGCGGATCCCGGTCGCCTGACGGATATGGGCCAGCGTGATGAGGGTGGGGACGATGCCGTAGAACACGGGATGGAATTCGGCCCCGATGGTGGTCCGGGCCTGCAGCCCGAGTGCCTGGCCGATCATTCCGGGCGGCACCATGTGATCAGCGGCCAGCCGGTCCACCCACGAGGCAAGCGCCTCGCCTTCCTCCGGCAGACCCACCAGGGCCATCCGTCGCGGCCCGGCGGTGGGCAGAGCACGCGGAGGACCGCTCCGGACCGCCGACTCGGCGACATGGTCCGGCCGCGGCACGGATGACGGTGCCGAGACACGCAAGGACTCCGCTGCGGACACACCCCACCCCCCGTAAAAGCACAGCTCAGCGGCCTCCCCGCACCGCTTTGTAGGATATATCCTACACATGGATGCATTACCGTTTTCCTGTGCCGACCACCAGTGACCTCGCCGCTGAGCGCCGCATCGCCTTCGGGCACCGCGTGCGCGAGGTACGCATACGAGCAGGGCTGACACAGACCGCCGCCGCCAAGGCCGCCGGGCTGGACCGCTCCTTCTACGCCGAGGTGGAAAGCGCCCGGCACAGCGTCTCGGTGGACCGCCTGTACGCCATCGCCGACGGGCTCGGCGTCTCCGTGCACGAACTGCTGCCCGACAACGTCGGCCGGCCGCTCACCGCGTAGAACCCCGTTGAGCAAACAGGACCTCGGACTGCCCAGACGCCTCGCGCTGGTCGTCGAACCCTTGCCGGGGGAAGCCCTGCTGAGCTGGCTGAACATCATGTCCGCCGAGCACGGCGGCCTCACCCGCCCGCAGACCGCGCAGATCACCGGCGTCCTGGCGGGTGAGGGGTCCCTCTACCCGCTGGCGCACGGCTCGGCGCTGTATCACCCTCATGCCGCGAAGGTCGCCAGGATCCGGGCCGCAACGGCGCTCACCGAGTCCCAGGTCGCCGAGATGTTCTGGCACCGCTATCGCGGCACCGTGCTGCACCCGCTCGGCTCACGCTGGGTGGACGAGACGACCCGCCACACGCTGCTGAAGTGGTGGATCGACCCGAACGCGCTGCGACTGTGCCCGCGCTGCGCGGACATCTCCGGCGGACGCTGGCTGCTGGCCTGGCAACTGCCCTGGGTCTTCGTCTGCCCCACCCATCGCTGCTACCTCGTCGAGGCCTGTCCCACCTGCGGACGGGCGTTCACCGCACACCGCACACCGCACCAATCCTGTACTCGACGCACCCCACCGCACACCTCTGCCGAACAGCACGCAGTGGGGACAATGCAGCGCCCCTGCGCGGGAGTTGCCCACTGTCCCCGTGCAGGACAACGAACTCCTCGCGCTCCAGCAGCGGCTCTGGGACGCGCTGCACGCCCCCGCAGAGCAGCGCCCAGAGCCCTTCGGCCTCTTCCAGGACCTGTGGGCAATGGCCTGCCTCGCCCTGTTCACCGCGCACCCCGAGCACCTCGACGGCGCCGACGCCGTGGTGCGCGAGGCCTTCGCGGATTACTGCCGGGCCCACGACGGTACGGCCGGTCGCCGTTTCACGTCCGCGGAGCTGCGGGGACTGCCCGTGCTGGTCCACGCGGCGGTGATCCGCACGGCCGCCCGCATCGTCTTCGGCGAGGACCCCCTGGCGGCGGCCGACGCGGTGGCGGGTCTGTCCCGTGATCCCCATTCGACCGCGATCGTCGCGCTGCGCAGGGCGTGGCACAGTAGTCCTTTGCGCTTTGCCACCCGTGAGAACACCGCCCGAATCGAGACCGTCATGGACGTGGCCAAATACTCCGGCCCCGGCCTCGCCCCGTCACTGAAGCGACGCTCTCCCACCGCGGCCTCCGCCACAGTCCTGTGCGAGCGCTGATGGGCATCGGGATGCCCCGCCGTATGGCACTGGTCCAACTGCCGCTGCCGGACGAGGCCCTGCTCAGCTGGGTCGACCACAACACCGCCGCGCTCGGCCTCACCCGCTCGCGCACCGCCGCTGCCCTCGGGCTGATGGCCGCCGGCCCTTCCACCGGTTCACAGCTGCAGAACCTGACCCACTGGATCTCGGACGCCACCGCCGCCCGCATC
Organism: Streptomyces diastaticus subsp. diastaticus; assembly: GCF_011170125.1. Classification (NCBI taxonomy): domain Bacteria; kingdom Bacillati; phylum Actinomycetota; class Actinomycetes; order Kitasatosporales; family Streptomycetaceae; genus Streptomyces; species Streptomyces diastaticus. Next base: position 2,059,100 of record NZ_BLLN01000003.1, on the reverse strand, counting down.
CAAGCCGCTACCGGCATCCAGCCGGCTGCTTCCCTCCGCCTCACCCTGCGGCGCTATCAGCCCGCCGCTCTGGGGGCGGATGTCCCGTCCCCGGACGAGCTGAGGCCCGTGTCTCCGCAGGGGATGCTGTCCAGGCAGTTCGTCTACCGCCAGTTCATCGCCTACTGCCCCACGTGCGTGCGCGAGCACGGGCGGTGGTCGATCGACTGGCACCTGCCATGGACGTTCACGTGCCCCCGGCACCACTGCTATCTGACAGGCGTCTGCCCGGCATGCCAGAACGCCGTCGCGCCCAGGCGCGGCCCTCTCACATCCGGTTGCACTGCTCTGATACAGGCCGGGTCCCGCCCTTCTCGCAGCCATCCGGGCCATACGGAGGGCTACAGCCGCCGGTGCGGGGCCGATCTGGGCACAGCCCGTGCTATCGCCGTTGAGGACACCCGCGTGTCTGCCGCACAGCAGTACGTGAACGGTCTCCTCGACGCACCGGCCCACTGCGGTGCCGCTGCCCGGCAGGCTCTCACCGACTTGCGCACGATGGTGGCCGTTGCCCTGCGCTTCGGACGTCTGGAGCACCTGGAGGACGCCGACCCCGCGGTACGCAGACGCTTCGGCAAGTTCGCGACGAGACGGGACGGGCTTCCCTACGCATATGTCTACGGAGTGTGGGGGACGAAGGATCCGTTCGACCCGCTGCTGATGGCCGCGGGCGTTCGGATCGCCCACCACATGGTCACCTCGGCGGACCCGTCAGCCGTTCTCGCTCCCGTACTCCCCTCCGACGGGCCGCAGCGGCGTGAGCGGTCCTTCGCCTTTGACCGCACCGACTGGGTCCGGGCCAGCCCCCGGTATGCACAGCTCGCTCGCCGTGCGATCGGCATCGGCGCGTACGAGGCCATCGCGCGCAAGGTGCACCGTCCTGCGCAGTGATCCGCAAACTGCCCGTTCCCGTCGCCGAGGACCACTTGGCGAGAACAGGACGATCTGGAGCGGCCGTCTCAGATGGCTATCACGCCGCCGCTGTTGTCGTGGACGATGGCCTGCCACTCCAGCACCGGGCAAGACGCGATCAACAACGTGTCCAGCCCGTCCACGCCGCCCGCGGCGACGCGGCCCATTGCCTCGTCGTGGACGGGGAAGTTGCCCTGCAGCGCGTCGCAGTGACCGCATCCGTTGGACAACTGCCGCTCGCGCATGGTCCTGCTGTAGCGACTCTTGACGGTCGCGGCCAGAGGACCATGACCGTGCTGCTGGAGCAGCCGCCGCACCAGCGCCATCGTTCTGGCGTTGTCCGTGGTGAACAGCCCGGCGAAGCCGCGGCCGGGCCGCTGCGGGTACAGGCCGATCAGACACACCGTGTCCTTTCCGCAGGCCCAGCACTCCCGGCTCAGCGTGAGGACGCGCAGGGCCACGGTGGTGGCGCTGCCGGGCGGCGGCACCGTCGGCAGCTCGATGACCTCCGGGTCGAAGTCGTCGGCCGCAGCACGCTCATCCACGTACTGGCAGGTCGCACACCGCACTTCCCAGCCTCCCTCGAGACCCTTGCCGAGAAACCCGCCGCCCGCCGACACCCACACCGAGCACGACGCGCAGCCGCCCGCGAACCGATTCTCCACGCCACTCCCTTCCGGTCGCACTTCCGCACCATCGCCATTCGAGGGACCATATGCGCCTGGTCCGAGACCGCGGGCGGACGAACTCCTGGTCGCAGACGGCCCGGATGCCGTCTGCCCGGCGCGCGATCGTCGTCTGTCAGCGGGCAGTGTCCAGGAGCTGACGGCGCCTGATCACGATGTTCCGCCACCGCTCGCGGGTGCGCCCTTCCCCGTCGATCCACCGTGCCCGCGCGGACTGTTCGGGGAGCGGGAGGCCGGCCATGAAGTGCGCGATGTCGACGTAGTAGGTGTAGTCGCCGCTCTGCGTGAGCTCGCGCAGGCGGGCGATGCCGGCCGCGAGATCGTTGTGGGCAGCGAGGACGGCGTGGTGGAAGCACAGGGCCAGTTGGAGCTTGGCTGCGGCGTAGGAGACGCCGGAGACGCCGATCTCGGCGAGAAGGACAGCGGCCCGCCCCGGCAGGTCTGCGGCGAACCCGGCATCGCGTACGAGGGCGGCGATACGTGCGGTCAGCTCGGTGGAGCGCAGGCTGAGGGGCGACAGCAGCCGCTCGGCCAGGTCGAGTTCGTCATCGGCCCGCAGGGGATCGGTGAAGGCGACGGCGAAGGCAAGATGCGCCTGGACCATCGCCCTCTCGCCTGCGACTGCGTGCTGTTCCGCCTCGCTGCGGTCGGCCAGGTAGGCGGCTGCCGCCCGGTCCATGTCTCCCTGCACCCACCACACGTCGCCCAGCACCCGCTGGTGGCGCCCCGGCCAGCCCAGTCGCCCGGCGGCTTCCATGGCCGCAGGAAAGTCTCCCGACAGGCGGCTGAGGTGTGCCAGGCCGCGTCCTGCGGCAAGGGCCAGGCGGCCTCCGGCCTCGGCGACGCGCTGCATGCCCCGGCGCGAGTCGTCGGTCAGTCCGAGGTCGCGCTGGGCCTTGGCAAGGTAGTACGTGGCGAGCTCGACGAGATCCTCGGGGAGCAGCCTGGATGCCAGGACGGCCGAGAGCCGACTGACGGTTCGTTCACGGTGCTCATGCTGACGGCGGGCGATGGCGCTGAGCGTCTCCACCAGGGCATTCGCGGCTGTGCGCAGGCCGCCTTGCTCCGTGTCGCGTGCCGCGGGGGGTGCGAGGGGTTCCCATATGAAGTCTTCCACGTACTGGAACGCGGCATCGGCGAGCCAGTCGAGATCGAGGTCGAAGTCCCGAGCGAGGGCGAGCCCCTGCTGGAGGCAGCCGACCAGGACGGTGCGGTCGCGTCGCGGGTCCTGGCGCCACTGTGCTTCCAGAGCGCGGAAGGCGCGCTGGGCCGCGCGCTGCCAGTCCTCGTCCGACCAGCGGTCGTCGCTCGCGTCGTCCGCGTTGCGGATGGCGGAACGGATGAGGTCGTGGACGTGGAAGGGCCAGGTGCCGGAGGCCGACTCCCGGACGAAGGGGCGCTCGGTCAGCCGCAGGGCGGGCGCGTCGTGGTCCATGCCGGCGACCTCGGTGGCCAGGGGTATGGAGAAGGCGCTGAGCAGACTGACAGAGCGCAGTACGTGACGCTCCTCGCTGCTCAGGTCGCTGAGGGTACGGGCGATCAAGGCGGGGAAGTCGTGGTCGAAGTCAGCGACGCGCGGCTGCAGACCGCCTCGCCGCAGGTCCAGGTAGCGCATGACCGACAGGTCCAGGTACAGGGGCAGTCCGTGCGAGCGCTCGGCGATGATCCGGCGGACCGCATCGTCGATCAGCGGCCTCCCGTCCCGGCTGACCCTGCGGGCGAGGTAGTCCTCGCAGTCTTCGCGGGAGAAGTCTCCGATCAGGACCTGACGGCCGCCCGACTGGGGCGTGGTCTGCGCGGTGGTGCCGGTGACCAGGCCGGGCCAGGCGTCCGGACCGGTCCAGTCGAGCTGGCCTTCCAGACTCCTGTGCGCCCACTGGAGCCGGTTGCGCCCGGTGACCACGAAGAACGCGTTAGGCATCAGCCACACGATGCGCTGGAGCAGGCGCTCGAAGTCGCGGTGCGTGCGGTCGCCGGTGTCCTCGAAGGTGTCCAGCAAGATCACTGGAAGCACCGTCTTGTCCTTCGGTAACTGGGCCAGGTCCCAGGCGAGAAGGTGCGGGTAGAAGCTGAGGGCGTCCAGGTCGGGCTCGGCCTGAAGGAGATCCGCCAGCCGCCCGCAGCCGGCGAGGGCCCGTACCGCCTGGCGCCGCTCGCGCAGGGCCTTGACGAGGGCGCCGGCCCCGTGGCCGAGCGCCCCTCCCACGGTGCCGGGCAGGAGCAGGGCCTGGGCGACGTCGCTGAGGGCGGACTGCATCTGCTGCGGCAGGGCGGCAGCGGCGCTGAAGCGGCTCAGCAGCCCGCCCCGGCGCAGGTAGTCCTCGATCGGCTCGCCGGGGTGGTTGTGCTCCCAGTAGCGGCGCAGGGCGAGGTCGAAGGCGGGCATCGGCCGTCCCAGCGTGGCAAGGGCGAGGCGGATGGTGAGGATGACGCGCTCGAAGTCCATGCCCGCCGAGCGTGCGAGATCGATACGGACCGGGAGCACCCGCTCCTGGTCAAGCGAGGGCGAGTCCCACTGCGCGGGGCGGTGCTCGCTGTGGACGAGCGACGCCTCGACCTTCCGGGACAGGGTGGACTTGCCGATGCCTCCCACCCCGTGGAAGACGAGGATGTTACGGCGCGGACTTTCCAGGTCCTCCACGTCAAAGCCCGCCCTGTTCACCCGGCGCAGGTGTTCGGCGAGGCCGGTGGTCACCGCCTGCCACTGCGCCTGCCGGTTAGTGAACGCCTCGTTCGCGGAGATACTCCGGTCATTCGAGCTGAACAGCGTTCGAAGATCCCGCCCTGCCACCACGCCCCCTGACGATCAACTGGAGCCAATCTATGCTCCTTTGAACAGTGCCGGGCAAGACCGCAAGCATGCCACACTGCCCCGGGCGAGGAAGCACGCTCGGCAAGACGCCTGGTGCGGTGCGCGAAATGGCCTGATCTAGCTCGTGGAACGGTGTGCGCGCCTGAGCTGCAAGGATGCCTTCCCGCAGCTACGGATTGCCCCCACTCGGACCCCCAGCGTCACGAAACGTGACGCACACCATATCCCGTGCATCTGGCATATGTTCTAGTTGGACGGCCGGTGACTCCTGGTCACGATCTAAGTGCAACAGGGGAATTGCCGCGTCACCAGGCTTGCGACCGCTACCCAATCCGGTCCGTCGGCCTACGCGCCTTGCCCTCGGCCAAGGGGCCAGGCGACATGTCCCGTTCAGCGATCCTGAGAGACAGGCCTTATTACCGTCATGGCTGGAGCCAAGAACGGCGTCTTCGCCGAGAAGATTTCCCCGTACCTGCGCAAGAAAATCGAGGAAGCTGGTGAGCCGCTTCCGTTCCTCGACCTCCAGTACGTTGTCGATCCGTCGGAGGCTGTCGAGCAGACCTTCGAGGTCGCACGTCACTACCAATCGGAGTTACGTCCCGTCTTCGAGGGCCGTGAACTGCGCGGCGTCGAAAAACTGTACCGGCGGACTCTGCTGGTCGAGCCCACCACCATCTGTGCCGCGCATTGCCGGTGGTGCATCCGCGGGCAGTACGACACCGCGACGCTCTCCCGTGAAGATCTGGAACTGATCGCCCGCTACTGCGGCACGGCTCCGGAAAACCAAGATGTCCGCGAGGTGCTGGTCACCGGCGGTGACCCGCTGATCCTGGTCGACAGGATCGAATGGCTGCTGGATGCGCTGGAAGAGCAGGCGCCCCAGGTCGAGATCGTGCGGATTGCTACCCGAGTGCCGCTCCAGGACCCACGGCGGGTCGATGCCCGCATGCAGCGTGCGCTGCGGCGCCGCTCGACGTTCCGGGTCGAGGTCGCCACGCACATCAACCATAAGGGCGAGCTGTTTCCCGAGGTCAGGGAGGCGTACGCGGCGCTTCAGGAAGCCGGGGCACGGATATACGACCAGACGGTGCTGTTACGCGGGCTCAACGACAACCTCGACACCCTTGTTGAGCTCTTCGACGAGCTGCGGTACATGGACATCGAGGCGCACTATCTGTTCCACTGCGTCCCTATCCGCGGCATGGACCACCACCGCACATCTGTCGCGGAGGGCCTTGAGCTGCACCGCAGGCTGGGAGCCTCGGGACTGACATCGGGCCGCACGCGCCCGCACTTCACGCTGATGACGGACATCGGCAAGGTGCCGCTGTACGAGGGCTCGATCATCGACCGGGACGAGCACAACCGGATCCTGATCCAGACCGGCTACCGGTACGAGGAGAGGATGTCCTGGGTGCCCGGCTGGCAGCTGCCCGGGAACGCCCGAATCGACGACGACGGGTTCCTGCAAGTCTGGTACCTGGACGCCATCGGTGGGAAGGCCGAGCTCTGATGCCCCGCCTCTGGCTCGGGAACGCCTGCACCGAGCACATGGTCGACCGCATGGACCTGCTCACGCAGGACGACTTCGACGGCATCCTCTTCGCGATGAAGCGCCTGGTGTGGCTGATGCGCGACGGCGATGCCCTCGTCCTGCCGCGGCCCGTGCCTGACGCCTTCCTTGATCACGTCACGCAGCACACCGGTATCTCACCGGACCGCGTTCATGTGATCGCACCGGATGCCGACCTCCTGACCCAGAGCCTGCTGCACTCGCAGGAGGTCCTGGGCAGGCTGAAGAAGCTGGTGACTCCCGGCTGGGAGTTCCGCCCCTACATCCACGACCGCGGCGCCGAGCTGCTCGCACGTGAGCTCGGCCTTGTCACCGAATCGCCGTTCGTAGCGGAAGGCGGCGCGGAACTACTCAACAGCAAGGTCGTCTTCCGTGCCCTGGCGGCGGGGGCCGGATTCGCCGTTCCGGACGGCATTCCGTGCCGCACCAGCGAGGACCTCTCCCGCACGCTGCAGCGGCTCCTGGCCGCGCACCAGGCAGTCATCCTCAAGCGGGACCGCGCGGTCGGCGGCCACGGCAACATCGTGGTCACCACGGACCCGGGTCTGGAAGGCACAGGAGCCCTGCGCACGATTGTCCTGGGTGATCCGGCCGATCACGAGCAGGTCCTCAAGGAAGCCGGGCTGACCGCCACCCATGCCCCGCAGGGAGAGATCGTCCTCGAGGTCTTCCACCCTGGTTGCACGTCCGTGTACGTCGAGGTGGACTGCCCGCTGCACGGCGAGCCGGCCCTCCTGAACGGCGGCCAGCTGCGTACCGACCAGGACCCGCCGGTACTCGCCGGGCTCGCGCTGCCGCCCCGGAGCGTGCCCGGCCGGGCCTGGGAAGCCTTCACCGGTGAGGCACTGCGGATGGCCCGCTTCATGCAGAGCCTCGGCTATCGCGGCCTGGCTAGCATCGACGCGGTGATCGACCAGGCCAGCAACGTATGGTTCAACGAGGTCAACGCGCGTCTAGGCGGCAGCACGCACCTACACCACATCGCCCAGACGCTCGTCGGGCCGGACTGGACGGACAGCCACGTCCTGATCAGCAGGTTCAACGTCCGGGCACCCGCGCTTGACCGGCTCTTGCACGCCATGCAGGAACACGGGATCGCCTGGGATTCCCGGCAGCAGTGCGGCATCGTCATCGCCTCCGATGACACTGCCGCCACTGGCAACCTCGAATACGTGGTCCTCGCGCACACCTACGAGGAAGCCGATGCCCTTGAAGACCATTTGGCCGCCCTCCTGACCCGGCATGACAAGTAAGGATCACCATCCGTGGCGTACCGCGGCCTGTTCACCAAACACGTCTCGATCTGGGCCGCGGTCGTCATGGCCAGCCGCCTCCCGGTGGCAATGGCGCCGCTCGCGTTCCTGTTCTACGGGCGCGGTACGGACGCCGGATACAGCGGCGGCGCCGCTATGGCCGCCGCGTACGCCATCGCGGAAGCTATAGGTGCCCCGCTTCTCAGTACGCGCCTGCGCACGCGCCCGTACCGTCGAGAGATCGCCAGCGGGCTCGGCCTGTCCGCCGTCGCCTTCGCCCTGCTCACGTTCCTTTCGGCCCCCGGCACCGTGCTCGCCGTGGCCCTGGCTGCGGTCGCCGGCGCCGCCGCGGCCGCCGCACCCGGTGCACTGCGCACCATGGCCGAGGATCTCGCTCCCAGGAAGCACATCCACACCGCCCTCAGCCTCGAATCCACGCTCAACATGGCTGCCTGGGCTGCCTCACCAGCCCTGGTGTCTGTGCTCGCGCTCGGAGTCGGCCCGCAGACCCCGTTCCTCCTCGCCACGCTGGCCACGCTCGCCGCCACCGCCTCGCTGTGGCTGCTGCCCGACAAGGCCGGCACAACAGGCGAGGGGCAGCGAGCCCCGCTCAAGCAGGCCCTGACAGCCTGGCCCGTCTACGTGACCAGCATCGCTGCCATGTACCTGCTGGCGAGCATCGAGCTCACGCTGCCCGCCCTCCTCGAGCACCGGGATCTGCCCGTCACCTACAGTGGCCCGATCTTGACCGGCTTCGCCCTTGCGAGCATCGTCGGCGGTCTGGTCTACGGTGCCCGCACCTGGCCCGGCCGCGTTGAACGCCAAAGTACGGTCCTGCTTCTCGTAATGATCGCGGGCGTCGCCGCCACGGCTCTTGCTTCCACCTGGCCGGCTATCGCCGGTCTCCTCGCCCTCACCGGCCTCCTGCAGGCCGTCGTACTGATCACCCGCAACCTCACCCTTCGTGAAGAACTCCCCAGCGACCTCCACCCCGTCGGCTACTCCGCCCTCTACGCGGGCAGCGGCATCGGTTACGGCCTCAGCGCCGCCGCCACCGGCCTCCTCCTCACCGCCACGACCCCCGACACCGTCGTCCTCATCGCCACCGGCACTACGCTCGTGCTGACTGCGGCAACCTGGCTCAGGCGCAAGACATCCGAGGTCAAGAAGCCCGTTGCCGGATGACAGAGGCCCTTGATCCTGGGCTGCTCGAGTGAAAGGGGTGGCGCGCCGTCGCTCCAGACGGCGTACGCGCAGTGACCAGCGCTCTTCGGCGCGCGTTGGACAGGTTGTGCCGAAGATCGCATCCAGTCCCAGCAGCGTCAGCACTGTCCCGGCCGGCAGCCCGCAGACGCTGCCCTTCCTCCTGACGAGTCAACAAGGCGAGGCGGCGCGCACGCTGCTGCGCTACGTGGCCTCACTAAAACTGCCCGGGCCCGACGCTCAGCTCGTTGCTGCGGTCGTGGCCATCCGGGCTGCACGCGGCGGTGTCGGCAACCTCACCGGGACGGACCTGTCTGCTTTGCGGCTGGGCGATGCGCGTGGCGCCGTTGATGCTCTTCGCGGCCTGGGCTGGCAGATGGACGATGCGCTCTTCGACGGCGATCCCGCCACGCCGGTCCCCATCACCGTCCCCGACCTGGCCCGGGAAACCGGCCATCCCCTGCCGTTCGGGAAGAACGTCCGCTCGCGGGTGTCCGGATGGACCACGAAGACCGTGTCCGCCAAGCCGGTCAAGAAGCTCCCTCCCGCCGCACGGCTGGCCGGCTTGTTCGTCGCCGCCTACAGCACGTCCAAGCTCATCGGCCAGATCCCGCCCGACCTTCCCGAAATCTGTCGGGCCACCTTGCCCGACCTCCTGCGGAAGGGCTTCCTCGCCGAGCTGTCCGAGGAACGTTGCCGCCTCGACCCCGCCGTCCGCCATCTGTCGGGCATGCGCCCTCCCACCCCGGAGGAACAAGCAGCCAAGCTGCCGGAGGGAGACACCGAGGCCGTACGCCCTTCAACTCCGGGATTCCAGTTCAATGTCGATGCGTGGGCGCAGTGGAAACGCACCGCCACCCCTGCGCTGCGACGGCATGTCGAGTCCGTCGAGTACTGCGCCGTGTGCGCTCTCCCTCCAGAGCAGGTCGCCGAGGCGTTCATGGCCCCCGGCCGGCCCCAGTTCTTCTCCAAAAACGTCAAAGCCGCCTACGGCGAGTGGAAGAACGCACACCCTGACCGCGGTCTTCTGGCAGCTGAGTTCACCGTGGCCTTCCGGGCCGAACACGGACACGGTCCCTCGTACCGCCAGCTGTGCTCGGGTCTGGGGTGGGACGTGAAGCACTCGCTGCGCGGCTTCATCGTGGGGCGTCTGCTGGCGAATGAGTGGCTGACGGACACCTCCTCGGTGCCGTGGACGCTCCGCCCTGGGAAGGCTGCGCAGGCCGAGGGCATCGTCCTGCCCAAAGCGCGAAGCTCGGCTGTCTCCGCTCACGCCGGGCCGTAGTCCGGCTGCTGGGGCGACGAGAGGCCATCTGGTGAACCGCCCCGGTTCGAATGGAGACTCGATTTCATGAAAGGATCGAGTCATGGCACGACCTTCCCGTTACCCGCTTGAGCTGCGCCGTCGCGCGGTGCGCATGGTCGCCGAGGTGCGCGACGACCACCCGAACGAGACGGCCGCTCTGCAGGCGGTCACCGACAAGCTCGGCATCGGGTCCCGCGAGACGCTGCGGAACTGGGTGAAGCAGCACGAGATCGACGCGGGGACGCGGCCGGGAACGACGACGGAGGAGTCCGCCCAGCTCAAGGCATTGAAGAAGGAGAACGCCGAGCTGAAGAGGGCGAACGAGATCCTGAAGGCGGCAGCGAGTTTCTTCGCGGCCGAGCTCGACCGGCCACACACACGCTCGTAGCGTTCATCGACGAGCACCGGGACCGCTTCGGCGGCGTCGAGCCGATCTGCAGGATGCTCACCGAGCACGACTGCAAGATCGCCCCTTCCACCTATTACGCGCACAAGAAACGCCTGGCCGTCCCGTCTGCCCGTTCCGTGCGGGACGCGGAACTCAAGGAGCGGATCCGCCAGGTCCACACCGACAACTACCGTGTCTACGGGGCCCGGAAGATCTGGCGGGAGCTGAACCGGCAGGGTCACGCGGTGGCCCGCTGCACCGTCGAACGGCTGATGCGCGAGCTGGGCATCGCCGGCGCGGTCCGCGGCAAGAGGGTCCTCACCACGATTCCGGACCACCAGGCCGAGCGGGCCCCGGACCGGGTGGACCGCGACTTCGTCGCCGGCGCGCCGAATCGCTGCTGGGTCGCGGATTTCACGCACGTGGCGACCTGGGCCGGGGTGGTCTACGTGGCCTTCGTCGTGGACACCTTCTCCCGCCGGATCGTCGGCTGGTCCGCCGCGACGTCGAAGGAGACCCAGCTCGTCCTGGACGCTCTGGAGATGGCACTGTGGCAGCGCGACCGCGATGAACACCCCCATGTTCGCGGCGAGTTGATACATCACAGCGACGCGGGGAGCCAGTACACCAGTTTCCGGCTGGCCGAACACCTGGACGCGGCCGGCATCGCGGCCTCGATCGGATCTGTCGGCGATGCGTACGACAACGCCCTGATGGAGAGCACGATCGGCCTGTTCAAAACCGAATTGATCAAGCCGCAGCGGCCCTGGAAGACCCTCTCCCAGGTCGAGCTGGCCACCGCCGAGTGGGTCGACCGGTACTGCCACCGCCGACTGCACGGTGAGATAGGCCACGTCCCACCCGTCGAGTACGAGACCAACTACTACACGGAACTCACGAAACCCCAGGTCACCACCACAATCTGAGGTCTCTACCGAACCCGGGGCGGTTCATCCACCGTGTACCGCGTCCTGACCCGCCATGGACTCCACCGCCTGGCCTTCCTGGACAGGCCCACCGGCAAGGTCATCCGCCGCTACGAGCGCTCCCGCCCCGGCGAACTGGTCCACGTGGACATCAAGAAGTTCGGCAACATTCCCGACGGCGGCGGCCACAAGGTCCACAGCCGTCAGGCCGGCGAGTCCAACCGGAACGCCACCACCACCGAACGAACCTCCAGCGGTACCCCGAAGATCGGCTACAGCTTCATCCACACCGCCGTCGACGACCACACCCGCCTGACCTACAGCGAGATCCTCACCGACGAACGCAAGGAGACCGCCACCGCTTTCTGGCGCCGGGCACAGGCGTTCTTCACCGACCTCGGCATCACCGTCGAGCGCGTACTGACCGACAACGGCTCCTGTTACCGCTCCCGCATCTGGCACGAGACGCTCAAGGCCGCAGGCATCACTCACAAACGCACCCGCCCCTACCGGCCACAGACGAACGGAAAGGCCGGGCGCTTCAACCGCACCCTGCTGGACGAGTGGGCCTACCTGCGGCCCTACGCCAACAACACCGACCGCGCCGAAGTCCTCGAACCGTTCCTCCACGCCTACAACCACCACCGCCGCCACACCGCACTCGGCGGCCAACCACCGATCAGCCGTGTCAACAACGCAGCGGGTCAATACAACTAGCGGACTTCAGTGACAGGTTGGAAGAGGCTCACTGGCCTGAAGGCGGGGCACACCGTGCGGTCCGGCCGGATGGTTCTGACCATAACCGAGGCCCGCCTCGAATCCGGGGTGCTGTACGCGGCGCAGGAATGCCGCCACGGCGACACCACGTGGACCCATGCGTGGACCGACGTCGTCTACTCCGATCGGGAGTTCGAGGAAGTGGTCGAGGCAGCCGGTTTCGCCCTCATGCGATGGCTTGACCAAAACCAGGAATGGGCTGCGCTCCAGCCGCTGCCCCGCTGACTACTCCGACGCCGGTACAGCGCTGGGGCTCGGCCGGACACGCCCTCCCGCCGAGCCCCAGTTCTGCCTACGCTGCCTGATCCGCCACAGGCAGCCGGGTTGCCTGCCTGTCCTTGCGAGGGCGCATCGACGCCCCGCACCACGCCAGGGTCAGCAGGCCGAGGGAGCCCACGATCACGATCACGATGTGGGGCGGCAGGAACTCCGCGACCGCGCCGGCAGCGGCGAACCCCAGCCCCTGGGTGATCATCAGACCCGCCAGCGTAATGGTCAGCGCCCGTCCGCGCAGTTCCTCGGGGGTCGCGTCGAGGACCCGCTGGTCCAGCCCCATGGCGTAGGTGAAGCCGAGACCGCACACCGTCAGCAGGGCCACCGATGTCCACAGGCCGGGGCGGAACGCGAACCCGAGCAGCGGGAGGAACATCAGCACGGCAGTCGGCAGCACCATCCGGACCCGGGTTCGTGCGGTGAGCAGGGTGCCGGCCAGCAACTCGCCGACCACCGAGCCCGCCGGCGCGGCGCACAACAGCAGCCCCACGGCAGCCGGGCCGCCACCAAGCTCGTCCGCGTACGGAGAGGCCAGAGCCTCAGGGGCGACGGCGAAGGCCGGCGGCAGCCAGGTCAGCAACAGCAGCGGACGGAGCCCGGGGACGGCCAGCACCTGCCGTACGCCCGACAGGGACGCACGGGCCACCGAACCCTGAGTACCGCCTTCCGGCTCGCGGGCCGCCCGACGGCGGGTCCCGAACCGGAGGAGCAAGACCGCCAGACCGAATCCCGCCGCCGCCGCGAGCAGGGCCTGCGAGGAGGTCATCACGAGGAGCAGCAGCCCGCCGACCGCGAAACCGATGATTTGGGTGCTCTGCGAGACGAGCCGCAGCAGGGACCGGCCAAGCACGTACCCCGAGCCGGACAGCAGGTCCGGCAGGCTCGCCGCACGAGCCCCCTGGAACACCGGGGCGACGGTGCCGAGCACCAGCAGCAGGACGAGCAGGACGGGAATGGGCATCCCGGGAATGGCCATGGCGCCGACCACCACGCAACTGAGCGCCTGGCAGGCCACCATGACGTCCCGGGCGGGATGCCGGTCAGCCACGGCCGACAGCAACGTCGCCCCGAAGACATAGGGGACAAAGCCCAGCGCGAACGTCAGCGAGGACAACAGCGGTGACTGCGTCCGCTGGTACACCATGATCGAGAGCGTGATCTGTGCGACGACATTGCCCAGAGTCGCGATGACCTGCGCGAGGAAGATCATGCGGAACTCGCGTACCGCCAGGACCGTACGGTACGTCGCGGGCGCGGTGGAAGTGGAAGGGGCGGCGGAGTCGCTCTGCAAAGGGACGCGGGAGCTGTGCTGAGACATGGAACGCAGCATCCAGACCACCCCGACCGCGGTTCAATGGATTCGGAAATAGCCGAATCCACAGGCCTGTTGCGGCCATGAGAGACAAGGTGCGGTCATGGCGGTGCAGTTGCTCGTGGAGACAGCGGACCTGCTGAAATGCCGCTTCGCGCTCTCCCCCCTGTGGGAGACCGTCGCCGCCGTACGGACCCTCGCTGATCCCCGTCGCCAGGCCTACCACCTGCCCTGGCTGAGGAAACTCCGCCCCGAGCTCGACGAGAAACAACTCTCCCCGCTCCTGACCCTCCTCCCGCGTACCGGGTACACACCGGACTTCCTGACCCCGCCCCCGACCGGCCCGCTCTCAGAGATCGAGGACGAACTGGCCCGGGTCGCGGACACCCCCCTCGCCCATGTGAGGGAGGAACTCCGCCGCTGTCTCCACGGGCCCGAACGGAAGACGCCTCCGCGCCCCGAAGTCGCCGACCGTCTCCTCGCCGACCCCGCCCGCACCCTCGCTCAGCTCGTCACCCTGATCCGTACCTGCTGGAACTGGCTCATCGCCCCGCAATGGCCCCAGCTCCGGGACTTGCTCGATGCCGACATCGCCGTCAGGTCCCGTCAATTGGCCGAGGGCGGACTCCATCGCATGCTCACCGAGTTGCACCCCACCATCACCTGGCACGAACTCGGCGCACTCCATATCGCGGCTCCTCACCGGACCCGGCACCCCCTGGGCGGGCAAGGGCTCCTACTCCTACCGAGCGCCTTCGTATGGCCGACGCTCACCGTGGTGGTCGAAGCACCCTGGCAGCCCACCCTGATCTACCCTGCGCGCGGAGTCGGCGACCTCTGGCAGTCCTCACCCCACCCCTCAGCCTCACAGAGCCTCCAGCGCCTTATCGGACGTACCCGCGCCAGGGTGCTGACCAGTCTGCACAAGCCCGTCTCGACCAGCACCTTGGCCCGAAACCTCAGCCTGAGCCCCGCCACCGTCTCCGGGCACCTCACCGCGCTCCGTGACGCAGATCTGGTCACTCGCTACCGCGTGGGCCGCACGGTCTACTACGCACCCACCGCCCTGGGCACGGCACTGACCAGCCCCCCGCCCACGGAACAACCGATACCGCCGGAGGACGGCATCTGACGCACCCACCGTGTTGGCACTCGCCGATCTCGCCGGGGAAGCGGCGTGAACATCTGGCAGCACCTGCGGTGAAAGGCCATCAGCCGTTCGGCATTGTCCGACGAGTGGCCAAGACCGCGGACAGTGCGCCTTTGCCAACTTGCTGTGTGTGCTGGCCGGTTGGTTCGACAGATAAGTGAAGCCCCCAGTAGACGGGTTCACGACCACGATCACCCGGTACCCACCAGAGGCTTCACATACTTGTCCACCCGTGCGTGCTGGACGTGTCGAGTCGGTCCCTGCCCTTCCTCGCCGCTCGCCTGGGAGAACACCGTCGTCGGATCAAAAGCCGCTGGCGCCGGCTCCCGGCCGGCCTTCAAGCCCTGTTGGTGCTGGCGCATCTACGGACGGAACCACACCCTCAGCTCGCAGCTGGTTTCAGGTGCGGACGAGCACGGTGTACCGCTGCATCAGTGGGCCTCCTTCATCCTGAATAGTCGCAGGTCAGTAGCATGTGGATGACTTGGACGGTGCGGCTGATACGGCGGGTGGAGGAGCATGCTCTGTGCATGACGCACGAGTCGGGCGAAGGCGCGTTCGCCGGGGACTCGGAGGCAGGCGTGGTCGCGGTTGAACTGCTGGTATTGCTCGGGCTGTTCGCCGTGGTGGTAGTACGGGGTGTGGAAGGTAGTTCCGGCACCCTGGTAGGCGCAGTCCGCCGGCACGAGGATCCGCCGGGTCAGACAGGCGGCCTGGACGATGCCGTGGGCGCGGGCCGCGGTCAGGCCATGTGCGCGGCCGACTGTCGCGTGGTGTGCCGTCAGGGCGGGCTATGACCTGTACGTTCATGCCGTGCTTCTTGTGTTTCTGCGAGCAGTACGGCTGATCGGCGCGGACGCGGTCGGTGGGGATCAGCGTGCCGTCAACGATGACGTGGCCGCCCTCACCGAGGGCCGGTGAGGGCTTCATGGAGGCCTGAGGCCCAGGAGGCCAGCACGTCCAGGGCCTCGCCAACGTAGCGCCAGGCGGTGACCTGTGATATCGCGAACCCGGCGCCGAGCTGGGCGAACGTCTCGTTCACGGAGGGGCACCAGCGTGAGCAGTGAGCCTTTTCCATCCTCACTCCGAGCTGGTCAGATGCAGGGTGAGGATGGCTTGGACGAGGCTGGTGATCCGGGTGGTCGAGCACCGTAGCCTGCGGAGGAGTCGCCAGGACTTGAGGGTGGCGACGGCCTGTTCGACGAGGGCCCGGATCTTTGCGTGGGACCGGTTGACCGCCTGCTGGCCTGTGGAGAGGGTTTCCCACCGTCCCCAGCATGGGATGCGGACCGTGCCGCCGGTGCCTCGGTATGCCTTGTCGGCCCAGCATGGGACGTCTGCCTCGGCGAGGGCGTCGATGATCCCGTGTTCGCGGGCTGCGCGGATGTCGTGGACGGCGCCGGGCAGGGCGGGTGAGGCCCACAGCAGCCGGCCGAAGGGGTCGGCGAGGATCTGCACGTTCATCCCGTGCTTCTTGTGCTTGCCGGAGTAGAACGGCCGGTCCGCGGCGATGCGGTCGATGGGCAGGAGGGTGCCGTCCAGGATCAGGTACGCCTTCGCCGATGCGGTCCGCACCGCGTCGGTCAGGCCGGGGGCGAGAGCGGCCAGGAGCTCGACCGCCTCGGTGACGTAGCGGTAGGCCGTCGTGGTGCCGATGCCGAACCCGGCCGCAAGCTGGGCCTAGGGCCTGTCTCTTTGGCTGGTGAGTGCCTCATGGGGTGGGCTGGTTAGTCTGCTGCGATGACGGATAGCGAGCTGGTCGTTGACCTGCGTGGTCGACTGATCGAGACCCTCAACGACTTCTGGGACGCGGTGAGTGAGCCATGCGGGCTGCCGAAGTGGTTCGGCCGGAATCTGGATGCGTGGTCGGACACGATCGAGACCCGGGGCATCTCTGAGGTGATCGACAGCCACGACATTTTGATCGTTCACGTCGACCGGCGGGGTCTCTTCGGCGGGAACCTGCGGGAGGCCGAAGCCCTGGCCAGCATCTTTGACGGAGAGCAGAACCGACTGATCAAGCACGGGTTGGCCTGAAGAGTCCTTCGGCGCCTTGCTCAGCACCGGGTCCAGATGAGGATGGCAGCAAGGTGGAGTGCGGCCTGGTAGGCGATGGCGAGCTTGTCCGTCCGCATTGCGAGGCCGCGCCACTGCTTGAGTCGGGCGATGCATCGCTCGACGGTATTGCGCTCCTTGTATGCCTCGACGTTGAAGCCGGGGGGCCTGCCTCCGGCGCGGCCTCGCCGCAGGCGGTGGCCGATCTGGTCGGCGGGCTGCGGGATGACCGCACGGATGCCGCGTCGACGGAGGTGCCCGCGGATCGCGCGGGAGGAGTAGGCGCGATCCGCCAGGACGACCGCAGGGCGGGTTCTTGGCCTGCCGAGTCCGCTTCGTGGGATTCGGATTCCGGCCATGACCGCCTCGAAGGCCGGCGCGTCGCCAGCCTGGCCTGCCGTGACGTGCATGGACAGAGGCCGTGCCCGGCTGTCGCTCGCCAAGTGAACCTTCGTGCTCAAGCCACCACGAGAGCGTCCAAGCGCGTGGTCCTCGGGCTCGGGCCGGTCGGAAGCCCTTTTTTCCTGGCTCCGGCCGAATGCTGATGGGCGCGGCAGACAGTGGAGTCCACCGAGACCGTCCAGCCCACGTCGCCACCGGCATCCGCCACAGCGAGGATCGCCGCGAGGATTCGTTCCCACGTGCCGTCCACGGCCCACCTGATCAGGCGTTTGTGCGCGGTCTGAAAGGACCCGAGTTCCTCCGGCAGGTCACGCCAAGGTGAGCAGGTTCGGTACTTCCACGCGATGGCTTCCAGGGTTCGGCGGTGGTCGGCCCACCTTCGTCCACGGACCGGATCGGCCGGCATCAGCGGCTCGATCCGGTCCCACATCGCATCGGTGATCACTAACCGGACAGGCATATCCGATCAACCGATCAACTCACCAAAGAGACACGCTCTAGGTGTGGCCCATCCGCAGATGGGCGAGGGTGAGCAGGGCCTGGCGGCCGGCGGTCAGGCGCCGCCACCGGGAGCCGATCGCGCGGCGGTGGCGCCGCAGCTGCTGCGTGAGGAAGCGGAGGGCGGAACTGGACACGTCGACACCCGACGGGTAAACAAGCATGCGAAGCCTCTGGTGGAGACGGTTCTCTTGGTCGAAAACCCATCTACCAGGGGCTTCACCACCTTGCCAGCCCAACTGTGGTACTCCAGCAGCAGGTTGGAAAAGGCTCAGTGAGCTTCTTCAGCGTTGACGCTCCAGGGTGAGGATGGCTTTGGCGATTGACGTCATGCGGTTGGGACTGCATCGGGACCGGCGGAAGATGCGCCAGGACTTCAGGCGGGCGACGCCTCGCTCGACCGGTGCTCGCGCCTCGGCCAGTGCCCTGTTGAGGGTCTTCTCGGTAGGAGTCAGGTCCTGCAGGGGTCTGCGTTTGATGCCCGTGGTCAACCAGGGCCCGCCGCCCTGGTAGGCGAGATCCGCCAGGAGGGGGACGTCCTGACGCTCGCAGATGCGGATGATCCGGTGGGCGCGGGCGGCGGTCAGGTCATGGGTCCGGCCCGGCAGTGCTGGGGAGAGCCACAGCAGCCGGCCGCCGGGGTCGGTGACCAACTGCACGTTCACTCCGTGCCGGCGGTGTTTGTGGGAGTAGTCGGCCCGGCCGTCCCCGACCCGGTCGCACTCGGCCAGCGTGCCGTCCAGCAGGGCGAAGTCCGGGTCGGTCTCGCGCAGAACTTTCAGCAGACCCGGAGCGCGTTCCGCGAGCAGGTCGATGACCGCAGTGGTGTACGCGTGCGCGGTGGACTCGCTGATGCCGAAACCTGCAGCGATCTTCGCCAGGGTGGTGTGCTCGCGCAGGTACACCAGTGCCGCCATCGCACGCTGAGACGGACGGAGCTTGCAGCGCCGGTCGCCCTCACGGGTGACGACCAGCATGGTCACCCACTCCACGAGGGCATGCGGCAGGTCGAGTGCGGCAGGATAGATAACCAACGAGGCCCCCGAGCAGTGTTGTTGAGACGTCAGACATCTCGATCAACAGCTCGGGGGCCTCGCTCGTTGCGCTACGCAAACCGTCACCCGATCGGTGCCCAACTCGAAGAAGCTCAGTGCCTGCTGGAAGCAGCCGAGCTTGCGCCAGCGGGTGTTACGGGCTCGGCGGTGCTCGTGCAGCAGCCAGGCGACATGCTCGACGAGCTCATGCGGGACGTCGAGCGGGGCTCGATACGGAACCAACAGGGTCCCTTCGGCCGCCGGTGTGTTGAGTGGATCACCACGCCAACGACGAGGGGCACTGCCTCGTCATCACCCTCGCTGGCCAGCCCATTTCACCCTCCAGCACAGGACGAAAGAGGCTCACTCGTCCAAAGTGGAGAACCAGATTACGAATCCGCTTCTTTCTGCGTCTCGGAGGAATGAGATTTCCTAGACCGGGAAGGCGCCGCGGTTGGGAAAATTTTCGCCGGAGCGTCCTCCACGTCTTCTATGGCATTGCCAGTGTGAATTCCAATGAGTGAAGGCATGCAGGGCAGCGACCTTCGCGGCGAGCCTGGAGAGGCGACCCCATTGCGCCCGACGAGGTGGCAGAATTGCGCATCACCTACCGAGCGTGGGGCTTGATGTGGCTCTGTGGTCGCACGGCCGGACCGGTCGTCGGGGCCCACACCTCGAACGGGTTGACACCATCGATTGCGACAGCAAATTAGCTTACCCGAGCCGATCCTGCTACGGTTGAAAGAAGCCGCCTCTTGAGTAAGGGGCTGCAGGGTGAAAATTAAGGAAATACGTGACGAACAGAAAAAGAGTGGCGATTGTCGGTGCCGGCCCCTCGGGCATGGCTCAGCTGCGGGCCTTTGAGACCGCAGCGCGCGCGGGGGCGGACATCCCCGAGATTGTCTGCTTTGAAAAGCAGACCGACTGGGGCGGCCAGTGGAACTTCACCTGGCGCACCGGACTCGACGAGTACGGCGAGCCCGTGCACTCAAGCATGTACCGCAACCTGTGGTCGAATGGGCCGAAGGAAGCACTGGAGTTCGCTGATTACACCTTCGACGAGCACTTCGGTCGCGCCGTCTCCTCATACCCGCCGCGCCCGGTTCTGTGGGACTACATTGCCGCCCGGCTGAAGAAGACGAACGTACGCGATTTCATCCGTTTTCAGACCATCGCGCGCTGGACGGAATATGACGCTGAGCGTGAGGTCTTCACGCTCACGGTCGAACATCTCCCCACCGGAGAAACGACGACCGAGGAGTTCGACCATCTGGTCGTCGCCAGCGGCCACTTCTCCTTCCCCAACATGCCGCAATTCCCTGGCATCGAGACCTTCCCCGGGCACATCGCCCACGCGCACGACTTCCGCGGCGCGGAAGCCTTCAAGGGGCAGGACGTCCTCATCGTCGGCTCCAGCTACTCGGCCGAGGACATCGGCAGCCAGGCGTTCAAGATGGGCGCACGCTCGGTGACGGCGAGCTATCGTTCCGGGCCGATGGGCTACGACTGGCCCGAGGGCTTCGAGGAACGCCCCGCCATCAGGCGCATCGAGGGCAACACGGTCCACTTCGCCGACGGCTCCTCCAAGCACGTCGACGCCGTCATCCTGTGCACCGGCTACCTGCACAAGTACCCGTTCCTGCCCGACGAGCTCGCGCTGGCCTCCCCGAACAACGTGTACCCGGGCGGCCTTTACCGCGGTGTCGTGTGGCAGGACAACCCGCGTCTGGCCTACCTCGGCGCGCAGGACCAGTGGTTCACCTTCAACATGTTCGACGCGCAGGCCTGGTACGTACGCGACCTCATCCTGGGCCGCGCCGAGCTGCCGTCGGAGACCGAACGCTCCGCGTCCATCACCGAGTGGCGGGAACGTTTCGAGAAGCTTTCCTCGGACGCCGAAGAGCTCCGCTTCCAGGCCGACTACGTGCGTGATCTGCTGCGGCAGACGGACTACCCCGAGTTCGACCTCGACCGGGTCGTCGAGATCTTCCTCGCATGGAAGCGCGACAAGAAGGCCGACATCATGGGCTACCGCGACCGCGTCTACCGCTCGGTCATGACGGGAACCCTGGCCGCCGAGCACCACACACCGTGGCTCGAGGAACTCGACGACTCGATCGACCGCTACCTCGCCGAGGCCCCCGCCAAGACCTCGCAGAACGCTGAGCTCAGAACAGCTGCGTAGCTCCCCGAGGCCAGGGGCTCATGCCTGGTCAAAGGCCCTTCCGTCCGTCGGACGGAAGGGCCTTTGACCAGGCATTTTCGCTGTGCCCCCGGCAGGTTTGCGGGGCTTCCCGTCCTCATGTGTACCGAATCCGTTCTGAGTCGGCCGGAGGCAGTGACCTTTTCGGGCGGGTTGAGGTGACGGTGCGTGTGAGGCAGTGCAGCTCCGAGGTTCGCGACAGCTTGCGTTATGCATTTGGAGGTATATGCCGTTGATTGCATGACGGAGCGGTGGGAGATCGAGACCGAACCGGAGGTGCGGGATTGGCTGGAGCTGCTTCCGTTTCGTCTCTACCGGCGGGTCGAGAACAAAACGGCCGACTGCTGGAAGCAGCCGACGACCCTTGGCGAGCCGTACTCGCGGCACCCTGGGTGGCAAACTGCGTGAGCTCCGCTTCGAGTTGGACGGCGAGGCAGTGCGTATCCCGTACTGGGTCACTCCCGGGCAGCGGATCGTTCTGCTGACGGTCTTCCGTGAGGCGAGGATGCGTGAGGCGGCGGAAGTCGAGCGTGCGCACAAGGCGCAGAAGGTCTGCGAGGCCGAGCACGGCCATGTCCAGCGCACGTACGAGCGGCGCAAGGAGCTGATGCAGCACAGCACGTGGAGGACGCGCCAGGCCCGGCAGCTTGCGGTGAGGCGGTGTAGTACGACCAGGAGTACGTCGATGCGCGGCTGGCCGGCGACTTGGGGCAGGCGGTCTACAACCGTCGGATCGAGCTCGGCCTGTCCCAGGCGGAGCTGGCAGAGCAGGCTGGAATGACTGAGCTTCTTGGCGCTCGCAGATCCGGATGATCCGGTGGGTGCGGGGCGGCGATCAGGTCGTGGGTGCGGCCCGGCAGGGCGGGCGAGAGCCACGGCAGCCGGCCGCCGGGATCGGTGACGACCTGCACGTTCACGCCGTGGCGCCGGTGTTTGTGGGAGTAGTCGGCCCGGCCGTCGCCGACCCGGTCGCACTCGGCGAGGGTGCCGTCGAGCAGGACGAAGTCGGGATCGTGCTCGCGCAGCGCCTTCAGCAGACCCGGTGCAGGGGTGGCGAGCAGGTCGACGACCCCGCTGGTGCAGGCGTGGGCGGTGGACTCGCTGATCCCGGACCCGGCAGCGTTCTTCGCGAGAGTGGTGCGTTCGCACAGGTACACCAGTGCCACCATCGCGCGCTGGGACGGACGGAGCTTGCAGCGCCGGTCGCCCTCACGGGTGCCGATCAGCATGGTGACCCACTCCACGAGTGCGTGCGGCAGGACGAGTGCGGCAGGGTGTGTGACCGACGAGGCCCCCGAGCAACGTGATTGAGACGTCAGACATCTCGATCAACAGCCCGGGGGCCTCGCTCGTTGCGCTTCACGGACCATCACCCGATCGGTGGCCAA
The DNA here is from genome assembly GCF_011170125.1 of Streptomyces diastaticus subsp. diastaticus. NCBI lineage: Bacteria > Bacillati > Actinomycetota > Actinomycetes > Kitasatosporales > Streptomycetaceae > Streptomyces > Streptomyces diastaticus. The sequence continues at coordinate 2,036,910 of NZ_BLLN01000003.1, read as the reverse complement.
ATCGAAGAAGCTCAGTAGTCCCTCATCGCCATCGGCGGTCTTCTCGTTTCCTCCGGATCAAGCAGATCCAGTATCAGCGTGTCCACCACTCAGGGGGAGGCTCCGATTTCGTTCCAGTTGAACGGGGTCTCCGGCACGAACCGGTGCCGCTGCCCGCACGGACATGGCGCCGGCGCCCGCGCGCACCCACGGCACAGCCCGGCCCAACCGTGCCCGGTCCAGCTCAGCACTCGTGGTCCCTCATCCCCGCAAGCGGGCAGCAGGGCGGCTCGGCCCCGTCCAGAATCACGTGCTGTCACCGGACGTACTCGGACAGACGCAGCGACAGGCGGCGAAACGGGTCTTCGTACCAGGCACGGTCGGGGCTTTCCCACCAGCTCTGCAGCCACCACGGCCGAGGGTTCGGAACAGCCCGCCGCCCCGCCTGCTTCTCCGCCCGGAGCTGCGCCGCGTACTCCTTTGCCCGCGCAAGCCACAGCACCCGCGCCTCGTGCGCTTCCTCCACCGCCCGCGACAGCGCGTCCGGGTCCGCCTCCCACCGACGGAGGATCGCGGCGCTGAGCGTGAGGTGGTGACATCTCGCCCGCAAGCCGTAAGGGGCGAAACCGGTGAGACAAGTGCGCAACGCGCCGTGCCGACCTCCGCCGGAGTGAGCTCCCCGTTCAGCACGAGGTGGCCATATGACTCGCGCTCGCGAACAGGCCAGAGCGCGAAGTCGTCGGCTGCGGAGATCTCCAGAACGGCTTGCATCACCATCACCTGGGGATGATGCCGGACCCGCTGCTACACCGCCACGAGCTTTGAGCTGGCATCGGGCTGGGAAATAGCCATGACCACGGCCGCGCCGCCGGGGCGCCGCAAGGTCTCGTACGCGCCGACAGGGCGGGCGGGTGCGAGCCGACGGCCTGCCTCTCCACCAAGCACTACGACGGATACCCCCCGGGGTGTTTGACAGTCCGGTCGGCGACCCTTTACGGTCGATACGTAATACCCCAGGGGGTATGAAGTGTCCGGTCGCGGCAATCAACACGACTGGACACCCCTCAGGCCCGGCCTGACGCCGCGGTCCGCAGTTGACGCTCGACTCCAACGCCGCCGCCCCACCCTCCCCCGCCACCCGTACCCACCCCCCTCAGAGGGCGCCTCGCGGCCGAAATAATACCCCCGGGGGTATTTAATCCATCTCGTGACGGAGGTTTCCGTGTTCTTTTCGCAGTACTACCTCGAGTGCCTCTCCCAGGCGTCGTACATGATCGCCGACGAGTCCACTGGCCACGCGGTGGTCGTCGACCCCCGCCGGGACGTGTCCGAGTACCTGAACGACGCCGAGGCTCGCGGTTTCACCGTGGTCGGCGTCATCAACACCCACTTCCACGCGGACTTCGTCGCCGGTCACCTGGAGATGGCCGCCCGCACCGGCGCGTGGATCGGCTACGGGCGCCGCGCGGAAACCGAGTACGCGATCCGCAAGCTGGCCGAGGGCGACACGATCAGCCTCGGTGACGTCACGCTGAAGATCATGGAGACTCCCGGGCACACGCCGGAGTCGATCAGCGTGCTCGTCTACGAGCGCGCCGAGGACTCCGTCCCGTACGGTGTTCTCACCGGTGACGCTCTCTTCATCGGTGACGTCGGCCGCCCCGACCTGCTGGCCTCGGTGGGCGTGACCGCCGACGAGCTCGGCGCGATGCTCCACGACAGTGTGCAGAACAAGCTGATGAGCCTGCCAGACGATGTGCGCGTCTTCCCCGCTCACGGTGCCGGCTCCTCCTGCGGCAAAAACCTCTCCACCGAGCGGCAGTCGACGATCGGTGAGCAGCGCGCCACCAACTACGCATGCGCGCCGATGAGCGAGAAGGACTTCGTTGCCATCGTGACCGCCGGGCAGTCGGCCGCGCCGGGCTATTTCGCCTATGACGCGGACCTGAACCGCCGGGAGCGAGAGCTGTTCGACCCGGCGAGCCCGCCGCGGGCACTGGGCGCGCAGGACTTCCTGGCCCGGCGCGCGGCGGGCGCCGTCGTGGTCGACGCCCGTGACCCGCAGGAGTTCGCCGCCGGCCACCTGCGCGAGGCAGTCAACGTCCCTGCCGACGGCCGATTCGCCGAGCAGGCCGGTACCGTCCTACCGCTCGAGGCGGAGCTGCTGGTCGTCGCCCCGGAGGACCGTGAGGAAGAGATCGTCACCCGCCTCGCCCGGATCGGCTTCGACCGGGTGGTCGGCTACCTGGCCTCCCCCGACGAGGCGCTGGAGGCGGTGGCCGACGAGGTCACCCCGGCCAGCCGCCTGACCGCTGCCCAGCTACGTGCCGAACTGGAGGGCGACAACCCGCCGGTCGTGATCGACGTCCGCAACTGCGGCGAGCGCGGCGAGAACGGGTTCATCGAGAGTGCCCTGCACATCGCGCTCGGCGAGCTGCCCCGCCATCTTGACGAGATCCCGCGCGACAAGCCGCTGGTCCTGCACTGCGCCGGCGGTCACCGCTCCTCCATCGCCGCCAGCCTGCTGCGCCAGCACGGCTTCGAAGACGTCTCCGACGTGCTCGGCGGCTGGGCCGCCTGGGCCCTGCTGAACACGCCTGCCGCCGCCTGACCCGGCGGACCGCAACAGGCTGCCGGTGCGCCCGCGGCAGGGAACTGCCGCCCTGACCGCCCCCGGCGCGGGCGCATCGGCCCCCAACGTTCTTTCCCCGCGTTTCCCCTGTTCTCCGCCCGTACCTGGTACGGGTCCGCATCACCCTTGGAGTTTTCATGACGACCGCCAACGACACCACTTTCACCCCCGCCGCTCTCCAGCACCTGATCAAGACCGGCCAGGCCCCCCGCCTACTGGACGTGCGCACCCCTGGCGAGTTCCAGACCAGTCACATCCCCGGCGCCTGCAACGTACCGCTGGACACCTTGCGCGAACACCGCATGGAGCTTGGGCGGCACCTCGACGAGAACGTGGTGTTGGTCTGTCGCTCCGGCGCCCGCGCTACGCAGGCCGAGGAGGCCCTCGCCGACGCGGGCCTGCCCAACCTGCGGGTCCTCGACGGCGGCATGATGGCCTGGGAGGCTTCCGGCGCCCCGGCCAACCGCGGCCCGCAGCGCTGGGAACTGGAACGCCAGGTCCGCCTCATCGCCGGCTCGGTCGTCCTCGTCAGCGGTGTCGTGGGCTTCTTCGTCCCCGGCGTGCACTTGATCGGCACCGCAATCGGCGCCGGGCTGACCTTCGCCGCCCTCAGCAACACCTGCGCCATGGGCATGATGCTCTCCAAGCTGCCCTACAACCGGGGCCCGCGCACCGATATCCACACCGTCATCACCTCCCTGCGGGACCGGTCATGATCACCGTCGTCCTCGCCGCGTCCGTCCTGATCGGCATCAGCCTGGGCATCCTGGGCGGCGGCGGATCGATCCTGACTGTGCCGATCCTGGTCTACCTGGCCGGGCAGGGCAGCAAGGAGGCCATCGCCACCTCTCTGTTCGTTGTCGGCGTCACCAGCCTGATCGGCCTGATCCCACACGCCCGCGCCCACCGGGTCCGCTGGCGCACCGGGCTGATCTTCGGCGCGGTCAGCATGGTCGGCGCCTACGGCGGCGGACGCGTCGCCGAGTACATCCCCGGCACCGTCCTGTTGATCGCGTTCGCCCTCATGATGCTGGCCACCGCCGTGGCCATGCTCCGCAAGGGCGCCGGCCTCAAAAAGGGCGGACACAAGGCCGCCCACACCGAGATGCCGGTGAGGCTCGTAGTTGCCGAGGGCTTGGTGGTGGGCGCGGTCACCGGGCTGGTCGGCTCCGGCGGCGGCTTCCTGGTCGTCCCCGCCCTGGCTCTGCTCGGCGGACTGCCCATGAGTGTCGCGGTCGGCACTTCGCTACTGGTCATCGCGATGAAGTCGTTCTCCGGGCTCGCCGGTCACCTGGCCGGCGTCCAGATCGACTGGGGCCTGGCGTTGATGGTGACCACTGCGGCGGTCGTCGGCAGCCTGGTCGGCAGCCGCTTCGCCGGACGCATCCCCCAGGACACCCTGCGCAAGGTATTTGGCTGGTTCGTCGTCGTCATGGGCGTCTTCGTCCTCAGCCAGCAGCTCCCCGCCGCAGTGTGGACCAGTCCCTGGACCTGGATCGGTGCCGGCGGCGTCGGCCTCACAGCGACTGCGGTCGTGGGCCGGACTGGCACGCAAGCACTGGCTGGAAGAGGCCGACGGAACGACGCCGGAGAACGCCCACCGACTGACCGTGCGGTCCTGACACCGCACACAGAGGGGGAACCGCACGCTCACATGTCATCACACGAAGGAGAGACCCGGTGAAAATGCAGGAAGACGCGGTGACCGCAGTCCTCAACCGGCTGCGCCGCGCCCAGGGACAGCTCACGGGAATCATCACCATGATCGAGGACGGCCGCGACTGCGCGGATGTCGTCACCCAGCTCGCCGCCGTCTCCCGCGCTCTCGACCGAGCCGGATTCAAGATCGTCGCCAGCGGTATGCGCCAGTGCCTCAAAGGCGATGAGGCCGAATCCTCGTCGATGACGGAAGAGGAACTGGAGAAGCTGTTCCTCGCTCTGGCGTGAATGCGGACGTGCGGTCTCCCAGACCTGCCCTCCTTCGGCCACAGCCGGCCATCCACCGGTTTGTCGACAAGCCGGGTCGAGGTACTCACCCAGGGCCTCGACAACCGTCACTACCTGGCCGGCGGCGAGCACGCGGCCGTGGCCGTGGACCCGCCGCGCGACATCGATCAGGTCCTGGCGGCGGCCCGGCGTGCGGATCACCCACGTGGTGGCGAGCCACGTCCACAACGACCACGTCACCGGCGATCTGGAGCTGGCCCGGATCACAGGCGCCGCCTACCTGGTACCGGCCGACGCGAACGTGCCGTCCGCCCGGGTGCCGGTGTCCGACGGCGACACGGTGACGGTCGAGGAAGGACCGCAGCTGCGGGCTGTGGCCACCCCCGGCCACATTCCGCACCACACCACCTCCGTGCTGGCCGAGCAGGGCGATCCGGTGGCCGCGTTCACCGGCGCTTCGCTGCTGATCGACACCGTCGACCGCCCCGACCTGGTGGACCCCGCCTGACCGAGGAACTGGCCGCTCCCAGCCACATCCCGATCCAACGAGCTGCACAAGCGGCTCGGCGAGGCCCCGGCGGGCACCGTGTGGGTGCACTGCGCCGGTGGCATGTGCGCCGGGATAGCCGCCTCGGCGGGCCGTGACGTGGTGGCCGTCGACGACGGATTCGACTCCGCCACCATCACCGGACCGACCCTGGACCGACTGAGGAGCCCGGACACCCGGAGAGGCCACCACCTCGGCGGCCTCAAAAGCCGTGGGACCCCAATCCGGCAGTGGCTGGCCGGCAACGGACAAGAAGAAACACCGTCCATGCCCTGGGCTCCATAACCGACTCGGGCGCCAGGCCGGGGTCGGCCGCAGGCGTGGCGCGCATCGGTTCGGGCAGCGCCCAGGTCAACGGGGATGCCGACTCTGCCGCACGGTAGGTGGCAGTGAGGTTGAGCAGCCAGGGCTGCGGGTTGGGGGCAGGTGGCTTCGTACTCGATCTGGGTCAATCGGACCTGGCGTTTCTGGCCCCGGCGGCGGTGGTAGGTGCGCTCAACCCGGGTGACGACCCCGTCCGCAGCTCCTGACGGGTGGCCCAAGCACCGCGGCTGAGGACGGTATTCTGCGATGGCGCGGAGAAGCTCTCCATGGCAGCGTTGTCACCGACGGCACCGACCCGGCCCATCGATCCGATCATGCTGCGACGTGCGAGAACGGCGACGAATTTCCGTAAGCGAAACCGCCCGCCGCGGCCGGAACGCGCAAGGCATCCTGCGACCTGACCGCGGCGGGCGACGGCGGATTCAAGGGCTCTGACGGCCAGGCTGGAGTTCATCCGGGCGTCCCAGGTCTTGCCGAACACGAAGCCAGGGAGTTGTACTGAGCTGCGGGCTGGTGCTCACCAAGAACGGGTACGAAAGAGACCATGGTCTCTCACCGGTGCTGTCGCTGAGCGCCACCGGCAAAGAGCGGTTTCTGCTTCACCAGCAGCAAGAAGAACCTGGTCACGGAGTTGAGGATCAAGAACGCCACTTATCGAGGAGTACGCATGAGGCGGAACCTACCAAGAGGCGTATCCATGGATCTGGACGGTGCCCTCCACAAGGACGGTTTGACGATCGGCAAGGTCATCGAGACGCCCCCTGGGACGGGTGTGTGGATGGCTCTGGCGAAGACGCGTGCTTACGGGTCCATGGACGAAGTTGCCAAAGCGCTGCCAAGCAAGGACGCGGCGATACGCGCCGCCCTCGAGCACAGCCGAGCCTATTGGGCATAGCCGCCGCCCCCACATGCATCGTCCGGGTGCCACTACCGCTGGGCAGAACGGCCCGTCCACCATCCCTGTGGACGGGCCGCCCACTGAGCCCCCGCCGAGCTGCGCCGCTACTGAGTGGAGGAGGTCGCCGTCAGCAGGCTGTCGCCGTCACCCTCGTACGTGGCGAACCCCCCGCGCCATCCCGACGTACGCCCTGTGGTCGGTGGCCTCCTTGCCCTTGCTGCCGGCGTGGCGCCGATGATGCCGCGGAAGTACCGGGTCGCGGTGAGGGACTGCTCGGTCTGGGGGCACCGGCCCGGACCTGGACGCGTTCACAGCCGCGGCGGTCGCCGTAGGTACGGTGCTTGGCCTTGGGCCACTCGTCGTCGCCCCACCGGATCTCGGCGACCTCATCCTCCAGCCGGCGCAGCGCCGTGGTGACGGCCCGCTCGTGGGCCCGCCCGCTGCTCCGGCACACGGTGGCGTCGCCCAGCGCCCCACAGCACGGCCGGCGACGCCTGCGGCCGGAAGGTGGAGTCCATGCCGAGCACCGGGGTCTGGTATGCGGACCTCGCTCCCGTCGATCGGCCACCCACACGGTTGGCCTGCGGGCCGTGACCGCTTCGACGCCGTCGTCGGGAGGCCGCGCTCGATGCGGACGGCGTCCACGTACCTGTCCCCCACCGCCCGTGTGGGGCGCCGGCCCTCAGCGCCGCCTACGACCAACAGCCGACCCGCCCGACCGTTGCCGTCGACACCCCTGCTCACAGTCCTGAACGTCACGGAGCAGTTCCGCTACCAGGGGCAGCCCTTGGGCCACCCCTGGTAGCGTCGCCGGTGTCAAGCCTTCGACCATGAGGGGCCGACCTAGATTGATGGTCATCAACGTACCCGTCAGCAGGCTGTTCGGGCTCGGACTGGCCCGGTGGAGGACGGCGGATTCGCGGGACTCGTCTTCCTGGTCTGCCGAACCGCAGATGAGCCTCGGGTGCAGCTGGACTTTCTCCGGAGTTGGAGTAGTTTCCACGACCTTTCGGGACGTTACCTCGCTGTCGTCACTCCCGCGCCGGACGCGGCTCTCATTGTTCAAGGGCCTTCGCGCGAAGGTGTGGGGCAGGTGGTCCAGAATCTTCGACTCCATGGAGACGAAAGGAGGCTGCAGAGCCCTTCAGGAAACCGCGTCCGCATGACGGAGAACCCGGAGGACGGCTCCATGGCCCGCAGTGCACCGGTCATCCCACGTGACGAAGGAGAACACGGGTCCGCCGTCACCCGCGTCGCGACGGAACTCCAGGAGTTCTTCGGAATCTCCGAATCACTCCTCCCCTGCGCGGTCGTCGTCGAGCCCAGGGAACGCCGGGTGTTCGCGGTCGGATTGACCGAGCGGATCACGTTGTACAGGCTTCTGAAAGAGTTGAAGATCGCGATGGAACCCGGCATCGCACGCGTCAATCAAGCCCGGTCCGAAGTGGCCCGGGCAAGGGAGGATCTAGCAGGCCGGCGACGTCGCAGGTGGCAGGCGACCGAGCCCTACGGTCCCGCCGATCGCGGCAGGATCGCCCGGCGACTCCGTGAGGCCGCGGAGGGGATGGACGATGACGCGGTGCGGCTGAGCCACTGGCTCAGTGACCGCCTCCTGCTCGCTCGGCCCTTGACCACCGACGAACGACAGCAAGCTGACGCCTTGTTCGCCCTGCTGCACGGACGCTTCGGCGTATTGCCTCTGCGGGAGCGGCGCGGGCTTCTCAGAGCAGTGAGACGAGCGGTCGACAAGCTCAACAGCCTGGATGATGTGCCGGGCACGCCCCCTGAGCCCTGCACCGACGCAGACCTCAGGGTGGTCGACAGCCAGATTCGTCTGAGCCGGGAACGTCTGCGCACCCGGGAGGCCGGGCTGCGCCGCGCTCTGCGAAACATCGCGCTCAGCCCCCTCGTGCTGTCTGTGACACGCGGCCTCGGGCTGGAACAGGAGACCACCCGCGGCCTGCTCACCTGGCGGCAGTGCACCTGGCCCGTCACCGTGCTTGCCGCGCCGGAACGGCGTCGTCCCACCATCAGCTACGAGTGGGCATGAGCGGCCGCCCTCCAGCCCAGGGCCGCTTCCGGGCGCTGCTGCTCGACCAGCTCGCGGACGAACGGGTCACGAAGAACTCGCTGGAACAACGAGGCATCGCGGTCATCGCCAGCGCGGGGACCCTGGTGGCCATCGTTCTGGGCTTCGTCATGCTGACCACGGGCCAGGACGCTCCCGCATCGGGCGTAACCGTGACGGCACTGCACGCCACCGCTCTCATCGCTCTGGTCGCCGCCTCGGTCGCCGGACTCTGCGTCAATCTGCCGGCCCGGGTCGCGAAGGTCGCGGCCGGGGATCTGGTGAATGTGGCGGTCGAAGAGAGTTGGGACGCACACGACGACGAGAGTTCCCGCGAGGAGTTTCGCATCCTTGCGGACATGTTGTCCGGGCTGAGATCGGTCAATCGGAGACGGGCCCGAACGCTGCTCGCTGCGTTGCTGGCCGAGGTCCTGGCACTGGCGTGCATGAGCGCCGCCACAATCCTGCCTCTCCTCACGGACCGGTAGACGTGCGTCAACCGATTGCTCAGTGACGGCTCGCTGACCTGCCGGAGCGTCCTTCCTCCCTGCCACGGAGCCGTCCTGCCGGCCGGGGTCGAGAGGCCGGAGCCTTTCACGCGTTCGGCTCGTTGATGCGGACCTGACTGGTGTCAGCCTGTCCGGGGCGGCGCTGCACTCGGTGGGTCTTGCGTTTGCGTTCACCACGGCGTCAATCTGCAAGACGTTGAACTCCCGGGGGCGTGCCTGTCCGGTGCGACGTCGCAGGATGTCGACACACGGGGCGAACCTGCGAGGAGCGGATCTGCGCGGCGGGGATCATCGGGTACTGGATACTGATCCGTTCTCACCGATACCGCCTCTCGACCATGTGATCACCCGGCCCGGGGGCATCCGGCCGCGTCACGTATGCACATGTCAAGAATGGCGAGGTAGATCGCGGCGTGGCCGGCCGGTAGAGGGCAGCCGGGTCCTCGGGGACCTGAGCGGCATCGCTGCTCGACCTGCCGCCGCTCTTCGGCCTCCCGCCGGCCGCAGACGTCCAGGCCGTCCACACACAGCTGACCTGCAGCTGTTCAGGATGAAAGAGGCTCAATGGGGAGCGGTACCGTGGCACGGAGCCCGGTAGCACTTCACTCCGATGAATGATCTTGTTCGTTCGCCAGGAGATTGCGACGACCAGGAGTTCCGGCCACCTGGTCTCGACCGATGATCTTCTGCGAGCCAGGGCGTCCCGTTGCAACCGCCCCGGCCTGAGACGATCAGCAGGACCCGTACGAATGAATGCAGAGGTGGGGAACATGGCCGGTCTCGTACTGCTCGGTGTCTTGGCGCTCGCAGCTGGCGGGTGTGCGTGCGTGGTGTGGGCGGAGCGCGGCGGGCCCCGCTGGGTCCGCTACGTGGCGACCGTGACACTCGCCGCGAGCGAGTTGGTGCGTCGGTCCGGGAAGAACCGGCGCCGGAGCCTGAACCGGTCCACCGGCGACGGTGATTAGGCAGTTTCGTTTGGACCGTCGGGTGGGCCAGAGGAAGATGCCCGCGCTGCGGGGTCCGGCGAGGTAGATGGCGGCGGTCCTCTCCTAGCGGGTGGCGATGCCTCGTCACTGCTTGACGGTTCCTGCACCCCTCGGCGGTGTTGCGCTGCTTGCAGGTCTCGCGGTCGGGAACTGGCGGCCTGCCGCCTTGGCTGCCTCGACGCAGCCGGGTGGCCGCGCTGGTCTGCGGGGACGAGGCCCGCGGCCCGGCCTCCGCGCTTGCGCAGGTGCTCGCGGACCGCGCGGAAGGAGTACGCCTTGTCCGCCGGGACCAGGTCCGGCCGGGTGCGAGGCCGTCCTCACCGACGCGGAACACGCGGGCGGAACATGACCTCGGTGAAGGCAGGTGCATCACCGGCCTGTCCGGCGGTGAGGACCGACGAGGGGCCGGCAGCGGGCATCGGCGGCGGGGCGGATCTGCGTGGTCAGCCCGCCGCCGGGGGGCCGATGGCGTGGTCGCCGGGTTCGCCGGCCGGGGCCCTTTCTTACGGTCCCCGCCCGCGTGCTGGTGGGCCCGCACGACCGTGGAGTTTCCCGAGACGGCCCAGCCGAGGTCCTCGTCCCCGTCGGCCTGGGCCACCAGGGCGGTGAACACTCGCTCCCAGGTACCGTCGACGGCCTACATCCGCAGCCGGTCGTAGACACCCCGCCAGTTGCCATACCTCTCCCGGCAGGTGCGCCCATTGCGTACCGGTCTGGAACTTGCAGGCGATCGCGTCGCTCACCTCACCATGGTCAACGCCGGCGCCCACACCGCTTCGGCGTCCGGTCCGGGATGAGGGGCTCGATCCGCGCCCACTGCGCATCACTCGACGCCACGCCCAGACCACCGACCGACTGATCCGGACGAAACTGCCTAATTGAGCAGGAACTCATGGGGTTCTCATCCAGGACGGTGGGCGGGGTAGGCACCGCATCCGTGCAACAAGGGCGCCGGCTAGCGTCGCGACCGGGTGGCGATCACGGTGGTGGCCGTGCCCGCCGCCCCGTACAACGTGTACAGCAGGCCCTGGCCCAGGAGCTCGCCGCGCTTCACCTCCTGGGCGTACTTGCGCTGGCGAAACGTGGCCGTGCCGGTCGAATCGCCACCGTGGTAGTTGTAGTCGAGCACGCAGGTATAGCCCTGCCGCATCTGCCCGGGGTGCTCCTCGCCGTCCTCGCCCAGCTGGAGCCACGGGCAGTCCGGGCCGCCGTGGGCCGCCCCGGCCCTCAGCAGGGTGATCACCCCCCACGCTAGCGGGACCACGAAAAATGCGATGACCATTCCGCGCAACCTCATTGCGGCACCCTATTTGATCCGAAAACGGTTTGTGTTCTGGGTCGTTGGACGTGTGTGAGCGGTCTGGTGGGGGACGCACGACATCTGTCGCCTTCGGCGCAGGAGGCCCTTCGGTTGCGGGCGGTGGCCGCGTTGGCGGCGATCCGGGACCGTGAGGACGTGGCGGCAGTCTTCGGGGTGTCACTGAAGACCGTCAAAAAATGGTGGGCGAAGTGGCAGGCAGGCGGCCGGGAAGCGCTGGTGATGCGCCCTCGCGGAAAGCCGGTCGGGGTGCGTCAAGTGCTCGGGGAGGCTGAACAGGCCGCAGTGCGGCAGACCGTCCTCGACCGCCGGCCCAGCGAAGTGGGCCTGGGCGGGCAACTGTGGACGCGTCGGCTGATCGGTGAGCTGATCGCGAAGCTGTACCGGGTGAAGCTCACCGAGCCTGGGGTGGGCAAGTACCTCAAGCGCTGGGGGCTCTCTTTCCAGCGCCCGGACAAGCGGGCCGTAGAGCAGGACCCCGAGGCCGTCGCGCAGTGGCATGCCGAGAGCTGGCCAAGGATCGGTGCGAGGGCGAGGGCCGACGGTGATGAGGTCCTCTTCGCCGACCAGGTCGGGATCCGCTCCGACCAGGTCACCGGCCGGACCTGGGGAGAGAAGGGCCGAACCCCGATCGTGCGGCGGAGCGGCAACCGATTCTCCGTGAACGCGATGTCCGCGATCAGTACAAAGGGCCGGATGCACTTCATGGTCTTCACCGAGAGCTTCACCGCCGAGGTGATGTTTCGCTTCCTGGACCGGCTCGCCGGCCAATTCGGCCACGAGAACCACCTCGTGGTCGACGGGTACTCCGCCCACCGCTCGAAGAAGGTCCGCGACTGGCTCGCCGCCCACCCCGACGCCGTCGAGCTACACTTCCGCCCCGCCTACTCACCCGAGCTGATCCCGGACGAACTGGTCAACGCCGACCTCGAGCACAGCCTCCCCAAGCAGCACCAGGCCCGCGATCAGACGTGTCCGCCGACACCTGGAGTTTGCCGTTATGCCGTTGCCGCGTCTCGGAGTCGTCATTGTGACGATGGGCACTCGCCCGCATGAGCTCGAGGCTCTCCTGGCCTCCGTGGCGAAGCAGGATGCTCCGGCAGCGCGGGTGGTGCTGGTGGGGAACGCGACGCCGCTCACGGACGTCGCGACGGACGCGACCAAGGTGCCGCTTGGGGAGAACCTGGGCTGCCCCGGTGGCCGCAACGTCGGGCTGAAGCTGCTGCGCGAGTCCGGCGACGTCGACGTCGTCATCGAGCTGGATGACGACGGGCTCCTCATCGCCGATGACGTGTTCGGCCAGACCCAGCAGCTGTTCGCGGCAGACCCCAAGCTCGGGATCATCGGCTTCCGGGTCGCGGACGAGAGCGGACACACAGAGCGACGCTGGGTGCCGCGCCTTCGCGCCGACGATCCGATGCGCCGGGGCCAGGTGACCGCTTTCCTCGGAGGTGGCCATGCCTTCTCTGTCCCGATGCTGGAACGGATCGGCGACTGGGCCGGCGAGTTCTTCTTCGGGCATGAAGAGACCGACTTGGCATGGCGTGCTCTGGACGACGGCTGGAAGATCCTTTATGAGCCCGACCTTGTACTTCAGCACCCCAAGACCTCCCCGGCCAGACATGCGGTCTACTACCGCTTCACCGCGCGAAACCGAGTCTGGCTTGCCCGGCGCCGGCTCCCCCTCCCCTTGATCCCGGTCTATCTGGGCGTGTGGATCGTGCTCACTCTCTCGCGCCTCCGGTCCCTCAGCGGGCTGAGAGCGTGGTGCGGCGGCTTCGTGGAGGGGCTCCGGAGTCCGTGCGGTTCCCGCAAGGCAATGAAGTGGCGCACGGTGTGGCGGATGACGCGCCTGGGGCGCCCCCCACTGGTCTGAGCATGGGGACGGAGTCCGCAGGCGACGATCAGGAACCAGGGAGCACGGGTCCACCTGTTGGTCTTGGGGCAGGTTTCGAGTATCTCCTGGAGGTGCTGGACGGACCAGAACCTCGGTCGGGCAGGTTCCTGACGTGACAGGGCAGGCCGTGCCGGACTCCCGCTCGTTCACTGTCGGGAACTCGAAAGGATCGGCCTTCGACCCGTGAGACCGTGCCCTTCATGGTGGGGGCGGTCAGACAGATCTGACAGGTCACCGCGCCTTCGCGACAGGCTCGAGCTCAACCGAAGGGTGCGTCTGAGGACCACACGCCGAACCACTGCTCCGCACCCCACTCCTCGAACCGCTGCACTTCTGTGAACCCCAGCTTCGCCGCGAGGCTCATCGAGCGGTTGTTGCCGGTCTGCGTGCAGAGCACCACCGGCTCGCCGGGGAACGTTCCGGCAAACCAGTCGAGTGCTGCTGCGCATGCCTCGGCGGCGTACCCGCGTCCCCACGCTTCCGGTAAGAACATATAGCCGAGTTCGGCCTCCCCGGCCTCTGGACGGATGTGCCCCGGACGCTCCGCACCGCGCCGGTCAAGAAGCGTGATCGTGCCGATCATCGCCCCGTTGAGAGCGACCACGAAGAGACCAGGACGTCGCCCAGGCACCTTGGGCACCGCGCTTTCGAGCTCTTCACGCGGACGAGGACCACCGAGGTAGGCGTGTACCTCTTCCGAGGCGAAGAGCTCGATGAAGGCCGCACGGTCCCAGGCCTCGGACTGGCGGAGCACGAGCCGTTCGGTCCGTATCGAAGAAGGCGGCCAGACGACGGGGCCGAGCTCAGTCATGGCGGGCAACCTATCGCTCCCTGCGAGAGTGCTCCAAAGGAACAACTCGCGGAGTCCGGCTCCCGGCGGGTCTCTGGATCGGAGAACCGCACGAAACGGCCCAGCGCATGGATCCGGCGTTCCGGCGCAACGGCTTCCTTCCCTTGTCCAGCGCAACGGCTTCCCTTTCCTCTCGCATCGGAAGACTCGGCTGTGCTGTGAGAGGGCGGTACGCGAGGTGGTCCGTTCCGCAATGAGCATGGGGCCAGGTCGCCGGTCATGGTCTCGACGGCTACTGATTCTCGTGGCGCCGCCGGCGTCGACGTCGGTGAGGACAGCGAGCTTGGCGAAGGGTTTCAGTTCGGCGCGGGTGTCTTCGATGTACTCGGCAGCAGTGCGCGGCCAAGGGCTTGGCGGACGTCTCGGGCCGGAGGGGCCGGCGGCTTCGTTGCAGGCGGCCGGCACGCGGGAGCGGTCCGGGTGCTCGGGCAGCTCCCTCCGCGTCAAGACCTCTCTACGGGCTTCCGCAGGCCGGCACTAGGATCTTCGGCATGGCGAAGCGCAAGGTGGAGCGACGGGCGCGGAAGATCCTGGGCGAGGAGCCCGTGGCCTTGGTCTGGTGTGAGATCCGCACCGTCCCCGCACCACCCAAGGACGTGCACCGCGCAGCGGGCAAAGGACCCCTGAAGTCGCGCCACCATTGGTTGTGGTACGTCGGGGTCGTGGTGTTCTGCTTCGTGATCGTACCGATCATCTTGATCGACACACTCGGTCGCAAGTTCGACCAACTGCTGTCGGGACGGAGCCGTGGCGGTCAGACCGGACAGCCGCAGTCCCCACCCGACACACAGCGCTCCGGCCGTCGCCGCTCTCGCAAGGGGGACCGCGGGCAGGACCCGGCCGACGGAGTCTTCGACGGGGACTGGGACCTGACCGCGGGCCAGCTGCTGCTGCGTTGGTACGGGCACTCGCCCAGTCCCAAGCGCCTGGTGATGCTGACCCGCAACCGTGTCTGCGTGGCCGCGTCCCCTCGCCGTCGGCTGTCGCCGACCAAGGCCGACGACTTCCGGACCATCACGGAGTTCACCCTCGACCAAGCCAGGATCGAGGGTGAGGCGGGCCAGCCTCGCGGGTACGCCACCTTCCGGCTCGTCTTTGCCGACGGTTCCTGGCTGGAGATGGGCCAACTGGGCGAGCCGGAAGACGCCGATCACTTTCTGCGTACGGTCAGCGGCTGATCGGCTCCTCACGCTGCCACGGCCGCTCAGGCCTCTTCTCCCTCGAAGTCCCCATCCCCGTCGGCGACCGAACGGACCCTGGTCGAGCCCCGTCGTCCTGCTGGATGCCCCAGTACGAACCACGCGCAACCGGACGGTCCCCAGCCAGGGCGGTCCTGCTCGCCCGCCGTCGGTCCGGCTTCAGGTGTAGCGCGCGCAGAGGGCGTGGAGGTATCCCTCCAGCCGCCTGGTCAACAGGGCGGGAGTCAGATCGGCGCGGCCCACCTCGCGCCACGGGACGGCGACCTTCTTCGCGTCCGGAGCGAAGGCCAAGGCGTCCAGCAGCCGCCAGTAGAGATGGGCGGCGGGCTCTTCGGCCAGCGTCCCTCCCGCCGCAACGTAGCGGTCGGCGAAGTCCATGCCCGCGGAAACCCCGTGCAGCAGAGCCAGGGCCGTCGAGCAGTGGGCCACGTCCAGGTCAGCGGGCCCCCAGGAAGTCTCCACCCAGTCGACGACACCGCTGATCCGCAGACCGCCGCCCTCACCGGTGAAGAGGACGTTGCCGGGATGGAAGTCCCGGTGCAGAAAGCATGCCTGGTATTCCGGGGGCTCGTGGCGGATCACGTCCACGGCCCGCTGCCACAGCTCAGGCTGATCGGTGTCCTCCGGCGGACTCACCCGCTCGGGAGAGGTCCACGCCTGATATTCGCGCGGCCGCGCCTCGGCGGTCACCGGCAACCGGTGGATGCGCAGCAACTGGTGGGCCAGCAGTTCAGCACGCCGGTCGGCCCCCTCATCGCCCAGGCGCACGGTCCCGGGCAACAGGGACATCAGCAAGGACGGATGGTCGCAGTGCTGCGCTGTCGCGTCCACGGCCACCAGCCTGGCCGCGGGCACGCCCGTGCCGTCGAGCAGACGCAGAACGGCTGCCTCGCGAGTCAGCAGGCCCTGCGCGTGGCGAACGTAGAAGGGATTGACGAAGGACCGCAAGACCAGCGACCGTCGACCGTCCCGCCCACAGATGTCCAGCCGCCGCATCTCCGACGTCCAGCCTCCGCGCAACGGCGCGACATCCTCAATCCGTTCCGCCCCGGACAGTCCCTTCTCCACCCAGCCCCGTGTCGCGCCCCACCCCCGGTCATCAGCACGACCACTGCTGTGCTCGGCCCCCTCGTCCACAGCCATGGATACAGGCTACCGACCCCGTCGATGCAGGCGTGTGGCTCCCATTCACAACTCCTGACCACTACTCGCCGCACACGACAGCCACGAATCGGTTCGGAGGGCGCCCGTGCCGCTTCTGTTCCAACGGCAGAACGGACCCGTGCCTTACAGGCCGGTCATGACTATGTCGCTGTTCTCGCCGAGAGACGTGGTACGCGATCACCAGGCCGACACCCATCAGCGCGGGGAGGTCCGGCCCGCGGTGGGTACCAGGAAACGACCTGGCGGCGCGGGCCGAGGCCGAGGAGCATGCCGACCGCCGAGCAGAGTTCGGCTCCCGCGGACGACGCCACGGAACGCCTTCCCCGCAGCCTCCCGGCAGGCAGGAAGCCGCTCTCTCACGGTCGGGCCGTCGCCGAACTCCCTCCACGCCTTCGGCGCCGTCCATGGTTGTCGCTCCCCGGCGACCGCCACCAGCAGCAGGTTCTCCGGAGGCACCCGGGGGAGCACTCGTGAGCCACACGTGTGGTGGCCGGCTGCGGCGCCGAGGACGACCTCATGGGTGGGCTGGCGCTCCTTCCTCTGAGCCTTCTGGACCTCAGTCTCCAGGTGTTCGCGCTCCGGGAAACCTCACCGCCTCATCGGTGCCCGGGCACGACGTCCCTCGCGTCGACAGCCGCTGCCGGCCCAGGCCGTTGTCCCCCGTGCGAGCTACCCGCGACGACCACTGCGGGGGGACGTTTCGGGGTGGGGGTCGCGCCTAGCGTTGTCCCGGTCGAGGGGGCGTCTTGGCCTCCGGTCCAGGAGGAGAGGCATCATGTCGCCGTGGGGTGCACCGCCGGTGCAGTGGTTGAAGCGTCAGTTCTCGCAGGCACCGTTCGTGTCGACGCGTCGCGTGTGGCCGACCGGGGTGCGGCTGGCGGTGCTGGTCGTGCTGTTCCTCCTGGTGACAGGGCTCGCCGCGGGGATGCGGAGCGTGGCGGGCGACAATCCGGTGCTGTCCCTGACGTTCGGGGTGGCGGCAGCGGTGATCGCGCTGGCGGTCTACGCGGCGGCGGTTCGGTTCCTCGAACAGCGCCCCGTGTCCGAACTGGACACCGCCGGTGCCGTGCCCACCCTGCGGCGGGGTGCCCTCGTCGGGCTCGGGCTCTTCACCGCCACGCTCGCGCTGATCGCTCTGTCCGGCGGCTACGGCACCCGAGGCGGAGTGTCCGTCGGTGGCGCCTTCACCGTTCTGGGGATGATGGTGGGCGTCGCGGTCGTGGAGGAGATCCTCTTCCGCGGCATCGTCTTCCGTCTCGTCGAACAGCTCACCGGCACGCTGGGCGCGCTGGCGGTCTCCGGCGTGCTGTTCGGAGCGCTGCACCTGGTGAACTCCGGCGCCACGGTGTGGGGAGCGCTGGCCATCGCGGTCGAGGCCGGCCTGATGCTCGGCGCGGCCTACGCGGCCACCCGCACTCTGTGGCTGCCGATCGGTCTCCACCTGGGCTGGAACTTCGCCGTGAGCGGTGTCTTCGGCGTCACGGTCTCCGGCAACCAGGACATGCCCGCCGGGCTGTTCCACAGCGTGCTGTCGGGACCCGCCGCGATCACCGGAGGCGACTTCGGGCCGGAGGCCAGCGTCTTCGCGATCCTCGTCTGCGCGGTCCCCGCGGTCGTGTTCCTGCGCTCGGCAATGCGCCGGGGGCGCCTCCACTCCCGTGGCCGACTCCGGTCCGAGGAGACGCGCACGGTGTCCTGACCCGCCGCGACGGGCCGCGGCCAGCGGACCGACGTGACTCACGGGTGTACCGGGAAGCGGCGGCACGCCGGCCCCGCCGCCTTCGAGGGCGCGTCGTCGTGGTCGTGGGCTCCGCGGAAGACTCATGCCGTCGCCGAGGGGCGGACACGCGCCACCACCTCGCCGTCTTCACGCGACTGCGCGAACCCCTGGGGTCGGCTCGCTTGTCGGCCAACGGGTGTACCGCGTGCGGCGGGTGCGTCGGGCTCCGGCCAAGACTGCTGCCCCTCTCCCGTGAAGCACGGAGCACGGTCAGGCTCGCGGCCCGGTGCACAGGATCCCGGACCGCTCATGCCCGCTCCCCGTTCCCGCTCCCCGCCAGGCCGGCCCGGTAGGCCAGGACCACCGCCTGGACGCGGTCGCGCAGGTCCAGCTTGGTGAGGATGCGGGAGACATAGGTCTTCACGGTCTCGGGACTGAGGACCAGGGTGGTGGCGATCTCGGCGTTCGACAGGCCCTCACTGATCAGGAGGAGGACCTCGTGTTCGCGTCGGGTGAGAGCCTTCAGGCGCTCGCGCTCGGGCGGCACGGGGGCGGCGGCGGGGCGCAGACGCTCGGCGTGGCGGCCGATCAGCGCGCGGGTAACGGCGGGTGCCAGGAGGGCCTCGCCGCGGGCGACGGTGCGTACCGCGTTGATGAGCTCGGGCGGTGCGGCGTCCTTCAGCAGGAAGCCGCTGGCGCCGGCGCGCAGGGCCTCGTACACGTACGCGTCGACGTTGAAGTTGGTGACGATCAGGATTCTCGCGGGGCTGCGGGAGGCGGGGCCGGCGAGGTGGCGTGTGGCCTCGATGCCGTCGAGCAGGGGCATGCGGACGTCCATGACGATGACGTCCGGCTTCAGCTCCTCGGCGCTGCGGACGGCTGCCCGGCCGTCGGTGACCTCCCCGACGACCTCCATGTCGGGCTGTGCGGACAGGATCGTGACGAAGCCGGCGCGCACGAGGGCCTGGTCCTCGCAGATCAGCACCCTGATCGCGGTGGCGGAAGCGCTCATGCGCCACCCCCTGCGGGTATGCGCGCGTGCACGCGGAAGCCGCCTTCGGGGCGAGCGCCTGCCGTGAACGCGCCGCCCAGCGTCTCCACCCGTTCCCTCAGGCCGGTCAGGCCCCGTCCTCCTGAGAGGTGAGAGCCGTCCTCACGCGGGGCGGCGCTCCCGCAAGTGCCGCCCTTCGTCCCGGCGGTGATGACCTCGACCTCCGTCCAGTGGGGGGTGTGCGTGAGGCGTACCAGCGTCTGTCGACCCGCGGCGTGCTTCACGGCGTTCGTGAGGGATTCCTGCACGGTGCGGTAGGCCGCGAGCCGGGCACCCGTGGTTATGGCGGGCTGTTCCCCCTCCTCGATCAGTTCGACGGGCTGACCACCCGCGCGCGTCTGCTCCACCAGATCGGCCACTCGTCCAGGCGTGGGCGTCCGTCCCTGAGGTTCCGCGTCCCCGGTCGCCTCCAGCACGCCCAGGAGGAACCGGAGTTCCGCGAGCGCCCGACGGCCGGTGCTGTTGATGGTCTCCAGAGCGCTGTTGAGCCGGTCCGGGGAGGCGGTGAGGTACTGGGCCGCGCCGGCCTGCACCACCATCGCCGTCACATGGTGCGTCACCACGTCGTGCAATTCCCGGGCCATGCGGTCGCGTTCCTCGGCTACGGCCACCCGAGCAGCCAGCCGCCTGCGCACGGCCTCGCGCTCTCGTTCCCAGCGCACCAGGGCACCCAGTCCCCACACCGCCGCCAGGACCAGGGGGAAGAGCAGGTAGTCGGTCACACCGGCGGGCGAGCCCAGCATGTGCAGGACGACGCCGAAGAGCACGTAGGCGCCCGTCGCGGCCAGGGGCACGGTCCGCCGGAAACGCGTCTGGTGGGCACCGACGGAGTACAGCGCGACGTACAGCCCGAGGCTGCCGAAGGTCGGGGGGCAACCGAGGCACTGGTGAACCGCGAAGGACGTACCCACCACGGCGAGGCAGGCGCCCGGCCACCGCGTCCGCACAGCGATGGGTAAGCACTGGCCGAGTGTCAGCAGCACGCTCACGGCGGAACCACCGTGCACGGGGAGGTCACCGAAGCGTGCTCCGATCAGCGCCAGAGGGGGCGCGAACGACAGCACCGTGAAGACGAGCGCGAACTCCCGGTCCTTGACCGTGGCAGGACGCGCCTCCCACCACCGCACCAGGAGGCGCAGTCGGGCGTTCGCGGCGGCCGGCAGCCTCGCGTGTGCGGGGAGACCCCCCTCCTGCGCCGAGGAGGCGGACCGCACTCCTGGAGAGAACGCCACGGGCCCGTCGGGCACCGGCCCGCCCGAGCCGGAAGCGGTGTCGGGCCTGGCCGATGGTGCCGGGACCGATGGATCACGCACTGCCTGGTCCTCCGTCATCACCCTGATCGATCACTTCCAGTGCTGAACAGTACGCGGCACGGGTGGCGGCGAAGGGGCCCGGGACGCCCCACCCCGGTGCGATCCGTCCGGCGAGTCGCACCACACGGCACCACGTGGCCGGGCGGAAGCCCGGCCCGCTCCCGCGGGGAACAGAGCCCGCGGCTCTTCCGGGGCCGCTGGGGACGCGGCAGCCGCCCGGCTCCGGCGCGGACGGTACGTGGTGCCGCCCGCCCCGGATCGTCCCGGTGCCGAAGGCCGCGATCGCCCCTGGCGGTCGCCCGGACGATGCCCGTACCGGCTCCGGTGATGACGGAGACGTCAGACGTGTCACCCTCCACGGGAGTTCGGGGGAGGCAAAGGTGCGTCGCTGAGCCGCGTGGCGGTCTCCAGCATCAGGGCGTGTACGAAGGCCTGGGGCAGGTTGCCTCGTAGCTGGCGCTGACCGACGTCGTACTCCTCGGCGTAGAGGCCCGGGGGGCCGCAGGCGGCGCGGTTGCGTTCGAACCAGCGCAGCGCCTCTTCCTGGTCGCCCTGTTGGTGCTCGGCCAGGGCCATCACGTATCCGCACAGCAGGAACGCGCCTTCGGCCTCGTGCAGAGGGCGTTCGTCGTGACGGAAGCGGTAGGCGTAGTGGTCGTCCGTCAGTTCCCGTGTGTAGGCGCGCAGGGTCCGAAGTGTCCTCGGGTCGTGGGCCGGCAGGGCGCCGCGCAGTGGGGGCAGCAGGAGGGCGGCGTCCAGACCCGGGTCGTCCGGGGAGCGCTGCCACCGGCCACTGGGGTGAGTGCTCGTGGCCGCGGCCTCGGCGAGGAGGGAGTCCGCGAGGGCGGTCCAGTGGCGGGAGTGCCCGGCGGAGGCGGCCTGGGCGAGGGAGCGCAGTCCGGCGGCGCAGATGAGCCGGCTGTGGGTCCAGATCCGGTCGTCGAGTTCCCAGATGCCGGCGTCGGGTTCGTGCCGCCGCGTGGCGATGGTGTCGGCCGCGATCTCGGCGGCGCGCCAGCCGTCGGCGTCCAGCCGGCCGTACCGGTGGGCGGCGGCGAGGAGCAGGAGTGCCTCGCCGAACACGTCGAGCTGGAACTGCCGGTTGACCCAGTTGCCGACACGGTCGTAGCCGCCCGGGTATCCGGGCAGGTCCAGCCCGCTCTGGTCGGGGATGCGACCGCCGGTGGCGGTGTAGGCGGGGGACGTTCGGGGGCCGTCCTGGTGCAGGCGCGCGGCGACGAACCTCACCGCGTCGTCGAGAAGGGGGTGGGGCCCGGCGGCGGCCACGGCCTGACCCGCGTAGCACTGATCGCGTAGCCATACGTACCGGTAGTCGTAGTTGCGGCCCGCCCGCGCACGCTCGGGCAGACTCGTCGTGGCCGCGCCGACCATGCCGCCCGCCCGGTCACGACGGGGGCGAGTTGCTGCTCGACCACCTGGGCGGTGGCCGCCGCGCCGTACGTCCAGCCCAGACCCGTGGTGGCGCCCGAGCGCACGTGGACGAGCACCAAGGTGGTGGACTGCCACGTCAGCGTGCCGTCGCCCTCCGGCGTGTCGGTGGGCACGGTGTACGCGACGGCGTCGACCGAGTCGACCACGGGCTGCGCCCCCGGTGCGGCGGGGGAAGTCACTTCTTCCTGCCCTGCCCGCCCGGGGTCTGGCCGCCGTGGTGGCCGCCGGGGAGGAATTCCTGCACCTTCGCCTTGATCCCCTGCTTGATCACGCCTCCGCGGTCGCTGTCGCCCTTGACGATCGCGGACACGACAGCTTCGGCCTGTTCCCGGGTGGCATGGGGCGGGATGGGGGGTACGTCCGGGTCGGTGCGGAAGTCGATCACGAAAGGCCGGTCGGCGGCGAGCGCCTGACGCCATGCCGCCTCCACCTGGCCGGGCTCCTCGACCCGTACGCCGCCGAGCCCGATGGACCGTGCGAAGTCGGCGTAGGGGACGTCGGGAATGGCCTGGGAGGGCAGGAACTGCGGGGCCCCGGACATGGCGCGCATCTCCCAGGTGACCTGGTTGAGGTCCTGGTTGTTCAGCACGGCGACGATGAGCCGCGGGTCCTGCCACTCCTGCCAGTACTTGGCGGCGGTGATGAGTTCGGCCATGCCGTTCATCTGCATGGAGCCGTCCCCGACGATCGCCAGGGCCGGGCGGCCGGGATGGGCGAACTTGGCACCGATGACGTACGGCACGCCGGGGCCCATCGTGGCGAGCGTTCCGGACAGGGAGCCCCGCATGGATCCGCGGATGCGGAGGTGGCGGGCGTACCAGTTGGCGGCGGAACCGGAGTCGGCGGCCAGGATGACGTCGTCCGGCAGGAGCGCGTCGAGGCTGTGCACGACGTGCTCCGGGTTGACGGGATCGGCCTCGACGGCGGCGCGGCGCTCCATGACGTCCCACCAGCGGGCGGTGTCCTTCTCGATCTTCTTGCGCCAGGTACCGTGCTTCTTCCGCTTCAGGTGTGGCAGCAGCGCCTTGAGGGTCTGCCGCGCGTCTCCGACGAGATTGACGTCGAAGGGGTACCGCATTCCGATGTTGTGCGGGTCGATGTCGATCTGGACGGCGCGGGCCTGGCCGAACTCCGGCAGGAACTGCGTGTACGGGAAGCTCGATCCGACGACGAGCAGAGTGTCGCAGTCCATCATGAGTTCGTAGGAGGGGCGGGTGCCCAGCAGGCCGATCGAGCCGGTGACGTACGGCAGGTCGTCGGGGAGGACGTCCTTGCCGAGCAGTGCCTTGGCCACGCCGGCGCCGAGGAGGTCCGCGACAGCCTCGACCTCGGCGCGGGCGCCGCGGGCGCCCTGTCCGATCAGGACGGCGACCTTCTCGCCCGCGTTCAGCACCTCGGCGGCCCGGTCCAGGTCCCCCTCGGCCGGTACGGGTGCGGAGGGGGACAGGCCGAGGCTGGAGGGCACCATTTTGAAGGCGTGCGTGGGCGGCGAGTAGTCGAGTTCCTGGACGTCCGCGGGAATGATGACGGCCGTCACCGTCCGCCTTCCGTAGGCGGTGCGGAAGGCCCGGTCGATGACGTTGGGCAACTGTTCGGGGACGGTCACCATCTCGCAGAAGTCGGAGGCCACGTCCTTGTACAGGCTCAGCAGGTCCACTTCCTGCTGGTAGGAGCCGCCCATGGCGCTGCGATCGGTCTGCCCCACGATCGCGACCACGGGGACACGGTCCAGCTTCGCGTCGTACAGCCCGTTGAGCAGATGGATGGCGCCGGGCCCCGAGGTCGCCGCGCAGACTCCGGCCTTGCCGGAGAACTTGGCATAGCCGACGGCTTCGAAGGCGGCCATCTCCTCGTGCCGGGCCTGGACGAACTTCGGGTCGTCGCCGGCTCGGCCCCATGCGGCGAGGAGGCCGTTGATGCCGTCGCCCGCGTAGGAGAAGACGTGGTCCACCTCCCACTCGCGCAGCCGCTGCAGTACGTAGTCGGACACCTTCATCGACACGGTTCCCTGCTCCCTTCTCCTGCGGGACCGGTGCCCCGCGGACTTGTCAGCGTTCGCGCCGGCACCGGCCCAGCAGCGCACACCCCACTACGGCAGCCGCTCCGGCGGCCGCGATCACGCCTGCCGTGAACAGGCGGGCGTCCCCGGCCGCGGGCGCCGGCCGGTTGATCGCCCTTTCCGGGTGGCCGGCGGGCGGCGGCCCGTCCAACCCGAGTGCCAGTGCCTCAGCCAGGTGCATGGCCCGCCGCCCGGTGCCGCCGTGCTCGATCTGGGTGCGGCAGCTGAAGCCGTCCGCCAGGACGAGCGTCTCGTCGGGTGCGTTCCGTACGGCCGGCAGCACGCCCTGCTCGCCGATCGTCATCGAGAGGGCGTGGTGTCCGCGTTCGAAGCCGAAGTTGCCGGCCAGGCCGCAGCAGCCCTCGTCCAGCACGTCGGCGTCGAGGCCGGCGCGGCGCAGCAGTTCGCGGTCGGCGTCGTACTTCGTCACCGCGTGCTGGTGACAGTGCTTCTGGACGACGGCCGACCGGGCGAGCCGTGGCGGCTGCCAGCCTTCCGGGGTGTCGTCGAGGAGCAGTTCGGCGAAGGTCCGGAACTGCGCGGCCAGCCGCTGGACGTCCTGGTCGTGCGGCATGAGTTCAACCGCGTCGCTGCGGAAGACGACGGTGCACGAGGGTTCGAGGCCGACCACGGGTGTCCCTGCCTCGATCCAGGGCCGCAGTACGTCCAGGGTGCGGCGCAGCACCTTCTTGGCGGTGGTCAGCTGTCCGGTGGAGATCCAGGTGAGTCCGCAGCACACGGCCTGGACGGGCACGGCGACGCGGAATCCCGCGTCCTCCAGCACGCGCACGGCGGCCTTGGCGATCGCGGGGTGGAAGTACGTGGAGAACGTGTCGGGCCACAGCACGACTGTCCGCGGATCGGCGGGGTCGGGTTCGGGGGTGTCGCGCGCGATCCACCACTGGACGAAGGACTCCCCGGCGAGAACGGGCGCTTCGCGTTCGCCGGCCATCCCGGCCAGGAGCTTGCCCAGCCGGGCGACCCCAGGGGCACCGAGTGCCGCGTTCGTCAGACGGGGCGCGAGGCGGGACAGCCGGGCCCACAGGGGGAGCCAGCCCATCGAGTAGTGAGCGGCGGGACGCGGTCGGCCGGCGTAGTGGTGGGACAGGAACTCGGCCTTGTACGTGGCCATGTCGACGCCCACCGGGCAGTCCGACTTGCACCCCTTGCAGGCGAGGCAGAGGTCGAGGGCGTCCTTGACCTCGGTGGAGCGCCATCCGTCGGTGACGGCGGAGTCGGCGTGGCCGCCGAGCATTTCGAACAGCAGCCGGGACCGGCCGCGAGTGGAGTGCTCCTCCTCGCCGGTCGCCCGGTAGGAGGGGCACATGACTCCGCCTTCGTGGCTGCGGCAGTTGCCGACGCCGACGCAGCGCATGACCGCCCGGGTGAAGGAGTGGTCGTCGTCGGGGTAGGCGAACGCGGTCTGCTCGCCGCGGGGGCGCCACAGTGGCCCCAGGCGCAGGTTCTCGTCGGCGCGGTAGGGGGCGACGGCCTTGCCCGGGTTCATCCGGTCGTCGGGGTCGAAGAGTCTCTTCATCTCGCTGAAGGCGCTGACCAGCCTCTCGCCGAACATCCGGGTCAGCAGTTCGCCGCGGGCCTGGCCGTCGCCGTGCTCACCGGAGAGGGACCCGCCGTAGGAGACGACGAGGTCGGCGGCGCGGAACAGGAACGACCGGAACGCCGCCACACCGTCGGCCCTCTTCAGCTCGAACGGGATGCGGGTGTGGACACAGCCCTGGCCGAAGTGGCCGTAGAGCGAGGCCGCGTCGTAGTCGAACTCGCAGAAGAGGGCGCGCAGGTCGCGCAGGTAGTCCCCCAGCCGGTCCGGCGGCACCGAAGAGTCCTCCCAGCCCTCCCAGGTCTCCCTGCCGTCCGGCGGCCGCGCGGTCACGCCCAGCCCGGCCTCCCGCGCGCGAAGCATCCTCTGCTCGCGTCGCGGGTCGTCGGACATCGACACGTCGGAGTCGTCCTCGCTCTTGCCCAGAGCGTCGAGGAGTTCACGTACCTGGGCGTCGGCGCTCTCCTGGCTGTCGCCGCTGAACTGCACCAGGAGCCAGCTCCCGCCCTCGGGGAACTCGTCCAGCGAGGCAAGATGGGAGTGCTCCTGCCGCATGAGCTGGGCCATCCGCCCGTCGATGGCCTCCAGCAGTTCGGGGGCTCCGTGCTCCAGCAGACGCGGCACGTCGTCGGCCGCGGCGCAGATGTCGCTGTACCCGAGTACGACCATGGCCTCGTGGGCCGGTACGGGCACCAGGTGGAGTTCGGCCCGCACCACCGTCACCAGGGTGCCTTCGCTGCCGACCAGTGCGCGCGCCACGTCGAAGCCCTTCTCGGGCAACAGCGAGTCGAGGTTGTATCCCGACACCCGCCGGGGGATGTCGGGATAACCCAGCCGGACGTCATCCGCATGGCGGTCGATGATGTCCCGCAACCCCTGGTACAGCTCGGCCCGGCGCCCTCCGGCCGCGACGACCTCCTGGTACTCCTCGTCCGAGGTGGGGCCGACCCAGCAGCGCGTCCCGTCGTAGGTCACGATCTCCAGGCGGCGCACGTTGTCCACGGTCTTGCCGTACGCCTGGGCGGAGGCCCCGCAGGAGTTGTTGCCGATCATGCCGCCCAGGGCGCAGTGGCTGTGCGTGGAGGGCTTGGGGCCGAACTTCAGCCCGTGTGCGGAGAGCTGTCTGTTGAGCTCGTCCAGCACGATTCCCGGCTCCACCACGCAGGTGCGCCGCTGGGCGTCGAGGGAGACCAGGCGGTTGCAGTACTTGGTCCAGTCGATGACGACCGCGGTGTTGGCGCACTGCCCGGCGAGACTGGTCCCGCCGCCTCGCGACAGCACGGGCGCACCGAAGCGCGCGCATACGGCGATGGCCTCGGCCCCGGCGTCCACGTCCCGCGGGACGACCACGCCGATCGGCACCTGCCGGTAGTTCGACCCGTCGGTGGAGTAGGCGGCCCGGCTCCCCGCGTCGAAGCGGACCTCGCCGCGTACCCGCTCGCGCAGGGCCTTCTCCAGCCCGGCCACGTCAAGCTCCATGCCGACGGCTGTTCCGGCAGGCCCTCCGCCGGTTCTCGGTACCGACTCCGGTTCCACCGATCCGCTTCCCTCTCACGCGCTCGACCAGGACGTATGACGCCTTTCCCGGGCCTTCGTGACCACACGCTCCCCGCAAGAGCTCGTACAGGTACACAACCTCATGTGTCCGTGTCAGGCATCCTGACCGCGCCTGGTCGCTGAACCGGGGGAACACTCGCCGCGCGAGAAGGGGAGGCTCAAGGTCCCGCCACCACCGGCCTGCGGCGCGCTGCGCAGGGCTCCCGCCGTGCGCGGCGACGGGGCCCGCCATCGGTGTGACGCCGGACTGCTCGACGCCCCGTCGCTCTCGTGGTGGCCGTCCGTGCCGCCACGGCTTGGTCCCGTCCCCTCGTCCGGTGCCGGGGACGCCCCTTTCGAAGGGCCGCATGGCCCGTACGGCGGCATCCCGGCGGCCGGTGCGTCCTGGCCGCCTGTTGCGTGCCGCAGCCACCTGAACCACCTTGGGCGGGACCTTCCCCGTTGCTCCGCGTCTTGGTGCTCCGGCTCGCCAGACCATGGAGAACCGGCGGTCGCAGCGGCCTCCTTCCCTCCGGCCGCGCGGCGGCGTCGAGCCGCTCGTGCAGCGAGTCCCGGCGCTCCGAATCGGTCGGGGCCCCCTACCTTGAAAAAACGCCGGGGAATGGCCGGCGTGGCGGGGCGGAGGTGCCGGCAGAGGGTACCTGTCAGAAGATCGGCGGACTGGAGGCAGTGATGGAGTCCTCGGTGGACCGGATCGGCGACCCCTGGGGCGGCCGTGTCCCGTACGGCCGGCACGAGCGGTGGCCGGTCCGGGTGGACACCTTCCTCGCCGACGGTGTGGAGCCGTCCATGGTGCAGCAGTGGGTGCAGGCGGCCTCGATCCTTCACTCGGACGGGGACGCCATGGACATCGCCGTCGTGGACGGCCGGATGGCCGGTGTGCGAGGGCGTGCGGTGGACCGGGTCAACCGAGGCCGGCTCGGTCCGAAGGACCTGTTCGGCTGGCAGGCCAACGCCTCGCCCGACCGGCTGACCCGGCCGCTGGTGCGTGAGGGCGGCCGGCTGGTGGAGTGCGACTGGGAGACCGCGATGGGCCGCGTCGTGGCCCGCTCACGGGAGCTGCTGACAGAGCGCGGCCCCGGCTCCCTCGGTTTCTACACCTCGGGCCAGCTGTTCCTGGAGGAGTACTACACCCTGGCGGTGCTGGCCCGCGCGGGCGTCGGCACCAACCATCTCGACGGCAACACGCGGCTGTGCACCTCCACCGCCGCGGAGGCCCTCAAGGAAACCTTCGGCTGCGACGGGCAGCCCGGCAGCTACGACGACATCGACCACGCCGACGTCATCGCCCTCTTCGGCCACAACCTCGCCGAGACCCAGCCGGTGCAGTGGATGCGGATCCTGGACCGGCTGGAGGGCGCCGAACCCCCGCGGCTGCTCTGCGTGGACCCGCGCCCCACCCAGGTGGCCCGCAAGGCGGCCGTGCACCTCGCCCCGCGTGTCGGCACCAATGTCGCACTGCTCAACGCCCTGCTGCACGAGATCATCCGGAACGGCCACGTCGACCACGCGTACGTCCAGGCGCACACGGTCGGGTACGAGGAGCTCGCCGCCCGGGTCGCGGAGTGCACCCCGGCGTGGGCGGCAGGCATCTGTGACGTCCCGGCCGCACTGATCGGCGAGGCCGCCGAACTCCTCGGCGGAGCCGGCCGGTTGCTGTCCACCGTGCTGCAGGGTGTATACCAGTCCCACCAGGCCACCGCAGCCGCCGTCCAGGTCAACAACCTGCATCTGATCCGGGGCATGCTCGGGCGGCCGGGCGCCGGAGTGCTGCAGATGAACGGGCAGCCCACCGCCCAGAACACCCGCGAGTGCGGCGCCAACGGCGACCTGCCCGGCTTCCGCAACTGGCAGAACGACGCGCACGTGGCCGATCTGGCCAGGGTGTGGAACGTGGAGCCGAGCACGATCCCGCACTACGCCCCTCCGACGCACGCCATGCAGATGTTCCGGTACGCCGAACAGGGCTCGATCCGCATGTTGTGGGTCAGTGGCACCAACCCGGCCGTCTCGCTGCCCGAACTCGGCCGCGTCCGCTCGATCCTCGCTCAGGAGCGGCTCTTCACCGTGGTGCAGGACCTGTTCCTCACCGAGACGGCACAGCTCGCCGATGTCGTGCTGCCGGCGGCCACCTGGGGCGAGAAGACCGGCACGTTCACCAACGCCGACCGCACCGTGCACCTGTCCGACAAGGCCGTCGAACCGCCAGGAGAAGCACGAACCGACCTCGACATCTTCCTTGACTACGCTCGCCGCATGGACTTCCGCGACAAGGACGGCGGGCCGCTGATCACCTGGGACGACCCGGAGTCCGCTTTCGAAGCGTGGAAGCGCTGCAGCGCCGGACGGCCCTGTGACTACACCGGCCTCACCCACGCGAGACTGCGCGAAGCCGGCGGCATCCAGTGGCCGGTCAACGAGCAGGCCCCGGACGGCACCGAACGCCTGTACACCGACGGCATCAGCTGGGCCCATCCCGACGTCTGTGAGAACTACGGCAAGGATCTGGAGACCGGTGCCGCAGACGGCGTGGTGGAGTACCGCTCCCTCAACCCGGACGGCAGGGCCATGATCAAGTCGGCCGGCTACCGGCCGCCCCACGAGATGCCCACCGAGGACCACCCCTTCCAGCTGACGACGGGCCGTACCCTCTACCACTTCCACACCCGCACCAAGACCGGCCGCGCACCGCAGCTGAACGACGCCGCACCGGACGTGTGGGTCGAGATCTGTGGGAGCGACGCCACGGCACGGGGCCTCGCCGAGGGCGACCTGGTCGAGGTCCGCTCACCCCGCGGGGCGCTGCGCGGCCGGCTGCGCGTCACGACGTTGCGCCAGGGGCTGCTGTTCGTGCCGTTCCACTACGGCTACTGGGACACGCCCGCCGGCTCGGGCCCGGACGCCACCACACCGGGCCGGGCGGCGAACGAGACGACGATCACCGACTGGGACCCCGCCTCCAAACAGCCACTGTTCAAGACGGCCGCGGCCGCCCTCACCCTCATCGAACGCGGAGACGGCGGGCAGGCCCCCGCCCCCACCACCACGGCGTCGGCACCGCAGGACACCACCGGCGTCCGGGCCACCACCGGAGGACCGGGAGCACGCGTGTCGCAGACACCGGCCGGCACCTGGGACGCGTCGGGAGGCGACCGGTGAACGGCATCCAACTGGCCCTGTGCGCCCTGCACCACGGAGAACGGCACCTGGCCGACGCGCTCCTGGCCGTGGCCGGCCGCCATCGCACGGAACACGAGGTCCACCACGTCGCCACCGACGTGGCCGCCTGGTCCCTGGAACACGTCCGGCGCCTCACCGAAGCAGCCGCCGACCACGGCCTGGACCCCGAGGATCCGGCCAGCACCGCCGGTGACGTCATGTCGGCCACGCCCCGGCACGAGGCCGCAGCGCCCCCGGACCACTCGCCCGGCCCCGGTCTTCTGCTCCTGCGCGACCTGAGCGACCTCCACCTGGCCGCGACGCACAACTCGCTGCGCTGGGAGATGCTCGCGCAGGCCGCACAAGCCGCCAAGAACACCGGGCTGCTCGACCTCGCCTCCTCCTGCCATCCCCAGACGCTCCGCCAGATGCGCTGGACCAACACCATGATCAAGAACCTGTCGCCCCAGATCCTGACGAGCCTGTGACCCTGGCCTCCGACCCGGCCGACGGAGCAGGCCCCTACGCCACCAGATGCGGACGAGCATGTGCGGCGACGGTGCGCAGACCCGCGTGCGAGTTCGCCCTGCCCGCTGGCCGTCGTCAGGGCGGCGACGGGCGCGAACGACGGCGGGCCCGCAGTCCTCCCCGAGCGGTCCGACCACCTCGGAGATCATTCCGTCCGGAGGTCTTCAGGCCGTGCTTCCCGTGCCGGAGGAGGCACGGGCGGACAGCTCTTCCGCCAGTTCCACACAGCGCAGGCGGGCCGGGGAGAAGGCGTAGGGCATCCTGCCGACGGCCTCGAAGGCGCTCATGGAGTCAGGCTCCCGCCTGCCGGAGCCGAGGTCGCCCTCGCCGTCGTCGGCGGTGGCCGGGTGCAACGCGTCCCAGGCGTCGAAGAGGGCGTCCTCGTCCTCGGCCAGGCCGGACTCCTCGATGACGGTTTGCAGGGCGGTTTCGAAGGCGTGTCGCTCGACGGCCACTTGCAGCACCCGTGGATCATCGACGGCGACGCTGTCGTCGAGTGCCTCCTCGGCGTCGTCGACGCGGTCGGAATCCTCCCGCAGAGCGGGATGCGTGGCCAGGGCGATGAAGCGGGTGGCCTGGACGGCCGCGCCCAGCGGGCCGAAGATCCGCTCAGTGACCAGCAGACTGTCCAGGTCCGCCTGGCGCAGGGAGCCCTCGGGCAGGCTCTTGAGGCGTTCGGTGACGAAGTCGGAGAGCAGGCCCATCCGGCTGCCTTCGGCGCGCATCCGCTGCACGGTAGTCCGTTGCCGCCGCAGTTCCGCCTCCTGCTCGGCGAGGGAATCCTCCAACCGCTCCAGGGTCCCCGCGATGCCGTCCCCGCTGTCCGCGCTGACGGAGGCCGTCCGGGGGGTGGTGAAGGCGTCACGGATGTCGTCCAGGGCGATCCCGGCGTCGGCCATCCTGCGAATCCACAGCAAGCGGACCATGTCCTCGTACCCGTAGCGGCGGCGGTCGTCGCCGCCCCGCTCCGGCTCGGGGAGCAGCCCGATCTCGTGGTAGTGGCGAATCGCCCGTGGCGTGCTGCCGACGAAGGCCGCCGCGGCGCCGATCTTGACCTGGCGGGGCGGCGTGAAAGACGAATGCATGAGCGGGGACCTTCCTCAAGGCAGCGGGACGTGAGTCCACCGGATCACATGCCGCCACGGAAGGTGCAACCCCCTACGCGCCGCGCCGACGCCGGGAGGCGCGCCTCCCCCGTGGTCACCGCGAAGCCGGCTGTCCGTTGCCGCTGTGGCCTCCGCACACCGGCGGGGGTGAGGTTCACGGCCGCTGACGCATCGCCGGGACCTGAGCCGTCACCTCTTGCCTCGGACCGCGGGTGGCGCACTGGGTCGCCACCAGCCCATGGTCGTCCGGTTCGGTGCGTGCTGACCGCGCCCCGCGGTTCCTTCCGCCCAGCACTGCGCCGACGGGCATCGGCGGCATGCTGGTGCGCCCGGCCGGTGATCACCCCGCTGTGTGGTCGGTGCCCTCCCCGGTTCCGGACGGCGGGGGGCCGGGGGTGGGCGGTCAGGCGCCGGCTGGAGGGGTCCGACGCGCTCGGTCTCGCGCCGCGCCTACGGCTCCGGCCCGGTCGCGGCGCGGGGACGTAGGCGTCGAGCGTCCCCCGCGCGCCAGGTTTACGGTGCGCGAACGGACGTACATGGCGCCGATGCCGGGGCCGAGCGACTCCAGGGCGGTCTCGTCGGTGACGGTGAAGGTGCTGCCGGGACACCCACGCGGTTCCGCCGCAGGTGTCCCGGCAGCCCTCGGTGGCGTCCGGCCGGAGTCTCAGGCGGCCGCCCGCTCCAGCTGTGCGGCCAGGGCCAGCAGCGTGCCCTCGCCGCCGAGCGGCCCGGCGAACTGGACGCCGAGCGGCAGCCCTTCGCGGTCCGGGCCGAAGAACGGGACGGACATGGCCGGCATTCCGGTGAGGTTGCAGAAGCTGGTGAAGGCGGAGTACACGGAGGCGTGCCGGTAGACCGACGCGGGGTCCGCCGTGTCCAGGGTGCCGAGCGGCGGCGTCGGCTGGGCGAGGGTCGGGCTGAGCAGCAGGTCGACCTCGTCGAACGCGGCGCCGACCGCCCACCCGATCTCCTGCACGCGGCGCAGCGCCCGGCTGACGTCGGCGGCGGGCCGGGCCCGGTAGCTCTCGTACAGGACGCGGGTGAAGGGCTCGATGTCGTCGTCGGCCAGGGGCCTGCCGAGTTGCTCCAGCCGGGCGTCGATCTGGGAGACCACGTCGGCACCCATCAGCATCGCCGAGGTGACCGCGACGTCGGCGGGCCGGTACCGGGCGGTGGTCTCGACGACCTCGTGTCCCAGGCGTGCGCACAGCTCGGCCGCCGACCGCGCCGCCCGCGCGCAGTCGGGGTGCACCTCGGGGCCGTCCGGCACCGTGGTGAGCAGGCCGATCCGCAGCCGGCCCGGGTCGCGCCGGGCCAGTTCCGCGAACGGGGCCCCCGGGTCCGGTGCGGCGAAGGCGTCCCCGGGCAGCGGGCCGGCGACGACGTCGAGGAGCAGGGCGCTGTCCCGCACGGTGGTGGTGAGGGCGTGGTGCGCGGAGACGAGGCCCGACAGGGTGGTGGGCCGCGGCGCGGGCGAGACCCGGCCACGGCTCGGCTTGAGGCCGAACAGACCGCAGGCCGCCGCCGGGATACGGATCGAGCCACCGCCGTTGCTCGCGTGTGCGACGGGGACCATCCCGGCCGCCACGGCTGCCGCCGAGCCGCCGCTGGAGCCCCCGGGCGAGTACGCGTGGTTCCACGGATTGCGGGTCGGGCCGTGCAGCGCCGGTTCGGTGGAGGCGTTGAGGCCCAGCTCCGGGGTGTTGGTGGTGCCGAGGATGACGGCGCCGGCCCGGCGGTAGCGGGCGACCAGTTCGCTGTCGCGGCGGGCCGTGACCTCGCTGAAGAGGCGGCTGCCGCCGGTCGCGGGCAGCCCCTCGACCTCGGTACCGAGGTCCTTGACCAGCATGGGCACGCCGTGCAGCGGGCCGTCGGGCAGGCCTGCGGCGACCTCCGCGAGGGCGGCCTCGAACCGGGTGTGGACCACCGCGTGGAGCCCGGGGTCGCGTTCTTCGATGCGGGCGATCGCCTCCTCGGTGACGGTGCGGGCGTCGGTCTCACCGCTGCGTACGGCGGCGGCCGTGGCGACCGCGTCGGGCTGATCGCCGGTGGTCGTCCCCGCTGCACGCCTCGTGCCGGCCTCTCCTCTCACGCCACGTATCCGTCGGGCGTGCCCCAGGTCTCGCGCCGAGTGGTGGCGCGGTCGACCAGCACGCAGCGGGTGCCGGTGAAGTTGGTGGGCATGCACTTGTTGCAGTGGATGCACAGCGAGGGGGTGCTCGCGTCCTCGCGCAGGCGGTTGACCAGGTCGGGCTCGCGCAGCAGGGCACGGGCCATGGCGACGAACTCGAAGCCCTCACTCATGGCACGGTCCATGACGGGCTTGCCGGTGATGCCGCCGAGCAGGATCATCGGCAGCTTCACCGCGGCCCGGATCTGCCGGGCGTCCTCCAGGAGGAAGGCGTCCCGGTAGGGGTAGCTGTGCAGGAAGCGGCTGCCGACCAGCTTCACCCCGAGCTTCATCGGCTGCGGCATGACCGCGGCGAACTCCCTGAGCGGGGCGTCCCCCTTGAAGAGGTACATCGGGTTGAGCAGGGAGCTTCCGGCGGTCATCTCCAGCGCGTCGACGGTGCCGTCCTGTTCGAGCCACTGCACCACGGGGATGGCCTCGTCGAGCCAGAAGCCGCCGGGCACTCCGTCGTCCATGTTCATCTTGGCGATGACCGCGATGCGCCCGCCGACCGCGTCGTACACCGCCCGCATGACCTCCCGGGCCAGCCGGGCGCGGTTGGCCAGGCTGCCGCCGTAGGCGTCGGTGCGGCGGTTGACGCGGGGGCTGAGAAAGGAGCTGGCCAGGTAGTTGTGGCCCAGGTGTACCTCCACGGCGTCGAACCCCGCCTCGACCGCACGGCGGGCGGCCTCCGCGTGGGCCTCGGTGACGCGCCGGATGTCGTCGAGGGACGCTTCCTGGGCGACGCTCACGGTGGTGGCGTGGAAGTGCCTGGACGGCGAGAGGGCGGGCGCGCCGTTGCCCTTGGGGTTGGCGACCGGCCCGGCGTGTCCGATCTGGGCCGCGACCGCGGCGCCCTCGGCGTGCACGGCCTCGGTGAGGACGCGCAGGCCGGGCATCGCCTCGTCGGTCCAGTAGATCTGGTGGCGGTCGGTGCGGCCCTCCTTGGCGACCGCGCAGTACGCGACGGTGGTCATCCCGACGCCGCCGCGGGCGTAGCCGACGTGGAAGTCCACGAGGTCCTTGGTGACCAGGGACCTGTGGCTGAGTCCTTCGTAGGTCGCGGCCTTGATGACGCGGTTGCGCAGCTCCAGCGGGCCCAGTCTGGCGGGGGCCAGGACATCGGGGACCGCGGGGGGCCGGGACTCGGTGGGCGGCTCGGGGGTCTGGTGGGCGGTCATGGGCGGTTCCTCCTCGGTTCGGCGTGGTGGCAGGCGATCCGGTGCCCCGGGCGGATTTCACGCGGGGCGGGTTCCTCGGCGGCGCACAGGTCGGTGGCCAGCGGGCAGCGCGTTCGGAAACGGCAGCCCGACGGCGGGTTCAGGGGGGAGGGCAGTTCGGCGGCCGGCGCTGCGGCGGCGGGGGCGGCGGGGGCGAGCTGGGCCTGGGGAAGGGAGGCGAGCAGCAGCCGGGTGTAGGGGTGGGCGGCCTCGTGCTGCATGTCGTCGGAGGGCAGTACCTCGCAGACCTTGCCGAGGTACATGACCATGACGCGGTCGCTGATGTTCTTCACCACGGACACGTCGTGGGCGATGAAGACCATGCTCAGTGAACGCCGTCGGGTCGTCTCCTGAAGGAGGTTGAGAATCTGGGCCTGCACGGACACGTCGAGGCTGGAGACGGGTTCGTCGCAGATCAGCACCTCGGGATCGAGCATGAGGGCGCGGGCGACGCAGACGCGCTGGCACTGGCCGCCGGAGAGTTCGTGCGGCCGGCGGTCCCGCACGGTCGCGGGGTCGAGGCCGACGTCGCGCAGGGCGGTGTCGACGCGGGCTTCCTGGTCACGGAGGTCGTCCCCGGCACCCCAGATGGAACGGCCCTCCCACACCAGGTCCTTGACCCTGCGGCGGGGGTTCAGGGCGGAGACAGGGTCCTGCATGATGATCTGCATCCGGGCGCGGGCGCGCCGCAGTGCGCGCGGGGCGAGCCCGGTGAGGGTGAGGTCGCCGAGACGGACGGTGCCCGCGTCGGGGGGCGGCAGCTGGATCAGGGACCGCCCGACGGTGGACTTCCCACAACCGGACTCGCCGAGGATGCCGAGGGTCTCCCCGGCCGCGACCTCCAGGCAGACGCCGGAGACGGCGTGCACCTTCTGGCCGCGTCCGGCGGGGAACTCGACGACGAGGTCCGTGGCCGTCAGCGCGGGGGCGTCCCGGGTGGTGGTCATACGGCGGCCTCCTCGGCGGCGCCCAGCGGGTGGTGGCAGGCGACCAGGCCGCCGGCGCCGCGGTCACCGGCGTAGGCGGTCAGGCGCGGGGACTCGGTGGTGCAGCGAGCGTCGGCGAGGGCGCAGCGTGGGGCGAAGCGGCATCCGGCGGGCGGGTGCCGCAGGTCGGGCGGGTGGCCCTCGATGGCGGGCAGCAGGGTGTGCGGTGGCAGCTCCAGGCGCGGGATGGACGCGATCAGGGCGCTGCTGTAGGGGTGGCGGGGGCGGTCGAAGACGGCGGCGGTGTCCGCGTACTCGACCAGGCGGCCCGCGTACATGACGGCGACGCGGTCGGTGCGGCCCGCGACGGTGGCGAGGTCGTGGCTGATGAGGACGGTCGCCATGCGCAGTTCCTCGGCGAGCGAGCGCAGCAGGTCGAGGATCTGCTTCTGCACGGTGACGTCGAGGGCGGTGGTGGGCTCGTCGGCGATGAGGAGACGTGGGCCGCAGGCGAGGGCCATGGCGATGACGACGCGCTGGCGCATGCCGCCGGAGAGTTCGTGCGGGTACTGGCCGGCCCGCCGGACGGGTTCGGGGATGCCGACCTGGCGGAGCAGGTCCACGGCCCGGTCCCTGGCGTCCGCGCGACTCAGGCGCAGGTGCAGCCGGAGGCTCTCGGAGAGGTGGGTGCCGACCTTCTTGACCGGGTTGAGGGAGGTCATCGGGTCCTGGAAGACCATGGCGACCTCGGTGCCCCACAGGGCGCGCCGTCCGGCGGGGGTGAGGGCGTGCACGTCCTTGCCGCCGATCAGGACCCGGCCGGACACGGTGGTGCCGGGGCCGTCGGTGATCAGGCCCATGAGGGTGCGGCCGAGCACGGACTTGCCCGATCCCGACTCCCCGACGATACCGAGGGTCTCGCCCTCGGCCAGGGTCAGCGAGACCTCGTCGACGGCCCGCAGCGGGCCGTGAGGTGTGTGGAAGACGGTGCCCGTGGCGGACGCGTCGAGCAGCGGGGCCTCGCCGGTGGGCCCGGGCGGGGCGGCCCGGGCCGTTGGCTCCAGGGGTTCTCTTTGCCGCTCGGGGGTCACAGTTTCACGCTCCGGGAGTCCCAGCGTCCGCGAGCCTTCTCGCCGACGATGTTGAAGGCGAACACGGTGAGGAAGAGGAAGGCACCGGGAACCAGCACGATGTGCGGGTGCTCCTCGAAGACCCGGTCCTCCCCCTCTGCGATCATGTTTCCCCAGGTCGGTGCGGGAGGCTGGATGCCGAGGCCGAGGAA
The DNA here is from genome assembly GCF_011170125.1 of Streptomyces diastaticus subsp. diastaticus. Taxonomy (NCBI): domain Bacteria; kingdom Bacillati; phylum Actinomycetota; class Actinomycetes; order Kitasatosporales; family Streptomycetaceae; genus Streptomyces; species Streptomyces diastaticus. Next base: position 1,999,491 of record NZ_BLLN01000003.1, on the reverse strand, counting down.
GCTGAGGGAGGCCTCGGCGACGATGAGCACCGAGATCATCACCACGGCCAGGGACAGCAGGGGCAGCAGCACGTTGGGCAGCAGTTCGCGCAGCAGGACGCGGGAGCGGGTGGCCCCCATGGCGCGGGCGGCGACGACGAACTCCCGGTTGGCGTGGGCCATCGTGGTGGCGCGGGCCAGGCGCACCATGCCCGGGACGGTGAGCAGGGACAGGGAGAAGGCGACGTTGCCCAGGTGCGGCTGGAGCACGGTCGCCAGCGCGATGAGCAGAATCAGCGGGGGCACGGCGAGCAGCGCGTTGGTGGCGATACCCACCACCCGGTCGACGCCATTGCGGAAGTAGCCCGCGACCATGCCGATCGCGCCGCCGACCACGGTGCCGAGGGCGACCGCCGACAGCGAGATGAGCAGGGAGGAGCGGGCGCCGTACAGGGACCGGGCGAGCAGGTCGAGGCCGAAGGCGTTGGTGCCGAGCGGGTGCTCGCCGGTGAACGTCGGGGTGGCGAACACGGGTGCGGCGACGGTGCTCGCGACGTCCCGGTCCTCGGCGAGCGGCAGCCACGGCAGGCACACGATGGCGAGGCCGAGCAGCAGGAGCCAGGCCGCGCCGGACCAGAACACCACGTCGAAGCCGGGCCCCGCCCACAGTTTGCCGAGCCGGGAGGCACCGGCGAGGAGCAGACCGAGGCCGAGCAGCGCGAGCGCGGCCTTGGCGGGCGTGACGAGTTGGGGCGTGGTCGCGCCGGACACCAGCAGGACCAGGCCGGCCACGGTCAGGGCCGCGGCGACGAGTGGGGGCGGTGGGAACGCTGTCCGCGTGCGCGGGGCGATGTCAGGCATGGACACGTCGCGTCCTCGGGTCGAGGTAGCCGTAGGAGAGGTCGATGCCGGCGTTGATCACCACGTAGATCACGGCGACGGTGAGCACGGTGCCCTGGACCATGGGGTAGTCGCCCTGGTTGGCGGCGTTGACGATGAGCGTCCCCATGCCGGGCAGCGAGAAGAGGTACTCCACGACGACGGTGGCGCCGATCAGCCGGCCCAGGCTCAGCCCGAGCAGGGTGACCAGGGAGAAGGAGGAGGGGCGCAGGGCGTCGGTGAACAGGACGCGCAGCGGGTTCATGCCCTTGGCGCGGGCGGCGAGGATGTAGTCCTCGCGCAGCGTCACGATCAGGTCGCCGCGCAGCACTCGGGTGAACATGGCGAGTTCGGCGAGGGCGACGGTCAGCGCGGGCAGGAAGGCGTGGTGCAGGTTGCCGAGCAGGTCGCCGTCGCCGATCCGCACCCAGGCGGAACGCGGGAACCAGCCGCCGGAGTCGACCAGGAGCAGGATCAGCAGCAGTCCGGCCAGGAAGCTGGGCACGGACAGCACACCGAAGGTGCCCGCGCCGATGATCCGGTCGGCCGCCGAGCCCTCGCGGTAGGCCGACCACATGGCCAGCGGCACCGCGACCAGCAGGGCGATGAGCAGTCCGAGCACCGCGATCTCGAGGCTGACGGGCAGGGCGGACATCACCCGGCCGGCGACGTCGCTCCGCGGGGGCACCACCGAGCGGCCGAGGTCGCCGGTGAGCGCGCCGCCCAGCCAGTCGAAGTAGCGGGTGGCCAGAGGCTGGTCGAGGCCGAGTTCGGTGCGCAGGGCGGCGTACTCGGACGGCGCCCGGCCGGCTCCGAGGATGTCGACGGCGGGGTCACCGGGCATCAGGACGACCAGGGAGAAGACCCCGATGCTCGCGATGAACAGCACGACGAGAAGTTCCAGCGCCCGAAGGGCCAGTCGGCGCAGCGCCGGACCCATGGTTCCTCCAGATCTGCCCGGTGCCGCCGGGCGGCGGGCCGCTGTGGTCACTCGCTGAGCCAGGCCTCGCCGAAGAGGGCCATGTACTCGTCGGTCGGCTCGATGCCGTGCACGTGGTCGCCCCAGGCGGTGAAGGCGGCGCTGGCACCGAGGTTGACCAGCGGGACGTCCTCGTTGAACAGCGTCTGGACGTCGTCGAGGACCTCCTGGGTCTGCGCCTCGCCGTTCGCCGCCTGCAACTTCACGAGCAGGGCGTCCATCCGCGGGTTGGCGTAGCCGCCGGGGTTGCCGTGGCTCCGGGAGTTCAGGACGCTCTGCAGGCGGTGGTAGGGGTCGCCCTCCGAGACGCCGGCGGCGGCGCGGCTGATGTCGAAGTCGTGCTCGACGTAGGTCTTCGAGGTCCGGTCGGCGATGGAGGAGACCAGGTCGAGTTCCACCGTGAAACCGACGCGTTCCAGCATGGCCTTGGTGACGACGGCGTTGGCCCGGCCGACGGGGTCGGTGCCGTCCATGTAGGTGAGCTTGCCGTCGTAGCCGTCCTTCCTGGCCTCGGCGAGAAGCCGTTTCGCCTCGTCGAGGTCGACGCCGAGGGGCTTGACGTCGGAGTGCCAGCGCGATTCGGCCGGGAAGAGTTCCTGGCCCGGCAGCCCCTTGCCGTTGTACGCGCGTTCGGTGTTCAGGTCGGGGTCGAGGGCCAGGGCCAGGGCCTTGCGGACCCGGAGGTCGGCGCCGGGCCGGCCCTCGCGGGTGTTGATGGTGGTCATGCTGCCGACGCTGGTCAGGGTCATCTCACCGGGGTGGCCCTCCTTCACCGCGTCGTCGACGGCTTCGGGGCTGCGCAGGTACGCCACGTCGGCGGTGCCGTCGTTCAGCGCGTCCAGCCGGGCGCGGTCGGACTGCGGCCAGGTGAAGCGCAGCGCGCCGAGGTACGGCTCGCCCTTCCAGTAGTTCTTGTTCGCCTTGAGGACCATTTCCTCCTGGGGCCGGTACGTGCCCAGGGTGAAGGCGCCGGCACCGATCGGCCGGAACTCCTTCTCGGCGTAGGCTGCGGGCGCCACGATCATGCCGGGTGCCTGAGCCAGCATGGCGGGGAAGGTGGCCCAGGGGTTGCGGAGGGTGAAGACGACGGTGGCGTCGTCGGGGGCGTCCATCCTCGCGAGGTTCGGGGCGAGCAGTGCGGTGTCGGCGCCCTTGTTCTTCTGGTACCAGTCGATGCTGCCGATCACGGCCGCGGCGTCGAGCGGGGTGCCGTCGGAGAACGTGACGCCGTCGCGGAGTTTCAGCGTCCAGGTCCTGGAGTCGTCGGTGGAGCGCAGTGATTCGGCCAGCCACGGCTCGTACTTCCGGGTGGCGGTGTCGTAGCGCATGAGCACGTCGTAGACGGCGGCGAGCGCGGAGCCGCCGGAGGCACCCGTGGCGTAGGTGACGGCGGGGCTCAGGCTGCGGGCCTCGGCGTAGTCGACGAAGTTCAGGGTGCCGCCGCGGACCGGCTCGCCCGCCTCGGTCTGTCTGCCGACCTTGCCGAAGGTGTAGCGGCCGCGTTCGGCCTTCCGCTCGTCTCCGCCCCCTTCGACGGACGAGACGCACGCCGAGGTGAGCACGGCGGCCGCGCACAGGGCCGCGGCGAGGCGGGCTCTCGCCCGTGATGCTCGGTTCATGTGTTCCTCCAGGTGTCCGGTAGCGGGGCTGGGAGCCGGTGCCGGATCGGGTGGGGGACGCCGGGTGGGGGACGGTACGGCCGACGAAATCCGGTCGACGTGACGTATCCCACTCACCGGGAGCCGCGCAGGGCGTGGACCTGCCGGTGCGAACCACTCTTCGGGCAGCCCTCCACGCCGTGTCACGGTGTCCCAGTGACCGGAACCGGCCGAGCACGCAGGTCCCGTCCCAGGCCGAAACTGACCCCGACCGCGATCCCAGTGGAGTTCCCGACGCACCAGGAGTCCCGATGTCCAGCGACACGGATCACCGTTCCGCCCCCCGCGCCCGAGTGGCCGCGCTCACCGGCCCGGGCGGCCGGTTCGAACTCACCGAGGACGACGTGCTGGGTTCCCGGCTGCCGGTGTTCGCGCATCGGCAGCGGGCCCTGCACGAGGTACTTCACGCCTCCGTCGCACACGCCGACCGCGAGTACGTCGTCACCGCGGACAGCCGGCTCACCTACGCCCAGCACGCCGCCCAGGTCGCCTCACTGGCACGGGTGCTGCGCGAGCGGTACGGGGTCGCCAAGGGCGACCGGGTGGCGATAGCCGCCGCGAACTCACCCGAGTGGATCCAGGTCTTCTGGGCCACGGTGTCGATCGGGGCGGTGGCCGTCGCGTTCAACGCCTGGTGGAGCGCGCGCGAGTTGGCCCACGGCCTGAGCAACGCCGAGCCCGCGCTGGTGGTGGCCGACGCCAAGCGGTGCGCGCGGCTGGCGGACTGCGCGGTGCCGGTGCTCTCCGTCGAGGACGACGTACGCCGTTTCCTGACGGCTCACCCGCAGGCGCCGCTGCCGTCCGCGGACGTCGCCGAGGACGACCCGGCCGTCATCCTCTACACGTCGGGCACCTCCGGCCGCCCCAAGGGGGCCGTGCACACCCACCGCAACCTGCTGGCCGTCATCGAGTACCACCGGCTCAACGACGCGCTGTCGCAGGCGTCCGGCGACCCGACGGCCCCGAAGGACCGCGTCCACCTGCTCGCCCTGCCGCTCTTCCACATCGCGAGCCTGCACAATCTCGTGGTGCCGCGCCTCGCCACCGGCAGCAAGGTCGCACTGCACCAGAGGGCCTTCGACGTCGACGCCGTGCTGGGCATGGTCGAGCGGGAGCGCGTCACCAACTGGGGGGCGGTTCCCACGATGGCGCACCGGCTGCTCGAACACGGCGGGGCGGACCGCTACGACACGTCGTCGCTGACGGCGTTCGCGCTGGCCTCGGCTCCCTCGACGACGGCCTTCAAGGAGCGGCTGCGGCGGGAGCTGCCCTTCGCGAGGGACTCACTGGTGGACAGTTACGGACTCACCGAGTCCTGTACCGCCGTGGCCGCCGCGAGTCCCGCGGACCTGGCGGTGGCGCCCGGCACTCTCGGCCGGCCCGTGACCGGCGTGCGACTGGAGATCCGCGATCCCTTGGGAGAGGTCCTCGGTGAGGGCGAGGAGGGCGAGGTGTGGGTGCGCAGCATGTACAACATGCTGGGCTACTGGAACGACCCCGAGGCCACCGCCGACACCATCGGAACGGACCGCTGGCTGCGCACCGGGGACCTGGGGTGCCTGCGCGAGGGCCGGTTGTTCCTGGTCAGCCGCCGCTCGGACCTCATCATCCGCGGCGGTGAGAACGTCTATCCCGCCGAGATCGAGACGGTGCTCGCCGAGCACCCGGACGTCAGCGAGTGCCTGGTGATCGGCGTCCCGCATCCCGAGTTCGGCCAGGGGGTGGCCGCCGTGGTGGTGCTCCGGCCGGGGGCGACGGCGACCGAGGAGGCGCTGCGGGAGTACGCGGCGAACGAGCTGGCCCACTTCAAGGTGCCGGAGCGCTGGCGGCTGACCACGGAGGGACTGCCGCGCAACGCGACCGGGAAAGTCATCCGGCACTCGGTGAAGGTCTGAGGGCTCCGCGGCGGGCCCCCGGACGGGTGCGGGAGGCGCCCCGGCCGACGTGACCGGCCCGGGGCGCCTTGTGCTGACCGGGGCACCTTGTGCTGAGGGGAGGGGAGGGGAGGGGGCTCCTCAGAAGTCCTCGGGTCCGCGCAGCGTCGCCTCGGCGCCTCCGTCGACGTAGAGCACCTGACCGGTGATGTGGCTGTTGGCGTCCGAGGCGAGGAAGAGGACGACTCGCGCGATGTCCTCCGGCCGGGAGTAGCCGTTCAGCGGCATGGGGACCGCCTTGTCCATGATCTTCTTCATCCTCGGGTCGTCGAAGAGGCCGGCGCTCATCGGGGTCAGCACGATGCCCGGTGCGACGACGTTCACCGGGATGCCCGCGTCGGCCCAGCCCTCGGCCACCGCGGTACGCCGCGCCCACTGGGCGAGCGCCGCCTTGGACGAGGGGTAGAGCTGCTGGGCGCGGCCGCCGGCGATGGCCCGCCCGGCGAGTGTCAATGCCTTGTCCTCGTCGCCGGCCAGGCAGGCGGCGACGACGGCCGGGTCGTGGGGCTGGGTGCCGGAGACCGAGCCGATCAGCACGACCCGGGCACGCGGCGCCGCGGCGAGCGCCGGGCGCAGCGCCGTGACGAACTCGGTGGTGCCGAAGTAGTTGACGCTCACCATGGCTCCGCCCGGTACGGAGACGCCGGCACAGGTGACGACCGCGTCCACCACTCCCCCGGCGGCCCGGGCGGCGGCCGCCGCCGCCCGGGCGCGGCCCTGCGCGGTGGACAGGTCCGCGTCGATCTCGCCGCCCCGCAGGTCGACGCCGATCACCCGGTCGCCCCGGTCGCGGAAGAGGGTGGCGAGGGCGGCACCGATCCCGGAGCCGGACCCGGTGACGACGATGGTGCGGGGCATGAGGACTCCTCGTGTCGGTCAATGTCCTTTCGCGCACCGTAGGCACCGCGGGCCGAGGGGACCGCTGCGCTCCCGGTCACCGGGCGGGCCGAGCAGGAGGCGGCAGGCCAGCCTGATGCCGTCGTGCGCCGCCTCGGGCGGGGAACGCTCGTAGAGGACGGTGGTGAGCAGGCCGTACCAGGCCTGTTGGAGGATGCGGACCACGCGCTGGTCCCGCTCGGTGGGCTCGTGCACCCCTGCCGTGCGCAGCATCAGGTCGGCGAGGACCTCGTCGGTGCGGCGGGCCCGGCCGCTGCCGTCGACGGGCGCGACGTTGTTGGCCCGCATCATCGCGAGGGCCAGTAGCGGCTGTTCGAAGAGCTGCCGGCTCGCCCCGGTGAGCAGTTCGGTCACGGCCGCCACGGGGCCGGCACCCGGTGCGGGCGGTGGCGTGTCGGCGGCCAGGCGGAGCACCTGGGCGTGCATGACCGCCGCGAAGAGGTGCGTCTTGGACGGGAAGTAGCGGTACAGGGTGGCGATCGCGACGTCCGCCTCCCTGGCCACGTCGTGCATCTGCACCCGTTCGAGGCCGTACTGCGCGCCGAGGCGCGCCGCGCTTCGCAGCATCCGGGCGTGGCGCTGACGCTGCTTGGCGGAGGTGGGGTGTGCGGGAGCTCTTTCGCCGCTGGTCCGGGGCACGGTCAGGGGTCCTTCCGTCGGCCGCCGATGTTTCCGCCTGCGGTGCTGGGGCGGTGCGCGGCGTTCCGGTCAGTGGGACCGGGCGGCACGAGGCACGGGGTGCGGACTTGGATGGTTCTCCCCCTTCCCTCCCCTCCCCCGCTTCCGAAAGAGGTCCCCTCATGCGGATCGGCATCACCAGTCCTGTCGTCACCGCCGTGCCCGGGGTCCACTCCCCGTGGGAGCGGGGCGCCGGCATCGAGGAGCTGGGGGCGGTCGCCGAGGCCGCCGACCGGCTCGGATTCCACCATCTGACCTGCTCGGAGCATGTGGCGGTGCCCGTGGAGGTCGCCGAGCAGCGGGGCGGGACCTACTGGGACCCGCTCGCCACCTTCGGCTACCTCGCCGCCCGCACCCGCCGCATCCGGCTCGCCACCCAGGTCCTGGTGCTGGGCTACCACCACCCGCTGGCGCTCGCCAAGCGCTACGGCACGCTCGACCGGGTCTCGGGCGGACGGCTGGTGCTCGGGTTCGGTGTGGGGAGTCTGGAGGAGGAGTTCCGCCTGCTCGGCGCCGCCTTCGAAGGACGCGGCGGGATCGCCGACGACGCGCTCGCGGCACTGCGGGCCTCACTGTCCCGCCGTGAGCCCGCGTACCACGGGGAGCACTTCGACTACGAGGGGTTCGTGGTGGAGCCGCACGCCGTGCAGGAGTCGGTGCCGTTGTGGATCGGCGGCCGTACGCCGCGGTCGCTGCGCAGGGCCGTGACGTACGGAGACGGCTGGGTGCCGTTCGGGCTGCCGCTGGACCGGCTGCGCGAGATGGTCTGCGCGGCGCCGCTGCCGGCGGGCTTCGAGGTGGTGCTGAGCGCGGGGCGCCCGCTGGATCCGTCCGGCGACGCGGACGCCGCGGCGAGGGCGCTGCGCGGCGTCTCCGAGGCGGGGGCGACGCTGGTCAGCGTGGCACTGGCCGCCGAGTCGGCGAGTCACTACGTCGAGCAGTTGGCGGCTCTGGCGGAGATCGCGCAGCTCCCGGATGTCGCGGCGGACGAGGGGGCCGCGGCATGAGCGAGCGGCTGCCGGACGGCTTCGAGGCGCGCCTGCGGCGTCTGGAGGACGAGCGGGACATCGCCAGGATGATGGCCTCGTACGGACCGCTGGTCGACGGCGGCGACGCGGACGGTGTCGCCGCCCTCTGGGCAACGGACGGTGTCTACGACATCGACGAACTCTTCCTCGCGGGCCAGGAGCGGATCGGCGCGATGGTGCGGTCCGCCGCGCACCAGGGCTGGATCAGGCAGGGCTGCGCGCACGTCGTGGGGCCGCCGCACATCACGGTGGACGGCGACGAGGCGGTCGCGGTGTGCCACTCGCTGATGGTGGTGCACGAGGAGGGCCGGTACGTGGTGCGCCGGGCGACCGCCAACCACTGGTGTCTGCGCCGCATGGACGCCGGCCCCGGGTGGGAGGTGGTCACCCGCACCAACCGGGTCCTGGACGGCCGCCCCGAGTCCCCTGCCCTGCTGGCGCGCGGGGCGCACGGGGAACCGGCGGCGGGCTGAACGAGCGGCGATGCCGGACGCGGGACGACACCGGGCACCGGGCACAGACCTCCCGGCAGGGGCGGGGGCCCTCTTTGGAGAGGCCGGCGGTGCGGCCGGCCGGGGCGGGATCCGCTTGGACCGCCCGGCCGGCCGGGCGGTCAGCGGGCGCCGTACACCGGCTCGGGCGTCCCGGCGGCGGCAAGGAGCTTCGTCGCCGTCTCCCCCGCCTCGGCCGGGGTCCAGCGGGCGCCCTTGTCGGCGGTGGGGCCGGGGCGCCAGCCCTCCATCACGGTGATGCGGCCCGCCTCCGCCTCGAAGACGCGGCCGCTCACCCCGGCCGAGGCGGTCGAGCCGAGCCACACGACGAGCGGCGACACGTTCTCCGGGGCCATCGCGTCGAAGCCGCTCCCGCCGGGCGCCGCCATGGTCCCGGCGAAGGTCTCCTCGGTCATCCTGGTCCGGGCGGCCGGGGCGACGGCGTTGACCTGGACGCCGTAGCGGCCCATCTCGGCGGCGGCGACCAGGGTCAGGCCCACGATGCCCGCCTTGGCCGCGGCGTAGTTGCCCTGGCCGACGCTGCCCAGCAGGCCCGCCCCGGAGCTGGTGTTGATCACGTGTGCCTCGGGAACACGGCCCGCCTTCGCCTCGGTGCGCCAGTGCGCCGCCGCGTGCTTGAGCGGCAGGAAGTGGCCCTTGAGGTGGACGCGCATCACCGCGTCCCAGTCGTCCTCGTCCAGGTTCACCAGCATCCGGTCCCGAAGGAATCCGGCGTTGTTCACCAGGGTGTCGAGCCGGCCGAAGGAGTCGAGGGCGGCGGCGACGAGGGAGGCGGCCCCGTCGGCGGTGGCGATGTCGCCGCCGTGCGCGACGGCCTCGCCGCCGGCCGCGCGGATCTCCTCGACGACCTCGTGCGCGGGGCCGCTGCCGGCGCCGGAGCCGTCCAGGCCCACGCCGAGGTCGTTGACGACGACTTTCGCGCCCTCGGCGGCGAAGGCCAGGGCGTGGGCGCGGCCGAGTCCGCGGCCCGCGCCGGTGACGGCGACGACACGGCCGGCGCACAGGGCGGTCGGTGAGGGCATGACGGTGTCCTTTCGGGAGGGTCCGGGGATGCGCCGTACCGCTCAGTGGCACGGGGCACTCCCCCGGCGTTCGTGTCACTGCTACCTTCTGCCTAACAAACGTTTGGTGGAAAGGTAGCTGATCTGCTCATGGGTGTCTCCACCTCCGCCCCCGAAAAGGGCGTCGCCGTCGTCACCGTGGACTTCCCCCCGGTCAACGCCCTCCCCGTGCGGGGCTGGTACGAGCTGGCCGCCGCGGTGCGCGCGGCCGGCGCGGACCCCGAGGTGCGCTGCGTGGTGCTCATCGCCGAGGGGCGCGGGTTCAACGCGGGCGTGGACATCAAGGAGATCCAGCGCGAGGACGGGCACGGCGCGCTGGTCGGGGCCAACCGCGGCTGCTTCGAGGCATTCGCCGCGGTCTACGAGTGCGAGGTCCCCGTGGTGGCCGCGGTGCACGGATTCTGCCTGGGCGGCGGCATCGGGCTGGTCGGCAACGCGGACGCGATCGTGGCGTCGGACGACGCCACGTTCGGGCTCCCCGAGCTGGACCGCGGTGCGCTCGGCGCGGCCACACATCTCGCCCGGCTGGTCCCGCAGCACCTGATGCGGGCCCTGTACTACACCTCCCGCACCGTGACCGCCGGGGAACTGCACCGGCACGGCTCGGTGTGGCGCGTGGTCCCGCGCGCGGAACTGCGGGATGCCGCCCTGGAACTGGCGGGCGAGATCGCCGCCAAGGACGGCCAGCTGATCCGGCTGGCCAAGGCCGCCATCAACGGCATCGACCCCGTCGACGTACGCCGCAGCTACCGCTTCGAGCAGGGCTTCACCTTCGAGGCCGGCCTCAGCGGGGTCGCCGACCGCGTACGCGACACCTTCGGCACGGACAAGGAGCGGCGCGCGTGAGCCAGGACAAGACGATGACGGCGGACGAGGTCGTCGGCCGGCTGCGCAGCGGCATGACGGTCGGCATCGGCGGCTGGGGCTCGCGCCGCAAGCCGATGGCGCTGGTGCGGGCGCTGCTGCGCTCGGACGTGACGGACCTGACGGTGGTGTCGTACGGCGGCCCCGACGTCGGTCTGCTCGCCGCCGCGGGGAAGATCCGCAGACTGGTCGCGGCCTTCGGCACCCTGGACTCCATACCCCTGGAGCCGCACTTCACCGCCTCCCGGCAGCGCGGGGCCTTCGAGATGGTGGAGCTGGACGAGGCGATGCTCATGTGGGGGCTGACGGCCGGTGCGCAGCGCCTGCCGTTCATCCCCGTGCGGGCGGGGATCGGCTCGGACGTGATGAAGGTCAACCCCTCGCTGCGCACGGTCCGTTCGCCCTACGCCGACGGGGAGGAGCTGGTCGCGGCCCCGGCCCTGCGCCTGGACGCGGCCCTGGTCCACCTCAACCGCGCCGACGCCCGGGGCAACGGCCAGTACCTGGGCCCCGACCCGTACTTCGACGACCTGTTCTGCGAGGCCGCCGACCACGCCTACGTCTCCTGCGAGCGGATCGTGGAGACCGCGGAGCTGCTCAAGGAGCACGGGCCACAGACCCTGCTGGTCAAGCGCCTGTTCGTGGACGGCGTCGTGGAGACACCCAACGGCGCGCACTTCACGTCCTGCGAGCCCGACCACGCCCGGGACGAGGAGTTCCAGCGGGCCTACGTCCGCGCCGCCCGCGAGCCCGGGGCGTGGCCGGCCTTCGCCGCCCGGTTCCTCTCGGGTGACGAGGCCGCCTACCAGACCGCCGTCACGGCGTTCCACCAGGAACAGCAGGAGGACGCATGAGCGCCACCGAGACCGCCCGGCCCGCGGCGACCCGCGCCGAGTACTGCGTGGTGGCCTGCGCCGAGGCATGGCGCGGCGCCGGGGAGATCCTGGCCAGCCCGATGGGCACCGTCCCGGCCGTCGGGGCGCGCCTGGCGAAACTCACCTTCTCCCCCGACCTGTTGCTGACCGACGGGGAGGCGCTGCTCATGGCGGACGTGCCCGCCCTCGGGCAGCGGCCGGGGGCGGTGGAGGGGTGGCTGCCGTTCCGCCAGCACCTCGCGCTGACGGCCACCGGCCGCCGCCACGTGATGATGGGCGCGAGCCAGATCGACCGGTACGGCAACCAGAACATCTCCTGCGTCGGCGACTGGGCCAGGCCCACCCGCCAGTTGCTCGGCGTGCGCGGGGCGCCGGTCAACACCCTGAACAACCCGACGAGTTACTGGATCCCGAAGCACTCGGCGCGGGTGTTCGTCGAGCGCGTCGACATGGTCAGCGGCGTCGGGTACGACCGGGCCGCGGCTGCCGGGCCGTCCGCGACCCGCTACCACCGCGTCACCGAGGTGGTCACCGACCTGGGCGTCTTCGACTTCGAGACCCCCGACCGCACGATGCGGCTGCGCTCCCTGCACCCCGGGGTCACCGTCGGGCAGGTGGCCGAGGCCACCGGCTTCGCCCTCACCGTCCCCGACGAGGTGCCGTGCACCCGGGAGCCCACCGAGGCGGAGTTGCGGCTGATCCGCGAGGTCGTCGACCCGAAGGGGCTTCGGGAGCGGGAGGTCCCGGCGTGAGCGGGGAGGGTTCCGGGCCCTTCGCGACGCCCCTCACCGAGCTGACCGGGGTGCGGTACCCCATCGTGCAGACCGGCATGGGCTGGGTGGCCGGCCCCCGGCTCGTGTCGGCGTCGGCGAACGCCGGTGCCCTCGGTGTCCTCGCCTCCGCCACCATGAGCGTGGAGCGGTTGCGTTCGGCGGTGCGGGAGGTCAAGTCCCGTACGGACGCGCCGTTCGGCGTCAATCTGCGGGCCGACGCGGCCGACGCCGGGGAACGGGTGCGGGTCATCGTCGAGGAGGGGGTGCCGGTGGCGTCCTTCGCCCTCGCCCCGTCCAAGGACCTGATCGCGCGCCTCAAGGACGCCGGCGTCGTCGTCATCCCCTCGGTCGGCGCCCGCCGTCACGCGGAGAAGGTCGCCGCGTGGGGCGCGGACGCGGTCATGGTGCAGGGCGGCGAGGGCGGCGGCCACACCGGCGACGTGGCCACCACGGTGCTCCTCCCCCAGGTCGTGGACGCGGTCGGCATCCCGGTGATCGCGGCCGGCGGTTTCCACGACGGCCGCGGCCTGGTCGCCGCGCTCGCCTACGGGGCGGCCGGCATCGGGATGGGCACGCGCTTCCTGCTCACCTCCGACAGCACCGTCCCCGACGCGGTGAAGGCGAGGTACCTGGCAGCCGGCGTCAAGGACGTGACGGTCACCACGCGGGTCGACGGGCTGCCGCACCGCATGCTCCGTACCGAGATGGTCGACTCGCTGGAACACTCCGGCCGCGCGGCCGCGCTGCTGCGTTCGGTGCGGCACGCCGCGGCGTTCCGCGAGGAGTCCGGGGCGTCCTGGCTCCAACTGGTCCGGGACGGCCTGGCGATGAAGCACGGCAAGGAGCTGACCTGGAGCCAGGTGCTGCTGGCCGCCAACACCCCGATGCTGCTCAAGGCCTCACTGGTCGAGGGCCGCACGGACATCGGCGTGATGGCCTCGGGCCAGGTGGCGGGCCTGATCGACGACCTGCCGTCGTGCGCGGAACTGGTCGACCGGGTCCTGGAGGAGGCGCGGACCGCGCTGAAGTCCCTGCCGGGGGCGGACTGAGACCGGGGAACACGGGCTCGGGGTCGGTGCGACCGGAACGTTTCCGGCCGCACCGACCCCGTCCGGCCCCCGTCCAGCTCTTCCCCGCCTCGCGTAGGAGCGTCACAGCGGATCGTGCGGCGGTGGCTGCCTGGAGGAAGGGCCCGCGCCCGCGTCCCGGTGTTCGTCCGGGACCCCAGGGGCCCTGCCGCCGGAGCCACGTCACGTGTCAGCCGCGCGAAGTGGGCGGCCTTCCTCCGGCACGCGGCTCCTGACGGGGCGGCGTTCTCGATGGTGTCCCGGCGGCCGAAGGCCGAAGGCCGAGGGGCCGGTACCTCCCCCACCCGCGCCGCTCGCCGCAGGCGGTGACCACCAGGTGGGCCGGGCCGGCGGCCCCGGGCGAGGGGCTGCCGGCGCCGCGGGCGGTCAGAGGCGTTCGATGACGGTGACGTTGGCCTGGCCGCCGCCCTCGCACATGGTCTGGAGGCCGTAGCGGCCCCCGGTGCGCTCCAGTTCGTGCAGGAGGGTCGTCATCAGCTTGGTGCCGGTGGCGCCGAGAGGGTGGCCGAGCGCGATGGCGCCGCCGTTGACGTTGACCTTGTCCGGGTCGGCGCCGGTCTCCTTGAGCCAGGCCAGGACGACGGGGGCGAAGGCCTCGTTGATCTCGACGAGGTCGATGTCGTCGAGGGACATCCCGGCCTTCTTCAGCGCGTACGCCGTCGCCGGGATCGGTGCCGACAGCATCCGGATCGGGTCCTCGCCGCGCACCGACAGGTGGTGGACGCGGGCGCGGGGGGTGAGGCCGTGCTCGGCGACGGCGCGCTCGGAGGCGATGAGCAGCGCGGAGGCGCCGTCGGAGACCTGGGAGGCGACGCCCGCGGTGATCCGCCCGCCCTCGACGACCGGCTTCAGGCCCGCCATCTTCTCCAGCGAGGTGTCGCGGCGGGGGCCCTCGTCCGCGGTGACGTCACCGTAGGCGACGGTCTCGCGGACGAAGCGGCCCTCGTCGAGGGCGCGCACGGCGCGCTGGTGCGAGCGCAGGGCGAAGTGCTCCATGTCCTCGCGGGTGATGCCCCATTGCGCGGCGATGAGTTCGGCGCCGTGGAACTGGTTGACGGGCGCGTCGCCGTAGCGGGCGCGCCAGCCCTCGGAGCCGGCGTAGGGACCGTCGGTGAGACCGAGGGGCTCGGCGGCCTGGCGGCTGGCGAAGGCGATGGGGATCATCGACATGTTCTGCGTGCCCCCGGCGACGACCAGGTCCTGGGTGCCGGAGAGCACGCCCTGGGCGGCGAAGTGCACGGCCTGCTGGGAGGAGCCGCACTGCCGGTCGACGGTGGTGCCGGGCACCTCCTCGGGCAGGCCGGCGGCGAGCCACGCGGTGCGGGCGATGTCCCCGGCCTGCGGGCCGACGGTGTCCAGGCAGCCGAAGACGACGTCGTCGACGGCCGACGGGTCGACGCCGGTGCGCTCGACCAGCGCCGTGATCACGTGCGCGCCGAGGTCGGCGGGGTGGGCGGCGGACAGCCCTCCCCTGCGCCGGCCCACCGGGGTGCGGACCGCTTCGACGATGTAGGCCTCGGCCATGGCTGCTCCTTCATGTCCTTCGTCAGATGGGCGGTGGTGCGTCAGGTGCGCGGAGTGATGCCTTCCAGGACCATGGACAGGTACTGGCGGGCGATCTCCTCCGGGCTGTGGATGCCGCCGGGGCGGTACCAGGAGGCGGCGACCCATACGGTGTCGCGCACGAACCGGTAGACGAGCCGCACGTCGAGGTCGGCACGGAAGACGTGCTCGGCGACGCCGCGTTCCAGGGTGCGCAGCCAGGCGTTCTCGAACTTCGTCTGGGAGTCGGAGAGGTAGCCGAAGCGCGGCTGGACGGCGAGGTGCCTGGATTCCTTCTGGTAGATGGCGACCGCGGGACCGTGCCGGTCGATCTGCCGGAAGGACTCGGTGACGAGGGCCTCGATGGTCTCCCGCGGTCCGAGTTCGGCGGCGAGCACGGTGTCGTAGCCGGCCCACAGTTCGTCCAGGAAGGCGGTGAGGATCTCGTCCAGCATCGACTCCTTGGAGTCGAAGTGGTAGTAGAGGCTGCCCGCGAGCATCCCGGCGGCGTCGGCGATGCGGCGCACCGTGGTGGCGTTGTAGCCCTGGTCGGCGAAGACCTGGGCGGCGGTGGCCAGGATCTCGGCGCGGCGCTCCACGGCGGACGGGGCCGGGGCCGAGGAGGCGGCGGACGATGACGAGGCGGCGGAGTTGTTCTTCATCCGCTCATGCTCTCTGACTGCTGACGGAGACCGTCTCACCGGTCATGTACGACGAGTAGCCGCTGGCCAGGAAGACGATGACGTTGGCGATCTCCCAGGGCTCGGCGTACCGGCCGAAGGCCTCGCGTTCGGTCAGCTCGGCGAGCAGTTCGGGGGTGGTGACCTTCGCCAGGTGCGGGTGCATGGCGAGGCTCGGGGCGACGGCGTTGACCCGTACGCCGAAGTCGGCGGCCTCCAGGGCGGCGCACCGGGTGAGGGCCATGACGCCGGCCTTGGCTGCGGCGTAGTGGGCCTGGCCGCGCTGGGCCCGCCAGCCGATGACGGAGGCGTTGTTGACGACGACGCCCTCGCCGTCCTGTTCCTTGAGCCGGCGCAAGGCGGCACGGGTGCAGCGGAAGGTGCCGCCCAGCGTGACGTCCAGGACCCTGGACCACTGCTCGTCCGTCATGTGGACGAGGTCGGCGGTGCCACCGAGCCCGGCGTTGTTGACGACGATGTCCAGGCCGCCGTGGTGTTCGGCGGCGAGCGCGAACAAGGCGTCGACCTGGTCTTCGTCGGTGACGTCGCAGGGCAGGGCGGCGACGTTGCCGGCGCCGAACTCGTCACGGAGGGCTGCGGCACTCTCCCGCAGGCGTCGTGCGTGTGCGTCACCGATGACGACGCGGGCGCCCTCCTCCAGGAACCTGCGGGCAGTGGCGCCGCCGATCCCGGCACCCGCGGCGGCGGTGATCACGGCGGTGCGTCCGGCCAGCAGGGCGTGCCCCGGTACCGGAGTCGGCGGCTTCGGGGTCACGGGCGGGCCTCCTTGGGCAGGCCGAGGACGCGCTCGGCGATGATGTTGCGCTGGATCTCGTTGGACCCGGCGTAGATGGTGTCGGAGCGGGAGAAGAGGAACAGCCGCTGCCAGTCGTCCAGGTCGTAGGGGTCGCCGGCGGCGAGCATGCCGCCGGCACCGCACACGTCCATGGCGAGTTCGCCCAGCTCACGGTGCCAGGTGGCCCAGAAGATCTTGCCGATGGACGCCTCGGGCCCCGGTGCGCCGTCCGCCACGCCGCCGAGCATCCGCAGGGCGTTGCAGCGGATGGTCTCCAGGCCCGTCCAGGCGCGGGCGAGCCGGTCGCGGATCAGCGGGTCGTCCGCCGAGCCGTTGCGTTTCGCCGCCTCGATGAGGGTCTCCAGCTCGCGCCGGAAGCCGACCTGCTGGCCGAGGGTGGAGACGCCGCGCTCGAAACCGAGGGTGGCCATGGCCACCCGCCAGCCGTCGCCGGGGGCGCCGACGATGTGCTCGGCGCGGGTGCGGGCGCCGTCGAAGAAGACCTCGTTGAACTCGGAGGTGCCGGTCAGCTGGGTGATGGGGCGGATGTCGACCCCGGGCTGATCCAGCGGGACCAGCAGGTAGGACAGCCCCTTGTGGCGCTGCGAGCCCGGTTCGGTGCGGGCGACGACGAAGCACCACTGCGACTCGTGGGCGAGTGACGTCCAGATCTTCTGCCCGGTGACCACCCAGTCGTCGCCCTCGTGAACGGCCCTGGTCCGGACGTTCGCCAGGTCGGAGCCCGCGTCGGGCTCGCTGTAGCCCTGGCACCACAGTTCCTCGGCGGCGACGATCGGCGGCAGGAACCTGGCCCGCTGCCCGGGGGTGCCGAAGGCGATCAGGGTGGGGCCGAGCAGCTGCTCGGCGATGTGGTTGACCCGGGCGGGGGCGTCGGCCAGGGCGTATTCCTCGTGAAAGGCGACCTGCTGTTCGAGGCTCGCACCGCGGCCGCCGTACTCCTCGGGCCAGCCGACGCAGGTCCAGCCGGCGGCGGCCATGTGCCTCTCCCACTCCAGCCTCTCGGCGAAGACCTCGTGCTCGCGGCCGGGCCCGCCGCGGCCCCGCAGGCCCGCGAAGGCGCCGGTGAGGTGGGCGGCCAGCCAGCCGCGGATCTCGGCGCGGAACTCCTCGACGCTGCTCATGCCGTTACGTTAATCTACCAAACACTTGTTAGGGAAGGAGGGCCTGATGTCCGCTGCCCACCACCACGGACCCGAGGCGCCGGACGCGCCCGACGCGTCCGAGCCGCCCGCCGCCTCCGACGTGCCCGTCCGCTACGAGAAGCGGGGCCCGGTCGCGACGGTCACCATGAACCGGCCCGAGTACCGCAACGCCCAGAACTCCGCGATGACCTACGCCCTGGACCGGGCGTTCTACCGCGCGGCCGAGGACGACGAGGTCAAGACCGTCGTGCTGGCCGGCGCGGGCAGGCACTTCTCCGCCGGTCACGACATCGGCACCCCCGGACGGGACTCCCACCTGCCGTTCGAGCGCCGCGCGGGACTGTGGTGGGACCACTCGGACAAGCAGGGCGCGGAGAGCCGGTTCGCCCGCGAGTCCGAGGTGTACCTCGGCATGTGCCGACGCTGGCGGGAGCTGCCCAAGCCGGTCGTCGCCTCCGTGCAGGGCGCCTGTGTGGCGGGCGGGCTGATGCTCGCCTGGGTGTGCGACCTGATCGTCGCCTCCGAGGACGCGTTCTTCGCCGACCCGGTGGTGCGGATGGGCATCCCGGGCGTAGAGTACTTCGCCCACCCGTGGGTGATGCCGCCGCGCGTCGCCAAGGAGTTCCTCTTCACCGGCGACCGCATGAGCGCCCGGCGCGCGTACGAGGTCGGCATGGTCAACCGGGTCGTGCCGCGGGAGGAGCTGGCCGCCGAGACGAAGACGCTGGCACTGCGTGTGGCCGAGATGCCGCGCCTCGGTCTCGCGCTGACCAAGCGCGCCGTGAACCAGGCCGAGGACCTCCAGGGCCTGCACGCCGGCATGGATTCGGTCTTCGGTCTGCACCACCTCGCGCACGCGCACAACGCCGAGACCGCGACGGACGCGCTCGGCGGCGTGGACATCAAGGCGATGAAGAAGGCGGGCGGCTGATGGACCTCGACTTCAGCGAGGCGGACGAGGCGTTCCGCGCCGAGGCCCGTGCCTGGCTGGCGGCGCACGTGCCGGCCACCCCCCTGCCGTCCCTGGAGAGCGCCGAGGGTTTCGCCGCGCACCGGCGGTGGGAGGCCGAACTGGCCGCCGACCGCTGGTCGGTGGTGTCCTGGCCCGAGGAGTTCGGCGGGCGGGGTGCCTCGATCCTGCGCTGGATGGTCTTCGAGGAGGAGTACTTCGCCGCCGGCGCCCCCGGGCGGGTCAGCCAGAACGGCATCAACCTGCTCGCCCCCACCCTCTTCGAGCACGGCACCGCCGAGCAGCGGGCGCGGATCCTGCCCGCGATGGCGAGCGGCGAGGTCATCTGGGCGCAGGCCTGGTCCGAGCCGGAGTCCGGGTCCGACCTGGCCTCGCTCAGTTCGAGGGCGCGGCGCACCGGGGGCGGCTGGCTGCTGAGCGGCCAGAAGACCTGGTCGTCGCGGGCCGCGTTCGCCGACCGGGCCTTCGGCCTGTTCCGCAGCGACCCGGACGCCGGCAGGCCGCACCGCGGGCTGACGTACCTGATGTTCCCGCTGGACGCCGACGGCGTCACGGTGCGGCCCATCGGGCGGCTCGACGGCAGGCCGGCCTTCGCGGAGCTCTTCCTGGACGACGTGTTCGTGCCGGACGAGGACGTCATCGGCGAGGTGGGCCAGGGCTGGCGGGTGGCGATGAGCACGACCGGCGACGAGCGCGGGCTCACCCTGCGCAGCCCGGGCCGATTCACCGCCGCCGCCGACCGGCTGACCGCGCTGTGGCGCGAACACGGCGATCCCGGGGACACGGCACTGCGCGACCGGGTCGCCGACGCGGTGATCGGCGCCCGCGCCTACCGGTTGTTCTCCTACGCGGGCGCCTCCCGCGTCCTGCACGACGAGGGCGGCCCGGCCGGCGCCGCCTCCAGCCTCAACAAGATCTACTGGTCCGAGCTGGACATCGCCCTGCACGAGACGGCCCTGGACCTGCTCGGTCCGTGCGGCGAACTCGCCGATCACGCACCCGAGTCGCCCGACCACGGCGCCTGGGCCGAGGGGTACACGTTCTCCCTGGCCGGGCCCATCTACGCGGGCACCAACGAGATCCAGCGCGACATCATCGCCGAGCGGTTGCTCGGCCTGCCGAAGGGACGCCGGTGATGCGGTTCTTCCTCGACGCCGGTCAGCGGGAGTTCACCCGCTCCCTCGGCGGTCTCCTCGCCTCCTCCCACACCCCGGCCACGGTGCGGTCCTGGGCCGCCGGGGACCACGCACCGGGGCGGGCCCTGTGGACGCGGCTGGCCGAGGCCGGAGTGTTCGCCCTGGCGGTGCCGGAGCGGCACGAGGGGTTCGGACCCCTGCCGCTCGAACTCGCCTCGGCTTTCATCGAGTTGGGCCGGCACGCCGTGCCCGGCCCGCTGGTGGAGACGGTCGCCGCCGCGGCGTTCCTCGACCGGCTCGGCGACCCGGACACGGCCGCCGCCCACCTGCCCGGCATCGCCTCCGGTGAGACCGTGGCCTCGCTGTGCCTGACCGCCCTCGGCCCGTACGCCCTGGACGCGGACGCGGCCGACACAGTGCTGGTCGTGGACGGTGACGTGGTGCGCGCGGGCGCGAAGCCGGGTCCTTCGCAGCCCTCCGCCGATCCGGCGCGGCGCCTGTCCCGGCCGTCCGGCGGAACGGTGCTCGCCGAGGGCCCCGCGGTGGTGCCGGCGGCCGCGCACGCCTCCGACGTGGCCGCGCTGGCCACCGCGGCCCAGTGTCTGGGGCTGGGCCGGGCGCTGCTCACCCGCACCGTCGAGTACGTCAAGCAGCGCACCCAGTTCGGGGTGCCCATCGGCTCCTTCCAGGCGGTCAAGCACCGGCTGGCAGACACCCTGGTCGCCCTGGAGTTCGCGGAGCCGCTGATCCACGGTGCCGCCCTCGCGCTCGCCGCCGGCTCCGCCGAGGCCGGGCGGGATGTCGCCGCCGCCAAGGTCACCGCGGGCGAGGCCGCCCACCGGGCCGCACGCACCGCCCTCCAGTTGCACGGCGCGGTCGGCTACACCGACGAACTGGACCTGTCCCTGTGGATCCGCAAGGCACGACCGCTGCGCGACGCCTGGGGCGCCCCGGCCGCGTGCCGAGCCCGCGTACTGACCGTCTGACGCGCCCGCGACCGCGTCACACACCGAGGGGAGCAGCCCGATGAGGCTGACGGACGAGCAGGAAGAACTACGGTCGGCCGTACGATCGTTGCTGAACCGGTACGAGGGAGCCACGGCCTGGGGGCCGTTGGCCGGGCAGATCGGCGTGGCCGCGCTGGCCGTGCCCGAGGAGTACGGCGGTGTCGGCGGCGGCGCCCGGGACGTGCACGTGCTGATGGAGGAGCTGGGCCGGTGCCTGAGCCCGCTGCCCGTGCTCGGCTCGGCGGTGCTCACGGCGGGCGCGCTGCTCGCCTCCGGCGACAAGGCGGCGTGTGCGCGTCTGCTGCCCGCGCTGGCCGAGGGCCGCTCTGTCGGCGCGCTGGCCTGGGCCGAACAGGGCTCGTGGGACGCGGAGTCGGTGCGCACCCGCGCGGTGCCGGGGCCCGGCGGGGACGCCTGGTCCCTCAGCGGCGTCAAGGAGCACGTCCTGGACTGGCCGGGCGGTGTCGACGTGCTGCTCGTCGCGGCCCGTACGGCGGCCGGCGTCTCGCTCTTCGAGGTTCCGGTGGACGCCCCCGGGGCGCGCCGCGAGCCCGTCGTCACGATGGACGGCACCCGGAGCCAGGCCAGGTGGGTCCTGGAGGGCGCCGAGGGACGGCCGGTCGGAGTCGCGGGCGACGGGGAACGGGTCCTCGCGCACGTGCGGGACCTGGCCTGCACGGCGCTCGCCGCCGAGCAGGTGGGTGCCGCCGAGCGCTGTCTCGCGCTCACCGTCGCCTACGCTCGTGAACGCGTCCAGTTCGGCCGCGCCATCGGCTCCTTCCAGGCCGTCAAGCACCGGCTGGCGGACGCTTACGTGCTGGTGGAGTCGGCGCGTTCGGCGGCGCTCGGCGCGGCCTTCGCCGCCGACGAGACCCCGGGCGCGCTGCCGCGGGCCGCCGCCGTCGCCAAGTCGGTGTGCTCCGAGGCCTTCTCGGCGGTGGCCGGCGAGACGATCCAGTTGCACGGCGGCATCGGCATCACCTGGGAGCACGAGGCGCACCGCCACTTCAAGCGGGCGCACGGGGCGGGCGAGCTGTTCGGCCCGCCCGCTGAGCACCGGGCACGGCTCGCCGCCGGGCTCGGGCTCGTACCCGCTTCGCACTGAACAGCCACGCTGGTGAAGGGGAGAGGCCGGCAGACATGGACATCGAGAACACGCCCGACCACACGCGCGACATCACGCCGGGCATGGCATCGGACACGAAGGCGGACATGGCGTCCGACCTCGACGACCCGTTGGACTTCACCGGACGCGTGGTGCTCGTCACCGGCGGCACCAAGGGCATCGGGGCCGCGACAGCCCAGGCGTTCCTCGGAGCCGGGGCCGACGTCGTGGTCTGCGGGCGCACCGCTCCCGCCGCGCTGCCGGCGGCAGCGGGCCGCGAGGCGTTCTTCGTCGCCGCCGACGTGCGCGATCCGGCGGCCGCGGCGGAGCTGGTCGACCGTACGGTGGAGCGCTTCGGCCGTCTCGACGTGCTCGTCAACAACGCGGGCGGCTCTCCTGACGCGGACGCGGCGACCGTCTCGCCGCGCTTCGTGGAGAAGATCGTCGCGCTCAACCTCCTCGCACCGTTCTATGTGGCGCAGGCGGCGCACGGCGCCATGCGGACCCGGCCGGGCGGCGGCTCGGTCGTCAACATCGGCAGTGTCTCCGCGCACGACCCCCAGCCGGGCACCGCCGCCTACACGGCCGCCAAGGCGGGACTGCTGGCCCTCACGAAGGCTCTGGCCCTGGAGTGGGCACCGGAGGTGCGGGTCAACCACATCACCACCGGCCTGGTCCGCACCGGGAGCGCGGCGTCCGTCTACGGCGCCGACGGCGGCGCCTCGGTGGCCGGTGTCGTGCCGATGGGCCGGATGGCCGTCCCCGCGGACGTCGCCCGCGCCTGCTTGTTCTTGGCGAGCGACCTGTCCGCGTACGTCAACGGGGCGGACCTCGCGGTGCACGGCGGCGGGGAGCTCCCGGCCCGGTTCCTCGCCGCGAAGTCGGCGAGCGGGCAGGTGTGAGGGAGACGCCGGAGCCCGGGAGGGCGCGTGCCGTCTCTCCCGGGCCCGGACACGTCAGGGCAGCTCGGGGGCCCAGGCGACGCCGTTGATGTGCGCACCGCCGTCGACGTGGAGCGTGTTGCCGGTGACGTAGCGCGCGCCCTCGCTCGCGAGGAACAGCGCCGCCGGGGCGATGTCCCGCTCGGGGTCGCCCATCCGCCCCATGGGGTTCATGGCGCCGGACGCCTTCTCCAGCTCAGGGTTGTCCCGCATCCGTCGCCGGAATGCCGCGCTCTTGGCTCCGGGGCAGAGGGCGTTGACCACGATCCCGGTGGAGGCCCACTCCCGGGCGGCGGTCCGGGTCAGGGTACGCAGGGCCTCCTTGGCGGCGTTGTACTCCAGGGTGCCCATGTGGGCGTTCACGCCGTTGAGGCTGCACATGTTGACGATCCGGCCCCATCCCCGTTCCCTCATGTGGGGGAAGGCCGCCCGCATGGCCCAGAACGGTCCGTAGAAGCCGATGCCCAGTCCCCGGGCCAGCAGGGCGTCCGTCTTGTCCTCCACCCGGCCCAGTTCGCCGGCCGCCCAGGCGTTGTTGACCAGGACGTCGACGCTGCCCCACTCACGGACCGCGGTGTCGACCATCTCCAGCACCTGTGCCTTGTCGGCGACGTCCGTGCGCACGAAACGGCCGCCGATCTCGTCGGCCACGGCCCGGCCGGTCTCCTCGTTCACGTCCGCGACCAGGACCGCTGCCCCCTCGGCGGCGAACCGCCGGGCCACTCCGGCGCCGATTCCGTCCCCGCCCCCGGTGATGACCGCGACGCGTCCTTCGAGCTGCATGTCCTGCCTCCCACTGGTTGTCGCCGGTGGACCGGCGTCCCGGCGCCGGAGAGGCTCCGGGCCGCCTCGCCGCCGGTCAGACGAGGTTGTCCTCGACCGTCAGTCCGAAGGCTCCGCGGCCGTACATGGCGAGCGCGCGTTCCACGTCGTTGGCGACGTGCACGCTGCCCGCGTGGGCGTCGCGCCAGGCGCGCTCGACGGGGTTGCCGCGGCGCAGGGCGTTGCCGCCGGCGGTCTTGAACAGCAGGTCGATCGCGGCGACGGCCCGCTCGGTGCCCCGGACCTGGTCGCGCCGGGTGCGCAGCCGCAGTTCCATGGGGATCTCCCGACCGGCCGCGGCCAGTTCGGACAGCTCGCGCAGGTTACGGTCCATCTGCAGGACGGTCGCGTCGATGTCGGAGGCGGCGCGGGCGATGGCGACCTGGGCGAAGGGGTCCTCGGCGAACCGGCCACCGCCGAGGCTGAGCCGCACCCGCTCCTTCATCAGCGACACGTACGACTCGTAGCCGCCGGAGACGGCGCCGATCACCGGTGCCGTGACGGCGCAGGTGAAGAGCGCGCCGAACGGCAGCCGGTACAGCGGCCCCTTGTTGACCTGCTGTCCCGGCACCTTCAGCCGGGCCTGCTCGTAGTTGCGCAGCACCCGGTGGTCCGGCACGAACACCGACTCCACGATGATGTCGTTGCTGGCGGTGCCGCGCAGTCCGACCACGTCCCAGGCGTCCTCGATGGTGTAGTCGGAGCGGGGCACCAGGGCGGTGAGGAAATCGACCGGCCGCCCCTCGGCCCCGACGACCAGGGCGCCGAGCAGAGCCCAGGTGGCGTGCTCGCAGCCGGAGGAGAAACTCCAGCGGCCGGTGAGCCGGTGGCCGCCGTCGACGGGGGTCAGCCGGCCCACCGGCGCGTACGACGAGGAGACCCGGGTGTCGGGGTCGTCGCCCCACACGTCGTCCTGCGCCCGGCGTGGGAACAGGCCCAGCTGCCAGGCGTGCACGCCCAGGATGGAGGCGAGCCAGCCGGTGGAGCAGCAGACGGCGGAGAGCGCCCGCACCACCCGGTAGAAGTCGACGGGGTCGCTCTCCAGGCCGCCGTGGCGGACCGGTTGCAACATGCGGAAGACGCCCGCGTCGGTCAGCTCACGGATCGTGGACTCCGGTATGCGGCGCGCCTCGTCGGCGGCGGCGGCCCGCTTGCCGATGCCGGGCAGCAGGGTGCGTACCGACTCCAGAACCTGAGGGGCCATGTCCGTCCTCCGGGCCCTCGCGGGCCGTGTCCGTGCGGTGCGCCGTCGCGCCGCGGGTGTCAGTCGGTCCGCAGCGCGGCCTTGTCGACCTTGCCGGCGGCGTTGCGCGGCAACGACTCCAGGACCACGACCTCGCGGGGGACCTTGAAGTTGGCGAGCCGGTCGCGACACCGCTCCAGCAGAACTCCGGGGTCGGCCACGCTCCCGGGCCGGACCGTCACGTAGGCCCGTCCGACCTCTCCGAGCCGTGTGTCGGGGACGCCGACCACGGCGGCCTCGGCGACGGCGCCGTGCCCGGCGAGCACCTGCTCGATCTCGGCCGGGTAGACGTTGAACCCGCCGACCGTGAACATGTCCTTCGAGCGGCCGGTGAGGACCAGGTTGCCGCGCTCGTCGAGGTGGCCCACGTCGCCGGTGGTCAGCCAGCCGTCGTCGTCGACGGCCGCCGCGCTCGCCTCCGGGTCGTCCACGTAGCCGAGCATCACGTTGTAGCCGCGGACCAGGACCTCGCCGTCCGCCCCGGCGGGCAGCGGACGCCGGTCAGCGTCGGTGATCCGCACCTCCACACCGTCGATGGGGCGGCCGGCGGTCAGTGCCACGGTCTCCGCGTCGTCGTCGGCGGAGCAGACGCTGACCGTGCCGCAGGACTCGGTGAGTCCGTAGGCGGTGAGCACCTCGGGGAACAGACCGGCCCGCATACGCCGCACCAGGTCGACCGGCACCACGGCGGCACCGGTCACCGCCAGACGCAGCGACGACAGGTCGAAGAGCGCGCGGTCCCCGGCACCCAGCAGTTCGATGTAGATGGTGGGCGGGCCGGGCAGGACGGTGATCCGTTCGGCCTCGATCGCGCGCAGCACCTTGCGTACGTCGAAGACCCGCTCCAGCACCATGGTGGCGCCCCGCACCAGGCAGGCGAGTACGCCGGCCTTGTAGCCGAAGCAGTGGAAGAGCGGGTTGACGATCAGGTAGCGGTCGGCGCCGGTGACACCGGTCCGCGCGCTCCAGGCCCGGTAGGTGGTGAGGTTCTGGCGGTGCGTGGTCAGCGCGCCCTTGGGCCGGCCGGTGGTGCCCGAGGTGAAGAGCAGGTCGGACGGGTCGTCGGGGCGCACGCAGGCGGTACGGAGGGCGGCCTCGTCGTCCGGGAGGTGGATGCCGTGGGTGAGGAATTCGCGCCAGGGCAGGGTGCCAGGGCGTTCTTCCTCGTCGTCGTCGAGCGTCACCACCGTGGCCAGCCCCGGCAGGCCCGCCACGGGACATGCCCCGTCCCGGGGTGCCGCGTCCCCGCCGTCGTCCAGCATGGCCAGGTAGTCCTTGCCGAGGAAGCCGTCCTCGACGAACAGCAGCCTGGCCGCACCGCGTTCCAGGAGCCGGCGGGCCTCAGCCCCCCGGTAGCGGGTGTTGACGGGGACCAGCACCGCACCGGCCGAGGTGACCGCCAGAGCGGTCACCACCCAGCGGTGGCTGTTGGGCGCCCACACGGCGATCCGGTCACCGCGACGTGTCCCGAGGGCGAGCAGGGACTTGACGGCGGCCCGCACCTGCTCGCGCAGTTGCCCCCAGGTCAGCCGGAGGTCACCGTCCACCAGGGCCTGCTCGTCCGGAGTCAGCTCGGCGGCGAGGTCCAGGGCACCGGGAATGGTCAGCGGGGGCTCGGTCTCGCTCATCGGTTCTCCGTCGGGGCGGCGTGCGCGGTCGGTTCGGTGCGGTGGTGCGGCTCGACTCGGCTCGGGGACGTTCGGCTCGGTGCGGCTCGGTACGGCTCGACTCGGTGCGATGCGGCGATCCGGCGGCGCGCGGAAAGGGGGTGCCGCCGCTCCGTCAGGTGGACGAGGGCAGCAGGCGCCGGGACGCCTCGTGCGCGCCGAGGACCAGTTCGGCGCGGGGGAAGCCGCTGCGCCGCTCGGCGGTCTTCCCGTTGCCGCCGGCGAGGTGCACCGGCCCGTCGGCGAGGTGCTCGAGCCCCTCCCGGGCGACGTCGTCCGGTTCGGCGACACGGAGGCCGGGCAGGTCCATGCGGAGTCCGGCGCGTTCCATCGCGGGGGTCCGGGTCACGCCCAGGACCAGTTCGAGGACGTGCACGTCGTACTCCCGCAGCTCCAGCCACAGGCCCTCGGCGAAGACGCGGCTGAAGGCCTTGGCCGCCGAGTAGACCCCGATGTGCGCCTGGCCCAGGTACCCGGCGAGAGAGCCGACCAGCAGGATGCCGCCGCGGCGGCGCTCCTTCATCAGGGCGCCGAAGTGGTGGGTGAGGGCGAGCTGCGCGGTGATGTTCAGGTCCAGGACGCCCTGCACCTTCTCGAGGTCGCCGGTGACGAACTCGTGGCCGTAGCTGTTGGCCCCGGCGTTGAAGACCAGCAGCCCGACCTCCAGGCCGTCGGTGGCCTCCCGGATCGTGGCCGGAGCACCGGGGCCGAGCAGGTCCAGGGGGAGGGTGCGGACCTCGACGCCCCGGGCGCGCGCCCGGTCGGCGGTCTCCTCCAGCGGCCCGGGTGTGCGGGCGATCAGGACCAGGTTGATCCCGGCGTCCGCGAGCTGCTCGGCGAACGCGGCGCCGACGCCCTCGGAGCCGCCGGCGACGACCGCCCACGGTCCGTACACGCTCTTGTCGATCATCGAGTGCTGCCTCTCAGTCCTGGGCCGACAGTGCCGTGACCGTAGAACGCGCCCCGTCCGGGCCGCCGCCGGCCGTCCCACTGGCCGGGAGCGCCATGTCCCGTACGGCCAGCGAGGCGAAGACCATGGCGGTGCCGATGGGGACGCCGGGGCCCGGATAGACGCGGCCGGTGAAGGAGGCGCTGGTGTTGCCGGCGGCGTACAGGCCCGGGATCGGGGCTCCCCTCGCGTCGAGGACCCGGGCGCGGGCGTCCGTGCGCAGGCCGCCCTTGGTGCCGAGGTCGGAGAGGACGACCCGGGCCGCGTAGTAGGGCGGGCGGTCGAGCGGGACCAGGCAGGGGTTGGGGCCGGGAGCGTCGCGGGGGTCGGCGAAGAACCGGTCGTAGGGATCCTCGCCTCGGTGGTGGTCCGGGTCGGTGCCGTCGGCGGCGTGGCCGTTGAAGCGGGCGACGGTGCCGGTGAGGGCGTCGGCCGGTACGCCGATGAGCCCGGCCAGCTCGGGCAGCGTGTCGGCCTTCACCCAGACGCCGGACTCCAGGTGTGCCGCGGGGTCGGCGGGAGGCACCGTGACGGCGGGGAGGGCGCCGCCTGTGCGGGAGTCGAAGACCAGGTGGGCGGGCGTCCGCGCGGCGGCCAGGGCGCGGCCCATCCGGTCGTACGGCAGCGACTCGTTGGCGAAGCGCTGCCCGGCGGCGTCCACGACGATGCCGCCGCGCAGGCCGAGGGTGAACGCCGCGCTGCCGTCCGGCCGTTGCGTCCCGGGGCACCACCATGCCTCGTCCAGGAGGTCGGTGGCGGCACCGAGGCGGACGGCGGCGCGCAGCAGGTCGCCCGTGGTGGCTGTGGAAGGCGCCATGCTCCACGCGGCGGAGCCCGGCACACCGTACTCGGCGCGCAGCGCCGCGTCGCCCTCGAAGCCGCCCGCGGCCAGCAGCACGCCGTGCCTGGCCCGTACGGTGACGGTGCCGTCCGGGGTCCGGGCCTCGACGCCGGTCACCCGCCCGTTCCCGGTGATCAGGCCGGTGACGCGGTGCTCGGTGCGCACGGTGGCGTTGCCGGTGCGGGTGGCCGCGAGCAGGAGGCGGC
Source organism: Streptomyces diastaticus subsp. diastaticus (assembly GCF_011170125.1). Lineage (NCBI taxonomy): Bacteria > Bacillati > Actinomycetota > Actinomycetes > Kitasatosporales > Streptomycetaceae > Streptomyces > Streptomyces diastaticus. Next base: position 1,971,218 of record NZ_BLLN01000003.1, on the reverse strand, counting down.
CGATCAGCGCGCGGCCCTGGACCAGCGGTCCGTCGGGGTGGCCCCGGCCGGCCCGGTCCCGGTCCACCGCCGGGCGGACCAGACGCGCCAAGTCGCCCAGCTCCTCCTGCGGCAGGGCGCGCGGGACGAAGGACCGTCCGGCGTCCATCCGGCCGGGGGCGGCGACGTAGTCGGGGAATGCCTGCCACACGAACTGCACCGCCGGATCGCTCTCCAGGCGGGCGACCAGTTCGGGCGCGTGCCGCAGGAACGCCTCGCGGCGGTCCGCGCCGGCGTCGCCGACCAGGGCCCGCAGGTAGGTGCGCGCGGCCTCGGTGGAGTCCCCGAGACCGGCCCGTTCCTGGACCTGGGTGCCGGGCAGCCAGCAGGCGGCCCCGGAGTACGCGGAGGTGCCGCCGAGCAGGGGGGTCCGTTCCAGTACGACCGTGTCCAGGCCGTCCGCGGCGGCCACCAGCGCCCCGGTGAGTGCTCCCGCGCCGGACCCGACGACGATCACGTCGTGGGTGGCGCCGGCTTCGGTTCGGTCGTCGCGCATGGAGGCCCCTTGTGCGGGTCGATGGTGGGTCGACGGGTGTGCGGTCCCAGCAGACCGCGTCCGGGCCGGCGGGGCACGGATCGGTCTCACTGACCGGTACGGAGCCGGACGGCCCCTGACGTGGTTCTCGTGACACGCGTATGGTCAGGGCCCAGCACAGTCGCGTCACGTCGCGTCGAGTCGAGTCCCGGGAGGGAGAGCGTGCCGAGAATCGCCGAGGCCAGGGCGGGTGCCGAGCCCAGTTCGCCCCGGCAGCACGAACGGCGCAGGAGCATCCTGCGGGCGGCGGAGGACATCGCCGCCGAGACGGGGCTCGACCGCGTGCAGATGCACGAGGTGGCCAGGTCGGCGGGGGTGGCGATCGGCACCCTGTACCGGTACTTCCCGTCGAAGACACACCTGTTCACGGCCGTGATGGCCGACCAGATCGAGGGGCTCGGCGCACGGCTGGCGGAGGTGCCCGCACGCGAATCGCCCGAGGACACCGTCTTCGCGACGCTCGCCGGCGCCACCCGCAGTCTGCTGCGCCGGCCGGCGCTCGCCACCGCCATGATCCAGTCGGCGAACGTGGCGCGCGCCTCGACCGTCCCCGACCTGGCGCGGGTCGACACGGGCTTCCTCGACCTGCTGATCCGCGCCTGGGGCGTCGAGGACCCCACGGAACACCATGTCGCCCGGCTGCGGCTGCTGACCCTGCTCTGGTACGGCGTCCTGCAGTCCCGGCTCAACGAGCGGATCACCCCGGAGGAGGCGGAAGCCGACCTGCGGATGGCCTGCCGGCTGCTGCTCGCCCCCGGGGAGGACGACGGGACCTGACGGGCGGGGCCCGGCTCTCCGGGCCCGGCGGTCCGGGCCCTGGGCCGCACGGCGGTCCGGACCCGGAGGGCCTGAGCCCGGCGGAACAGACCCACGCGCACGCCCCCGGGACCGGATCCGGACCGCTCGGCCGGGTGGACCGGACCAGGCGGCCCCTTCCGGGCGAGCAGGACCCGGCGGACGGTCCCGGGGGCGACGTGGTCAGCCCGCCGGGGTCTGCTGGGTGCCGGTCGTGTCGAGTGCGGCGACGCTGTACGCGGCGAAGGTCCGGTGTGGGTCCCGGCCGCTGAAGTACGGCGTCAACTGGGCGTCGAGCTCCTTCGGGGTGAAGGTGCCGTCGGCAGCGGTGAACTTGTGCTCCACCGTGGGCGGCGCGAGCAGGGCGACCATGTCGCCGTAGACGACGAAGACCTGCCCGTTGATCTCGTCGGCGGCCGGTGAGGCCAGGTGGGCCACCAGAGTGGCGACCCGCTCCGGGGCCATGATGTCGAGGTCGTCCGGCGCGTGGACGCCCTCGCCGAAGGAGTCGGCGGTCATGGCGGTGCGGGCGCGCGGGCAGATGGCGTTGGCGCGCACCCCGTAGCGGGACATGCCCTGGGCGGTGGCCAGGGTGAGCGCGGTGATGCCCGCCTTGGCCGCGGAGTAGTTCGGCTGGCCGGGGGCGCCGAACAGGAAGGCCTCGGAGGAGGTGTTGACGACCCGGCCGTAGACGGGGGTGCCGGACGCCTTGGAGGCGGCGCGCCAGTGCACGCAGGCGGCGCGGGAGAGGCCGGCGTGGCCCTTGAGGTGGACGCGGATGACGTCGTCCCAGTCGGCCTCGGACAGGTTGAACAGCATCCGGTCGCGCAGCACGCCCGCGTTGTTGACGACGACGTCGAGGCCGCCGAAGGTCTCCACAGCGGTCCCCACCAGGCGCTCGCCCATGGCCCAGTCACCGACGTCACCGGGCACCGCGACCGCGTCCGCGCCCAGGTCCTTGATCTCGGCGGCCACCTCCTCGGCCGCCGGGCCGAGGTCGTTGACCACCACGCTGGCGCCGAGGCCCGCGAGGGCGAGCGCCTCGGCCCGGCCGAGTCCGGCGCCGGCACCGGTGACGACGGCGGTACGGCCCTCCAGGGTCTTCGTCGAGCTCATGCTGCCTCTTTCCGTGTTCTGTGTTGTTCCGCGCCGGTCCGCGGCCCGGTGTCCGCCGAGCCGACGGACCCACCGCTGGACGTGCCGCGCAAACTAGTGGCGAATCCGGTTCCCGGCCCGGCGGTGTCCCGTTGAGTGGACGCCCGGCGGGCGTTCGGCTCGGAGGAAGGCGATCGACACCGGGCCGAGCCCCGCGAACTCGGCCCGGAACTCGTCCCCCGGCCGTACGTCCACCGCCCGGGTGCACGAGCCGGGCAGGACGACGTGTCCGGCCTCCAGGCGCACCCCGTAGGAGGCCACCTTGCGGGCCAGCCAGGCGACCGCCTCGGTCGGGTCGCCCAGGACGGCGCTGGTGTTGCCTCGGGCGATCTCCTCGTCGCCCCGGTACAGGACGGCGGCGACGTCAGCGGGGTCCAGGTCGGCCGGGCGGACCCGGGCGGCACCGAGGAGCACGCCTGCCGAGGACGCGTTGTCGGCGATGGTGTCGGCGATGCCGATCTTCCAGTCCTTGATCCGGCTGTCGATGAGCTCGATGCTCGGCACGACGTACTCGGTGGCGGCGAGGACGTCGGCCGTGGTGCACCCTTCACCGGGCAGGCTCCGGCCCAGGACGTACCCGATCTCGACCTCGATCCGCGGCTGGCAGTAGCGGCCGAGGTCGACGGGTGTCCCCTCGGTCAGCACCATGTCGGAGAGCAGGTGGCCGTAGTCGGGCTCGTCGACGCCCATCATCTGCTGCATGACCGTGGAGGAAAGGCCGACCTTGTGGCCGTGGACGGTGACGTTCTCGTTCCTCACCCGCTCGCGGATGTTGAGCAGTTGGATCTCGTACGCGTCGGTGGCGTCGATCTCCGGCCAGATGGTGGCCAGCGGGTCGACGGGGGCCCGGTCGCGTTGTGCGGCGCGGAGCAGTTCGGCGGCCTCGGCGCGGCGCGCGGGGTCAAGCATCAGGGGTCTCCTCGCGGGTCGGTGCGGCGGGGGCGAAGCGGGCGTGGCCGCCGGTGAGCACTGAGCGTCCGTCCCCGGCCGACGCCTCGAAGCGGGCTCCGGTGTCGTCACCGGTCCAGCCGTGCAGGGCGAGCGGGTCGCCCGGGAAGACGGGGGCGGCGAACCGCGCCTCCAGTTCCGCCAGGTCGGCGGGGTGCGCGCCGAGGGTGTCGGCGAGCGGCAGCAGGGCCGCGGCGAGGGTGCACAGTCCGTGCAGAAACGGCCGGGGCAGGCCGGCGGCCTTCGCCGCCTCGGGGTCGATGTGCATGGCGTGCCGGTCGCCGAGCAGCCGGTAGAGGGCGGCCTGCCGGGAGTGCGTGGGTACGGTGAGCCGGTGGTCGGCGGGCCGGTCCGGGCGGCTTGGGGCGGACGGCCCGCGGGCGCCGCCGAATCCGCCGGCGCCGGGGGCGAAGATCGACCAGGTGGCCGTGAAGCGGTCGCAGTCCACCCGCACGTCGAAGACGGCGGCGGAGCCCTTGTCCCACACGTCGGTGACCCGTGCGGACGTCACCAGCTCTCCGGCGCGCTCCAAGGGGCCTTTCACGGTGAGGCGTTGCTGGCCGTGGACGGCGGTGGTGACGTCGAAGGCGCCGAGCGTGCCGAGCGCGTCGGGCGCCCACTGGGCGAGGGTCAGCGCAAAGGTGGGCAGCACGCGCAGGTCCCGCTCGTACACGAGGTCCAGCCGGTCCGCCCCGGCGCCGACCGCGAGGGCGTACAGGATGGCGTCGCGCTCGGTGTAGGAGACGGTGCGGGTGCCGAGGTCGTGGCCCTGCCACACGCGGGTCGAGGTCATCGGTGGTCGGCTCCCAGGATCAGGCCGCTGGTGGGGACTCCGGTGCCGGCGGTGACCAGGACGTGGCCGACGCCGTCCGGCTGGTTGACGGAGGTGCCGCGGACCAGCCGGACGCCCTCGGCGATGCCGTTCATGCCGTGCAGGTACGCCTCGCCGAGCTGGCCGCCGTGGGTGTTGAGCGGCAGGCGTCCGCCGAGTTCCAGGTGCCCGTCGGCGATGAAGTCCTTGGCCTCGCCGGGCTCGCAGAAGCCCAGTTCCTCCAGTTGGGGCAGGACCAGCGGGGTGAAGTGGTCGTACAGGACAGCCGCGTCGACGTCGTCGGGGCCGAGGCCGCTCTGACCGTACAACTGCCGTCCGACGAGGCCCATTTCGGGGATGCCGGTGATGGTGGGCCGGTAGTAGCTGGTCATCATGTGCTGGTCGGCGCCGAGTCCCTGGGCGGCGGCGTGGATCAGCGCGGGCGGGTGCGGCAGGTCACGGGCGCGTTCGGCGGAGACGACGACGACCGCCTGGCCGCCGTCCGTCTCCTGGCAGCAGTCGAGCAGCCGCAGCGGCTCGGCGATCCAGCGGGACTCGCGGTGGTCCTGGAGGGTGATCGGGCGGCCGTGGAACCAGGCGGCGGGGTTGTTGGCGGCGTGCTTGCGGTCGACGACGGCGACGCGCCCGAAGTCGTCGGTGGTGGCGCCGTACTCGTGCAGGTAGCGCCGGGCGAACATGGCCACCCACTGGGCGGGGGTGCTCAGGCCGAAGGGGGTCGTCCAGGCGTAGGCGGCCCGGTCGGCGGTGGTGTCCATGGGGCGGGCGGCCTGGCCGAGTCCGTAGCGTTCGCCGGAGCGCTCGTTGAACGCCCGGTAGCACACGACGACGTCGGCGACGCCGGTGGCGACGGCCATGGCCGCCTGCTGGATCGTGCCGCAGCCCGCGCCACCGCCGTAGCCGACGCGGGAGAAGAAGGTCAGGTCTCCCATCCCGGTGTTGCGGGCCACGTGGATCTCGGAGTTGGTCTCGGCGGTGAAGGTGACCAGGCCGTCCACGTCGGCGGGGGTCAGTCCGGCGTCGGCGAGGGCGGCGAGCACGGCCTCGCAGGCGAGCTGGAGTTCGCTGCGTCCGGAGTTCTTGGAGAACTCGGTGGCGCCGATGCCGACCACGGCGGCGGCCTGCGAGAGCGAGCCGGCGGTCATGGCGTCGCCTCCTCGGGCAGTCGCACGGTCACGGTGCCGGTGACGTGGGCGCCGAGGCTGTTGGTGCCCTTGACGGCGATGTCCACGTGGCGGTCCGCGTCGGACTTCCCGGTCACCGTGCCGGTGAGCACCATGGTGTCGCCCGGGTGGTTGGGGACGCCGAGCCGGATACGGATGGCCTGGACGACGCCGGCGGGTCCGGCCCAGCCGGTGACGTAGCGGTCGACCAGGCCGTTGCTGGTCAGGATGTTCATGAAGATGTCCTGGGAACCGCGCTCGCGGGCGAGTTCGGGGTCGTGGTGCACGTCCTGGTAGTCGCGGCTCGCGAGCGCGGTCGCGACGATCAGCGTGCGCGTCACCGGTATCGTCAGGTCGGGCAGCACGTCGCCGACCGCCACCTCGCCGTAGGCGCGGGTGGCGGGGACGGCAGGGGTGTCCGGCGGCCGGCTCATGAGGTCACCGTCCCGGCGGTCAGCAGGTCGCCGAGGCGCTCCAGGTCGGCGCCCGCGCCGCCGAGGGTGCTGGAGATCTGCTTGCCCCACAGGAAGTGGCGGTGCACCGGGTAGTCGACGTCGACGCCGATGCCGCCGTGCACGTGCTGGATCCGGTGGACGGTGTTCAGGCCGGCCTCGGTGGCCCACCACTTGGCGACCAGGGCGGCCCGGTCGGCGTCCGCCGCGTCGAAGGGCTCGGCCGTCGCGTCCAGGGCCTGCCACAGGGTCACCCTCATCGCGTCGATGTCGACGTAGCAGTCGGCGAGCTGGTGCTGCACGGCCTGGAAGGTGGCCAGCGGGCGGCCGAACTGCGCGCGTTCACGCAGGTGGTCGGCGGCGTACCGCAGCGCGCCGTCGGCCACGCCCACCTGGACGGCGGCGAGCGCGACGAAGGCGTGGCGGACGACTTCGGCGACGGTGCCGTCACCGGGCGTGCCGACGGGTTCGGCGGGTGTGCCCTCCAGGGTCAGGTGCCCGCTCAGGTCGTGCGTGGTGGTCTCGGCGAACTCCCAGGTCGTTCCGGGCGCGTCCGGCTCGGCCAGGAAGAGGCCGGGGCCCGCGTCCGTGGTCGCGGTGACCAGGACGTGCCGGGCACCGTCCGGCGCCGGTACGACGGCCTTGGTGCCGGTCAGCCGCCACCGCGGCAAGTCCCGCGCGGTGCCGTCCGGTACGGCCGTCGTCCGGGGCGAGAGCGGGTCGGCGGGGCCGAACTCCTCCAGGGCCAGGGTCGCCCGGGCGTCGCCGCTCGCGAGGCCCGGCAGCAGCTTTGTCCGCTGTCGCGGGGTGCCGTGGGCGGCGACGGCGAGCCCGGCGACCAGCGCCGGCCACAGCGGGACCGGTGCCACCCGGCGGCCCTGTTCCTCCAGGAGGACCGCGAGTCCGGCCATGCCGAGGCCCGCACCGCCGTCCTGTTCCGGCAGTACGGCGCCGAGCAGTCCGGCCGACGCCAGGTCGGCCCACAGGGGGGTGTCGGTCCGGTCGGGCGAGGTCTCCACCTCGCGCAGCCGCTCGGGTGTGGCGCGATCGGTGAAGATCTCCCGCGCCAGGTCACGGACCGCTTCGAGCTCTTCTCCCAGGGAGAAATCCATCAGGGCGCCTCCGTCGGGGCGGGCCGGAACACCGGCAGGGTCAGATCGGGGTCGGCGTCGAGCCAGTCGAGCACGACGGGCATGCCGATCGTGACGTCCTCGGGCGCGACACCGGTCAGGTTGGTGATGAGGCGGGTGCCTTCGGCGAGCCCGACGACCGCGACGACCAGCGGGAAGTCGAAGGCCGGGTGGCGGGGGTGGTGGTTGACGACGTAGCTGTACACGTGCCCGTGGCCGGATGCCTCGACGGTGTCCCACTCCAGCGAGTTGCACTCCGGGCAGCAGGGGCCGGGCGGGTGGCGCGGGGTCGAGCAGGCGGCGCAGCGCTGGATGAGCAGCCGGTGCTGCTTCGCGCCGTCGAAGAAGAAGGCGTTGTCCAGGTTGACCGCGGGTCGCGGACGCGGCGCCCGAGCGGCGCCCGGCTTCCCGGCGGGGTTTGGCGCGGACGCCTGCTCCTGCGCCTCGTTCCGCCGCTCGGCCGGTTCGGGAGCCGGGCGGAACCTGAGGGTGCGCCAACGCTGGGTGGCGACGGTCTCGCCGTGCTGGTCGGTGTACGTCTTCACGGTGGTGACGAACCTGCCCGTGCCCAGCCCCGTCCGCTTCTGCGGCGAGATCGACTCCACGGTCTCGCGGACCGCGAGGTGGTCGCCGGGCTCCAGCTCCCGCAGGAAGGTGAACTCCGAGTCGGTGGCCACCACGGAGGTGTAGCCGCCCTCGTCGAGGAGGTCGACCAGCTCGTCGAAGCCGTCCCGCCCGGCCGGCGGGGAGGCGGTGGCCGCGTAGCCGCGCATCGTCCAGGCGTGCGTCATCGAGGCGGGCGCGACCACTCCCCCACGTCCGGTCGCACGAGCGGCCCCGGCGTCGGTGTAGACGGGGTTGGTGTCGCCCATCGCCTCCGTCCAGTGCCGGATCATCGGCTGGTTGACGGGATCCTGCGCCAGGGTGAGCGGGCGCAGTTCCCGTCCGGTGAAGGCCCGCAGCCGCTCCTCGTACCCGGCGTCCCCGGTCTGCGCCACGGCGCTCTCGTCCTGTCCCGTCATGCGCCACGTCCCTCGCGCGGCAGGCCGAGGCCCTGGGTGGCGACCATGTCGCGCAGGATCTCGTTGACGCCGCCGCCGAAGGTGTTCACGATGCCCTGCCGGGAGAGCTGTTCGATCTGCCCGGCGAGCGCGGCGCCCGGCGACTCGGGCCGGATCCGGCCGGCGGCGCCGAGGATCTGCGTCAGGGAGCGCTGGACGGCGATGTGGGTCTCGGTGCCGTACGCCTTGGCGGCGCCCGCGTCGGCGCCGGTGAGGGTGCCGGCGGCGACGGAACTGGTCATCTTCCAGTTCATCAGCCGCATCGCCTCCAGCCGGGCGTGGGTGCGTGCGAACTCCTGGCGCACCCACGGGATGCCGGCCGTGCCGTTCTCCTTCGCCCAGTCCAGCACGCTCTCCCAGAGCTGGATCATGCGGCCGCCCAGGGCGGCGAGGCCGATGCGCTCGTGGTTGAGCTGGGCGGTGATCAGTCGCCAGCCGCCGTCCACCTCGCCCACCACGTCGGCGGCCGGGACCCTGACGCCGCTGTAGTAGGTGGCGGTGACGACCATGCCGCCCACCGTGCGGATGGGGCTCCAGCTGAAGCCGTCGTCGGTGGTGGGCACGATCAGGATCGAGATGCCCTTGTGCTTGGGGGCGTCCGGGTCGGTGCGGGCGGCGAGCCACACGTGGTCGGCGGTGTTGGCGCCGCTGGTGAAGATCTTGGAGCCGTCCACGACGAACGAGTCGCCGTCCCGCACCGCCCGGGTGCTGAGCGCGGCCAGGTCGGTGCCGGCCCCGGGCTCGGTGTAGCCGATGGCGAACACGATGTCGCCGGAGAGGATGCCGGGCAGGAACCGCTTGCGGTGTTCCTCGGACCCGTGTGCCATCAGGGTCGGGCCGACCGTGTTGACGGTGACGAACGGGAAGGGCAGGCCGGCCCGCTGGACCTCGTCGAAGAACACGTACTGGTCCTCGACCGGCCGGCCCTGGCCGCCGTACTCGGTGGGCCAGCCGATGCCCAGCCAGCCGTCCGAGCCGAGCCGTTTGACGACCTCGCGGAAGCGGTCGCCGCCGACGCCCTCCTCGCCGGCGCGGCGGCGTTCGTCCTCGGGCATCAGGCCCGCGAAGTAGGACCGCAGTTCCCGCCGCAGCTCGCGGTGCGCGGCGCTCTCGCGCAGGTGCATGTCGTTCTCCTTACGTGGTCGCCGTCGGCGCCGTGGTGGCCGTCGTAGCCGCTCAGGGCAGGAAGCGTGCGCGCCCGTGTGCGAGGAACTCGCCGCACAGGGCGGCCTTGTCGTCGTCGGTCATCAGCGCGTACGCGGGCCCGCCGCGCCCCGTCCAGCGGTACACCGGATCGCCGGTGCGCCAGCCGTCGAGCTGCATCTCCTTCTTGCGGAGCTTGTTGGAACCGGTGGTGGGCAGCGCGTGCGAGACACGGACGAAGCGCGGCGCTCCCTTGGTGCCCAGGTCCTTCTGGCCCGCCAGGAACCCCGGCAGGTCCAGGTCCTCGAAGCGGCTGCCGTCGGCGATCTCGACGGCGGCCATGACCTGGTCGCCGGAGCGGGGGTCGGGCACGCCGAAGACGCCGGCGGCGACGACGCCCTGGTGCCTGCGCAGGACGCGCTCGGTGAGCAGGGCGGAGATGTTCTCCCCGTCGACGCGGATCCAGTCCCCCGAGCGGCCCGCGAAGTAGAAGTAGCCGGCCTCGTCCACGTAGCCGAGGTCACCGGTCCAGTACCAGCCGTGCCGGACGCGTTCGGCGTTGGCGGCCTCGTTGTTCCAGTAGCCCTCGAAGCGGGCGGCGCCCTCGGTGTCGACGATCTCGCCGATGGCCTCCTCCGGGTTGCGCACCCGGCCGTAGGCGTCCAGTCGGGCGGGCGGGCAGGTCTCGCGGGTGACCGGGTCGACGATGCGGACGCCGTCGCGGGCGGGCGTGCCGAGGGCGCCCACCGGCCCGTCGGCCACCCGCTTGAGCATGCCGGCGCCCTCGCTGGAGCCGTACCCCTCGACGAGACGGCAGCCGAACCGGCTCAGGAAGAGCTCCGTGTCCTCCGGCGACGCCTCGGTGCCGAAGGCGTGGGTGAGCGGGTTGTCGGCGTCGTCCGGCGTCTCGGGGCGGGCCAGGATGTAGCCGATCGCCTTGCCCACGTAGGTGAAGTAGGTGGCGCCGTAGTGGCGGACGTCGGGCAGGAAGCCGGAGGCGGAGAACTTGCGGGTGAGCGCGATGGTGGCGCCCGCGCTGAGGGCCGGTGCCCACAGGGCCATCAGGGCGTTGCCGTGGAACAGCGGCATCGGGCAGTAGCAGGTGTCGGCGCGGGTGATGTCGTACTTGGCGCTGTTGGCGGCGCCGAGCGCGGCGAGCCGGCCCTGCGAGCAGATCGCCGCCTTGGAGGTGCCGGTGGTGCCCGACGTCAGCAGGAGCAGCATGGTCGTGGCGGCCGTGACGTCCGGGGCGGCGTGCGCGGGCCCCCGCCCGCCGCGGGCGGCGAGACCGGTCGCGTACGCGGGATCGTCGACGACGAGGAGGCGGTCCCGCCGTACGCCGACGTCCAGGCCGTCGAGCAGGCCGAGACCGGCCCGGTCGGTGACGATGAGCCGGCATTCGGTGTGCCGGACCTCGCGCTCGAGTTCGGCACCGCGCCGGGTCGGGTTGATGCCGACGACGGCCGCGCCGGCCAGGGCGGCGGCGCCGAGCCAGAAGACGTACTCGGGCACGTTGTCCAGCAGTACGCCGATGTGGAAGGGCCCCTCGCCGCGCAGCTCACCGGCCCAGGCGGCGCGGGTGGCGCTCTCCTCGACCACCTCGCCCCAGGTCCAGGACCGCTCGCGGGTCAGCAGGCCGGGGTGCTCGTCGCCGGCACGGGCGAGCAACTGGTCGGCGATCGTCTGGTGTGGCAACGTCGGTCCCTTTCACCCGAAGGACGGGGTTCGCGATGGGGGTACGGCGGCACGGGGGTGGCATGGGCACGGGTACGGCGACGAGGCGCGGACACACCGGTCGCTCCGCGGTGGTCGTGAGGTGCGCCGCGGCATCGCCCCGGTCCGCCCTTCCCGCCGTCCGCGACGCTATCCACGGACGGGTCGCGCGGCCGGGGCGATCCCGCTGACCGGGAGGAACGGCGGCACGTCACCCGCGCGGTCCGCCACCCTGAGCAGAGCGCGACCCGCAAGCGGCGCGGGCCGCCGGGGTGGTGGCGTGCCGCCCGCAAGCGGCAGGCCCGCCTTGAGCCGCACGCCGCCCGCGAGCGGCAGGCCCACGGTGAGCGCCCGCCCGTGAGCAGCGCGCCCCGTGGGCGACAGCCACCGCGGGCCGCGCCCCGACGGGCCCCGCGCCCCGGCCGCGGGCGGCGGCGGTCAGCCGAAGTTGGCCTGGCCGCCGTCCAGCGGCACCGTGGCGCCCGTCAGGTAGCGGGCGTCCGGGCCGCACAGCATCACCACGGCCCGCCCGATGTCCTCCTCGCAGTCGCCGACGTAGCCCAGCGGGATGGTCGCGGAGAACTCGGCGGCCTCCTCCGGGTGGGTGTCCTGCCACTTGGCGTAGGCGGGCGACACGGCGTGCGGGGCGATGGCGTTGACGCGGATGCCGTCGCGGCCCCACTCGTCGGCCGCGGCCCTGGTGAGGGTGCGCAGGGCGGTCTTCGCCGACGCGTAGGCCCCGTAGGTGCTCAGGTCCCAGCGGACCATGGCCGAGGTGACCAGGTTGATGATCACTCCGCCGTTCCGTCTCAGGTACGGGTGGGCGGCGTTCATGAAGGCGAACGCCGCGAACGGCCCGCTCTCGAAGCCTTCGCGGAACTGGGCGTCGGACAGCGTCAGCAGAGGGCCGTAGGAGCCGGTGTAGGCGTTGTTCACCAGGATGTCGATGCCGCCGAAGCGTGCGGCGACAGCCTCCACCGTGCCGGGGACGCGCTCCGTGTCCCGCACGTCGAGGACGAACGGCTCCGCCTCCGCTCCCCTGGCGCGCAGCAGCTCGCAGGTCGCCTCCAGTCTGGCCGCGGTGCGCCCGAGCACGGCGACGCGGACGCCTTCGGAGGCCAGCGCGAGAGCGATACCCCGGCCCACTCCCTGACCGGCGCCGCTGACGGCCGCCACCTTGCCCTCGAGCGGGCGTACGGAGCGGTGCTCGTTCACGTCCTCTCCTCTCTCAGCTCGGTCGCGGCAGTTGCTTGTGGATGAACAGGCCCTCCGCGGTGACGACGGGCCGGCCGCCGGCCGAGATCTCGCCGACGGCGCGGATTCGCGGACCCTCGACCGAGACCTGCCGTCCGGTGACGGTCAGCGGCTCGAACAGCGGGGTGGGCCGCAGGTAGCGCAAGGTCAGCTCCGCGGTCATCCCGGCGGACCCCGCCCAGTGGTTGGCCACGCCCAGGGTGTGGTCGAGGAGCAGCGCCGAGATGCCTCCGTGCACGTGGCCCGGGGGTCCCTGGTAGGGCAGGTCGAGGGTGACGACGCCCGCGACGGAGCCGTCGTCCCTGCCGCGCAGGGTGAGCGGCGGCGCCACCGCGTTCTCCGGGCCGGTGACGGGGTCGTGGCGGGTGACGCCCTCGCCGCGCCACATGTCGGCGAGGCGTTCCGGGACGGCGGGGGCGTTCTCGGTGAGCCGGTCGGTGACGGCGTCGATCTCCTTGGCGACCGCGGCCATGTCGGCACCGGTCCCGTCACCGCTGCGCAGCAGCGCGGTGACCAGGCGGCGGGCGGCGCGGACCGCGGCGTCCACGCCGTCCTGGCGGGGTTCGGCCACGAGGCGGGGGCCGGTGGTTCCGCCCGTGGGCTGTTCGGTGGTGGCGTCCTCGGTCATGAGCGGACCGTCGCCGTCGCGTGGGTGAGCACGGGCGCGCCGTCGCGGTCGGGGCAGGCCGCGTGCAGCAGGAGCCGCTCGGTGCCCTCGTCCGCCGGTGCCGCGTCGCGCCACACGGACGTCGTGATCGACTCGCCGGGTACGAGCGGTCCCGCGAAGCGCACCGTGAGGCCGGTGAGGCGGGTGACGTCGCCGTCGAGCACACCGTCGACCAGGGCCTTGGCGAGCAGGCCGTAGGAGGCGAGGCCGTGCAGGACGGGCTGCTCGAAGCCGGCCGAGCGGGCGAAGGCCGGGTCGGCGTGGAGGGGGTTGAGGTCGCCGTTGAGCCGGTACCACAGGGCCTGCTGGGGTGTGGTGGCGGTGGTGAGCACGGCGTCGGCGGCCCGGTCCGGCGCCCGCCACCGCTCCTCGGGGCCGGGTTCTCCGCCGAAGCCGCCCTCGCCGCGCACCCAGATGCCGGTGGTCGTGGTCCACAGGGGCTCGCCGTCGGGGCCGGTGGCGGCGGACTCCAGCACGACGAGCGCGGCCTTGCCCTTGTCCCACACCTCGGCGACGCGGGAGCGCAGGGTCGCGGTGCCCGCCGCGGGCAGCGGCCGGTGCACCGTGAGGCCCTGGCCGGCGTGGAGCACGGCGCGCAGGTCGACGTCGATGCCGGGCATCTCGACGCCCGGCGCCGGAGCCTGCCCCGCGGAGATGCCGGTGCCGGCCACCAGGGCGAAGGTGGGCAGGACCGTGAGGCCCTTCTCGTAGGTCAGGTGCAGTTCCGGGTCGGTGGCCGCGGCGGCACCGGCGCCCAGGCTCAGGTGGTACAGGAGGACGTCACGCGTGGTCCAGCCGATCTCGCGGACGCCAGGGTCCGCGTTCAGCGCCTTGTCGCGGTCGATGGGCATGATCAGCCTTTCCGGGGGGTGGGCTCGGGGTCGCGGGGCAGGCCAAGGAGGCGCTCGCCGATGATGTTCAGCTGGACCTCGGTGGTGCCGCCCGCGATGGACATGCAGCGGGAGTTGAGGAACATCCACATGGTGTCCTGGTGCGGGCCCTCGCCGGTGAGCGCGGCGGTGCCCTCCCAGTCCGCGCAGGTCTCCCAGACCCGCTGCTGGTGTTCGACACCGAGGAGTTTGGCGATGGACGCCTCCGCTCCGGGCTGCTGTCCGGAGACGGTGCGCAAGGTGGTGCGCAGACCGAGCAGGGCACCGGACTGGGCGTCGCAGACGTGGCCGCCGAGGGTGGTCAGGCGTTCGTCGTCCGGGCCGTGGGAGGCGGCGGCCATCTCCAGCAGGGTCTCGGCGCCGGAGCCGACCGAGTCGGTGGACAGGGCGACACGTTCGTTGGCGAGGGTGGTACGGGCGAGCTTCCAGCCGGCACCGGGCTCTCCGACGAGCAGGTCGTCGGGGACGAACACGTCGTCGAGGAAGACCTCGTTGAACTCGGCGTCCCCGGTGATCTGCCGCAACGGCCGGATGTCCAGACCCGGGCTGGTCATGTCCAGAAGGAAGTAGGAGATGCCCTGGTGCTTGGGCACATCGGTGTCGGTGCGGGCGAGCAGCACGCCCCAGTGGGCGTCGCGGGCCATGGACGTCCACACCTTCTGGCCGGTGATGCGCCAGCCGCCGTCCACCTTCTCGGCGCGGGTGGTGAGGGCGGCGAGGTCGGAGCCGGCGCCGGGTTCGCTGAAGAGCTGGCACCAGCGGAGGTCGCCGCGCAGGCTCGGGGCGAGGAACCGCTCGCGCTGGGCGTCGTCGCCGTGGGCGATGATCGTGGGCACCACCCAGCCGCCGATGACCATGTCGACGGGGGTGAGGCGGGCGGCTCGCAGCTCCTCGGCGATGACGAGCTGGGTCACCGGGTCGGCGCCCTTGCCCCAGGGGGCGGGCAGGTGCGGGGCGGTGTAGCCGCGGTCGGCGAGGTGGATGCGGCGCTCGGCGCCGTCCAGGGCGGCGGCGGTGCGCAGTTCGGCGCGGATCGACTCGCGTACGGTCTCGGCCTCGGGCGGCAGCTCGACGCCGAGAGTGCGGCGGCTGCCGTCCAGGGCGAGGCGGGCGACGCGGCGGCGCCAGGCGGCGGTGGGACCGAGGGTGGAGCGCAGGGTCTGGGCGCGGCGCAGCGCGAGGTGCGCGTCGTGCTCCCAGGTGAAGCCGATGCCGCCGAGCACCTGGATGCAGTCCTTGGCGGTGACGAACGCGGCCTCGACGGAGACGGCACCGGCGACGGCGGCGGCCAGTGCCGCCTCCTCGGGGCCGGCGTCGCCGGGTTCGCCCGCCCGGGCCGCGTCCCAGGCGCAGGCGCGGGCCTGCTCGGCGTGTGCGAGCATGCGGGCGCAGCGGTGCTTGACGCCCTGGAACTGTCCGACGGGGCGCCCGAACTGCTCCCGCACCCGGGCGTAGCCGGCGGCGGTGGTCACACAGCGGTCGGCGATGCCGGAGGCCTCGGCGGCGAACAGGGTCGCGGCGAGGTCCCGGGGACGCTCGGGGGCGAGGTCGAGGAGGTCGGCGGCCGGTACGGGCACCGAACGCGCGGTCACCCGGGACGAGCGGCGGGTCAGGTCGTGGCTGCGCAGGTCGGTGGTGTCCACGGCGGCGCGGGGCAGCGCGACCCAGGTGGTGCGGCCCCCGTCGGCGGCGGGCAGCACGAACACGTCGGCGAGGTGGCCGCCGACGACGAGTTCGGAGGTGCCGGTGAGCGTGGCCGTGCCGTCGGCGGCGCGGGTCAGGGCGAGGGTGCCGGGGGCGAGCCCGAGGGCGCCGACGGAGGCGCCGGCGGCGAGCGCGGCGAGGTGGGTGCGGTGTCCGCCCGCGTGCAGTACGGCGGAGGCGAGCGTCGTCGGCAGGAAGGGGCCGGGCGCCATGGCCCGCCCGAGTTCCTCGGTGACGACGGCGAGTTCGACGAGGCCGTATCCGGCGCCGCCCGCCTCCTCCGGCAGATGGAGGCCGAGCAGCCCCTGCTCGGCCAGCCCGCCGAAGTACTCGGGGAGGGTCTCCTTGCCGGCGTCGGCCGCCGCGCGGAGGACGTCCTCGGTGATGTGCCTGGTCGCGAAGGCGCGTACGGCGTCGCGCAGGTCGCGGTGCTCCTGGGTGAGCCCGATGGTCATGACGGCTCCTCAGACGCGTTCGATGATGGTGGCGGTGGCGTGCGCCCCGCCGGCGCACATGGTGATCAGCGCGGTGGACCGGCCGGTGCGCTCGAGTTCGTGCAGGGCCTGGGTGATCAGCCGGGCTCCGGTGGAGCCGACGGCGTGGCCGAGGGCGATGGCGCCGCCGTTGACGTTGACCTTGTCCATGTCGGCCTTGTGGACCTGGGCCCAGGACAGGACGACGGAGGCGAAGGCCTCGTTGATCTCGACGAGGTCGATGTCGTCGAGCGTCATGCCGGCCCGCCGCAGGACGCGTTCGGTGGCGAGCACCGGCCCGTCCAGGTGGTAGTAGGCGTCGGAGCCGACCATGGTGGAGGCCACGATCCGGGCGCGTGGGCGCAGCCCCTCGCGGGCGGCGCGCTCCCGGCTCATCAGCAGGACGGCGGCGGCGCCGTCGCTGATCTGGGAGCTGTTGCCCGCGGTGTGGATGCCGTCGGGCAGGACCGCCTTGAGGGCGGCCAGCGCCTCGGGCGTGGTGTCGCGCAGGCCCTGGTCGCGGGTGACGTGAGCGCTCTCGCCGGTGGGGCCCTCGGGGCCGATGACCGGGGCGTCGACGCCGATGATCTGGGTGTCGAAGCGGCCCTCCGCCCACGCCTTGGCGGCCTTGTCCTGGGAGGCGAGGCCGAGGGCGTCGGCGTCGCCCCGGGTGATGCCCCGGTGCCGGGCGATGCGCTCGGCGGCGGTGAACTGGTCCGGCATGTCCAGGGACCAGTTCTCCGGCACCGGGACGCCGGTGTCAGGGGTGAGCGCCTTGCCGAGGAAGACCCGGGTCATCGACTCGACGCCGCAGCCGATGCCGGTCTCCATCGCGCCGGAGGCGATGAGCCCGGCGACCAGGTGCACGGCCTGCTGGGAGGATCCGCAGGCGCAGTCGATGGTCGTGCAGGCGGTGCCCTGGGGGAGCCCGGTGTGCAGCCAGGCGTTGCGGGTGACGTTGTTGGACTGTTCACCGGCCTGGGTGACGCAGCCCCCGATGACCTGATCGACGGTGTCGGGGGAGATTCCGGCCCGCTCCACGAGGCCCTTCTGGGCGATCCCGAGGAGCTCCGCCGGGTGGAGCCCGGACAGGGCGCCGCGGCGCCGGCCGACCGGTGTCCGCGCGGCTTCGACGATGACGGCCTCGGTCATGGCTCTCCGTAAGGGGTAGGGGGCGGGCCCCGGTCTGGGCGGTCGGTCGGCCGGCCGGTCGTCCTGGGGACGGCGGGCCGGCTGCTACGGGATGAAAACTAGAATTCGTTCTCGAAATGAGCAAGGTCCAGTCCCGCTCAGTGGCCGGGCCCCCGGGTGGCCCGGAGCGGCCGGGCGGAGTCGGCACCGGCCGGTACAGGACGGGGCAGGCGGGGAGCCCCGCAGTCCACCGGGATCATCGGGTGCCGGGGGGCGCCGGCTTCCCGCTCGGCGCGCGCCGTCAGATGTGCGAACCCCCGTCCACCCGCAGCTCTGCCCCGGTGAGGTGGCCCGCGTCGTGGGACGCCGCGAAGGCGATCACCCCGGCGATCTGCTCGGGGCGGGCGGTACCGAAGGGGGCGTGGATACGCCGGTAGTAGGAGGCGTCCAGGTCGGGCGGGAGTACGTGCGGTCCGACCAGCGGGGTGGCGACCGAGCCCGGCGAGACGGGCACGACGCGGATGCCCCGGTGGGCGACTTCGGCGGCCAGGGACAGCGAGAAGCCGAGGACGGCGCCCTTGGAGGCGGCGTAGGCGGTCATGTACGGGTTGCCGTGCGACGCGGCCGACGAGGCGACGTTGACGACGACGCCGGTGCCGTCCGGCAGCAGGGGCAGCGCCTCCCGGCAGAACAGCGCGGTGCCGACGGCGTTGACCGAGAAGAGCTGGTGCAGGTCGTCGACGGTCAGCCGGTCGATCGGCGTGGTGCGGTGGACGCCGGCCACGTTCACGAGAACGTCGATGCCGCCGGACTCGTCCGCCGCCGCCCGCACCGCGGCCACGACCGCGTCCTCGTCGGCGACGTCCGCGACCCGGGTCGCGATCCTGCCGGGCCCCGCGGCCTCGGCGGCCGTCCTCGCCAGGCCCTCGCCCGACAGGTCCACGGCGAACACGGCGGCGCCCTCCGCCACCAGGCGCAGCGCGGTGGCCCGCCCGATGCCGGAGCCCGCCCCGGTGAGCAGGACCTTCGTATCCTCGAAGCGGTTCATCACGGCTCCTCGTCGCCGCCTTGTGGTCGCGGCGTGTGCCGACGGGCGGAGCGGCGGACTGTACGCCGCTCCACCCGTCGGCGGGGGGGCGGGTCCCACCGAGCGGGACCGGCACCTCGCGCGCCCCGGGAAGCGCCGGTACCGGTCAGTGGGACTGGCCGCCGTGCGCGGTCGAGTCCCCGCCTACCGTCCGGAACGTGGAGACCACGCGTCCTGAGGGGATGAGAGCAACGTGAGTGCAGTCGAGTCAGCGCACGACGACGTCAGGGCCATCGAGGCGGCCGCGGCACCGACCCGGTTCGCGCGCGGCTGGCACTGCCTGGGCCTCGCCGAGAGGTACAAGGACGGCAAGCCGCACTCGGTGCGGGCCTTCGGCCAGAAGCTCGTGGTGTTCCAGGCGGGCGACGGCACGCTCAACGTCCTGGACGCCCACTGCCGGCACATGGGCGGCGACCTGTCCCAGGGCACGGTCAAAGGCGACCAGGTGGCCTGTCCCTTCCACGACTGGCGGTGGGGCGGCGACGGCCGCTGCAAGCAGATCCCGTACTCCAAGCGGGTCCCGCTGCGGGCCCGTACAGCGGCCTGGCCGACCCTGGACCAGGACGGCATGCTGTTCGTCTGGAACGACCCGGAGGGCAACCCCCCGCCCCCGGACGTGATCATCCCCCGCATCGAGGGCGCCACGAGCGAGGAGTGGACCGACTGGCACTGGTACGAAACGGTGGTCGACACCAACTGCCGTGAAGTCGTCGACAACATCGTGGACATGGCGCACTTCTTCTACGTCCACCACTCCTTCCCGACGTACTTCGAGAACGTCTTCGAGGGGCACGTCGCCACCCAGCACATGCGCGGCACCGGCCGGCCCGACGCCCGCCCGCGGACCGGCCGGTCCGAGACCATCGGAAACGACTCGGTGGCCTCCTACCACGGCCCGTCCTTCATGATCGACGACCTCACCTATCTCTACGAGAACGGCGAGGACACCAAGTCCGTGCTGATCAACTGCCACTACCCGGTGGACGAGAACCGTTTCGTGCTGCAGTACGGCATCATCGTCAAGCGCTCGGACTCGCTGACGGGCGAGGAGGCCACCCAGCTCGCGGCGGGTATGGGCCAGTTCATCAAGCTCGGCTTCGAGCAGGACATCGAGATCTGGAAGAACAAGACCCGCGTCGACAACCCGCTGCTGTGCGAGGAGGACGGCCCGGTCTACCAGCTCCGCCGCTGGTACGAGCAGTTCTACGTCGATGTCGCCGACGTGACGCCGGAGATGACCGACCGCTTCGAGTTCGAGCTGGACACCACCCGCCCCGTCGAGGCCTGGCAGCGGGAGGTCGACGCGAACCTGGCGCGCAAGGCCGCCGCCGAGAGCCGGCCCGTCTGATGCGCCCCGGCCACCGGATCGACAACCGGTTCGACACCCGGCGCGCCGACGGCGTCCCGATGCGGCCGCTGGCCTGCGAGCGGTGCGCGGCCGAGGTGCTGGTGCGCAAGAGCAGTCGGCAGCAGACGAGCGTGCAGTGGAACGCGCGGGCCACGGCGGCCTGCGCGGAGCGGGAGGCGGCGGGCCGGACCGGCGTGGCCTTCGAGGGCTGCCGGTCGCTGCGCGACACGATCCGCGAGGCCGCGGTGGCCGGGAGGATCGAGATCGTGGACGAGAGGTCCGCCACCGCCGCCCACCAGGAACCGGGACACCGTGGCTGACCCCGCGGCGCTCCGCCCGGACACGTCCCGCGGCCCGGCGGGCACAGGGGCGGGGCCGGGTACGCGCACCCGCGCGCGCCCGGCCCCGCCGCGTTCCGCGGACGGTCCCGTCAGGAGGCGGACCCTCCGGACGAAGGATGCGTCCGGCCCTCCGCCGCGGCAGCAGCCCCCGCCCGACGGCCGAAGAACGTGCCGTCGCCGAGCGACGTACCGCTGACGTATCCCTCGCCGTGGATGCCGGACGCCGCCCGCCCCGCGGCGAACAGGCCGGCCAGGACGGCACCGGACACGTCGAGCACGGCACCGTCCACGGTGGTGCGCAGCCCGCCCAGGGTGAACCCGGCGGCTCCCGTCCCCGCCCCCGCGCCCGGCCGGCCGCCCTGGCGGAAGCCGGCCCTCGGGTCGACGGCCGCGAACGGCCCCTTCAGCGGACGCAGCCACCGGGCGTCCTTGTGGAAGTACGGGTCCTGCCCGCGCGCCGCGTACGTGTTGTAGGCACCGACGGTCGACTCCAGCGCGCCCGGCGGCATGCCGAGCTCGCCCTCCAGCTCGCCCAGGGTCTCCGACACGAACCGGGGGACGACACCCCAGCGTTCGCGCTCGGGCACCGACTCGTAGCCCTCCTCGTCGACGATCACCCAGTACGGCGCGGGCTGGGTCAGTACGGCGGCCGTGCTCAACAGGCCCGGGTACACGTCCTCGTTGACGAAGCGCTGCCCGTGGGCGTTGACCACCACGCCGCGGACCGCCAGGCCCGGCAGCACGGTCAGGGCCAGTTCGACGACACCCATCCGCCGGGTCGCGGCGCCGAGCGCGGCGGCCATCCGGATCCCGCTGCCGTCGTCGAGCCCGTCGCTGACCCTGCCGTGGGCGAGGAGCTGCGGGGCGTGGTCGGCGAGCATCTCCTCGTTGTCGGCGAATCCGCCGGTGGTGAGCACCACCCCCTTGCGCGCCCGGTACGCCAGGTCCTCGCCGTGCCGGCGGGCGGTGACGCCGACGACACGGTCGTCGTCGTCCACGATCAGGGCCGTGACCAGGGTGTCGGCGTGCGTCACCGCGCCCGCCGCCCCGGCGGCGGCGACCAGCTTCTCCATCACGAGCCAGCCGCCGAACGCCTCGGTGGCGCAGCGGTGGCCTCGCGGCGCGGGCCGGGCGATCTCGTTGTACGGCCAGGCGTTCTCACCCAGCCACATCAGGCCGTCCCGGGTGGTCGGCATCCAGGTCGGCGCGTCCCACAGGGTCGGCTCGAAGGTGAGTCCGCGGTCCACGAACCACTGGAAGTGGGCGACACTCTCCTCGCAGTACAGCCGCAGCTTCTCGTCGTCGGTGTGCGGTCCGAGCGCGGCCTGGAGGTAACCGAACATCTCGTCGGGACCGTCCTCGAAACCGCAGGCCTTCTGCACCTCGGTTCCGCCTCCCAGATACAGCTCGCCGCCCGACAGGGCGGAGGAGCCGCCGGGGCCGCCCGCGCGTTCCAGGACCAGCACGTCGGCGCCGGCCGACGCGGCCTCGAACGCGGCGGCGGCGCCCGCGCAGCCGAAACCGACGATCAGCACGTCGGTCTCGGCCGCGTAGCGGGCGACGGCCCCGGACCGGACGGGCGTCACCGGCCGGGCCTGGCTCACCGGTCCGTCCCGGCCGGCGAGGTGAAGGCGGCCAGTGGCTCGGAGCCGGACCAGTCGTGGCCCCAGTAGCTGTCGGCGGTGATCTCCTCGGCGGTGTAGTGGGTCTCGTCGACCCGCATGCCCTCGCAGCCGTACTCGATGTCCCAGCCGCCCGGGGCACGCACGTAGAAGGAGACCATCTTGTCGTTGGTGTGCCGGCCCAGCGTGGAGGAGATCGAGAAGCCTGCCCCTCGCACGTTGTCGAGGGCGCGGCCGACGGCGTCCAGGGTGTCCACCTCGACCATGAGGTGGACCACCCCGGGGTCCGAGTGGTGCGGGGCCGGGGCGACGGCGAGGCTGTGGTGCCGTTCGTTGACGCCCATGAAGCGCAGTCGGCGCGCGGGGCCGCCGGACGACCGGCCGCCGAGCCGCATGGCGCCGCGCGGCAGGAAGCCGAGGACCTCGGTGTAGAAGGCGACCGTGTCGTCCATGGCGGTGGTGGGCAGCACGACGTGCCCCATCCCCTGACCGCCGGTGACGAACCGCTGCCCGAGGCCGGTCAGTACGGGGCTGTGGTCGAGGACCGGCGCGAAGAACACCTCGACGGGGACGCCCGCCGGGTCCTCGAAGGTGACGCCCGCCTCCACCCCCCGGTCGTCGGCCTCCTCCCGGCTGAGCGTCTGCACGGCCGTGCCGTACGCCTCGACGGCGCGTCCGACGGCGGCCAGCGCGAACTGGTCCCGCACCTCCCAGCCGACCGACAGCACACGGTCGCTGTCGCCGGGCAGGACGACGAGCCGCGCCCGGCGCTCGTCCATGCGCAGGTACAGGCCGTCCGGGTCCGGTCCGGTGCCCTCGGCGAACCCGAGCGCGTCCACGGCGAGTTCGCGCCAGCGGTCGATGTCCCGGGTCTGGACCCGGAGGTAGCCGAGTCCTCGGATCTGAGTCATGTCTGGTCCTCTCTGGTGGTCAGATCATCGAGCGCATCGGGCCCGTCGGCGGCTCCACGCCGATCTCCGTCAGCGCGGAGGCGTGGAAGACCGGCCCCGGCACGTGGATGGCGTGCGCGAGGCCCATGTGCACGTCGCGCCAGAAGCGCTGGATCGGGTTGTCGAGCCGCATGGCGTTGCCGCCGGAGCGGGCCACGATCTCGTCCACCGCTCGGGCGGCGCGCCAGGCGGCGGCGGCCTGGACTCGCCGGCCGACAGCCCTGCGCTCGAAGGAGACCTCCTGCCCGGCGGCGACCATGTCGTAGACCTCGGAGACGTTCTGCAACAGCGCGGCACGCGAGGCGGCGATCTCCGCCGCCGCGTCGCCGACCGCGTACATGACGTACGGGTCGTCCCGCACGGCCTGGCCGGTGATCTGCACACGGCCGCGCTGGTGGGCGAGGTGGTGGGCGAGGGCTCCCTCGCACATGCCGATGAGGGCGGCGGTGATGCCGAGGGGGAAGGCGGCGGAGAACGGCAGCCGGTAGGCGGGGTTCGTCAGTCCCGCCTCCGCGGCCAGGGAGCCGTCCACCACCTTGTGGTACTCGATGACCCGGTAGCCGGGGACGAAGGCGTCCCTGACGACGATGTCCTTGCTGCCGGTGCCGCGCAGGCCGACGACGTCCCAGGAGTCCTCGACGATCTCGTAGTCGGCGCGCGGCAGGATGACGTGCACGGACCGCGGGGGGCTCAGACGTTCGCCGTCGGCGTCGGCGAGGAAGCCACCGAGGAAGATCCATTCGCAGTGGTCGGTGCCGGAGGAGAACTGCCAGTGCCCGTTGAAGACGTAGCCGCCGTCGACCGGGCGCAGCAGCCCCATCGGCGCGTAGGGGGAGGCGATCCAGGTGTCCTGGTCCTCGCCCCAGACCTCGTCCTGGACCCTCGGGTCGGCCATCGCCATCTCCCACGGGTGCACGCCGACGACGCCGGCCACCCAGCCGGCGGCGCCGTCGCAGGCGGCGATCCGCATGACGGTCTCGGCGAACTCGCGCGGGTGCAGTTCCAGGCCGCCGTACTTCTTGGGCTGGAGCATCCGGATCGCGCCGACGTCCCGCAGGATCTCGGCGGCCCGGTCGTCGAGCCGGCCGAGCGCCTCGTTGGCGGGTCCGAGGGCGCTGAGTTCACCGGCGCGGGCCTCGACGGCCTCGAGTACGGGATTGGTCATGGCTGTGCTCACTTCCCGGGAGAGGTCGGTGCGGTGGTACGGTCCCTCTCGGCGAGGCCGACCGCGATCTCGATGAGCTGGTCCTCCTGGCCGCCGACGAGCTTGCGGCGTCCCGCCTCCAGCAGGATCTCGGCGCCGGACACCCCGTACTTTCCGGCCTGGCGGGCGGCGTGCTTCAGGAAGCTGGAGTAGACGCCGGCGTAGCCCATCGTCAGGGACATGCGGTCGAGCAGGCACTCGCCGTCCATGACGGGCCGTACGACGTCCTCGGCGGCGTCGACGATCTTCAGTACGTCGATGCCGGTGCGGATGCCGAGGCGTTCGGCGACGGCGGCGAACCCCTCGACGGGGGTGTTGCCGGCGCCCGCGCCGAAGCGGCGGGTGGAGCCGTCGATCTGGGTGGCTCCGGCGCGCACGGCGAGGACCGAGTTGGCGACGCCGAGACCGAGGTTCTCGTGGCCGTGGAAGCCGACCTGGGCGTCGTCACCGAGTTCGGCGACCAAGGCGGCGACGCGGTCCCCGGTGTCCTCCATGACGAGGGCCCCGGCGGAGTCGACGACGTACACGCACTGGCAGCCGGCGTCGGCCATGACGCGGGCCTGGCGGGCCAGTGCCCCGGGCGGGCTGCTGTGCGACATCATCAGGAACCCGACGGTCTCCAGGCCCAGGTCGCGGGCGAGCCCGAAGTGCTGGACGGAGATGTCGGCCTCGGTGCAGTGGGTGGCGATCCGGCAGACCGAGGCGCCGTTGTCGGCCGCCTCGCGGATGTCGTCCTGGAGGCCGAGGCCGGGCAGCATCAGGAAGGCGATCTTCGCGCGCCGCGCGGTCCTCACGGCGGCCTTGATGAGTTCCTGCTCGGGGGTGTGGCTGAAGCCGTAGTTGAACGAGGACCCCCCGAGGCCGTCGCCGTGGGTGACCTCGATGACGGGGACGCCCGCGTCGTCGAGGGCGGCCACGACGGAGGTGACGTGGTCGACGGTGAACTGGTGCTGCTTGGCGTGCGACCCGTCCCTGAGGGACGAGTCGGTGACGCGGATGTCCAGGTCGCTGCTGTAGGGCATGGTTCGGGTACTCCTCGGTGAGCGGGTCTCAGGCGCCGGCACGGCGGGCGGTGATCCGCTGGGCGAAGCCCTCGCCGACCTTGGTGGCGGCGGCGGTCATGATGTCGAGGTTTCCGGAGTACGGGGGCAGGAAGTCGCCCGCGCCCTCCACCTCGATGAACACCGCCACGCGGGCGAGTCCGCCGCTGACCGGGGTCGGCTCGTCGAACTGCGGTTCGGTGCGCAGCCGGTAGCCGGGCACGTAGGAGGCGACCCTGGCGACGGTCTCGTGGATGGAGGCGCTGACGGCGGCGTGGTCGGCCTCGGCGGGGATCGCGCAGAAGACGGTGTCCTGCATGAGCATCGGCGGTTCGGCCGGGTTGAGGATGATGATGGCCTTGCCCCGGGCGGCGCCGCCGATGGTCTCGACGCCGCGGCTGGTGGTGAGGGTGAACTCGTCGATGTTGGCGCGGGTGCCGGGCCCGGCGGAGGGCGAGGCGACGCTGGCGACGATCTCCGCGTAGGGCACGTCGGTGACCCGGGAGACGGCGTGCACGATCGGGATGGTCGCCTGCCCGCCGCAGGTGATGAGGGAGACGTTCGGCGCGTCGAGGTGGTCGCCGAGGTTCACGGCGGGTACCACGGCGGGGCCGATCGCGGCCGGGGTCAGATCGATCGCCTGGATGCCGAGTCCGGCGTACTTCGGCGCGTTGGCCCGGTGCACGTGGGCGGAGGTGGCCTCGAAGACCAGGTCCGGCCGTTCGGAGCCGGCCAGCAGGGCGTCCACACCGTCGTCGCCGATGTGCAGGCCGTGGTCGGCGGCCCGTTCGAGGCCGGGGCTCCGCGCGTCGACGCCGATCATCCAGCGCGGCTCGATGGTCCCGGAGCGCAGCAGCTTGTACATCAGGTCGGTGCCGATGTTGCCGGAACCGACGATCGCGGCGGTCGCCTTGGTCACTGTTTCGAACCTCATCCGAGTCGGGGGAGTCCAGAGAAGAGAGGGGTGAACGAGAAGACGGTCGGCCGGTCAGCCGTCGTAGGTGACCTTCAGCCGCTCGCTGACCGGGTGGGCCTGGCAGGCGAGGACCAGCCCGTCGGCCAGGTCCTGGGCGTCGAGGACCTCGTTGCGCTCCATGACGACCTCGCCCTCCACGAGGACACAGGCGCAGGCGCTGCACGCGCCCTCACGGCAGGAGTAGGGGGCGTCGAGCCCGGCGGCGAGGAGCACGTCGAGCAGGGGCTTGCCGCGCGGCCAGTCGACGGTGCGGCTGACACCGTCCAGCTCCACCTCGGCGGTGCTGACCGGCCCGTCGGCGTCCGGCTCCGAGTCGCTGCCGGGGTGGGCGAAGGGGTCGCCGGTCAGGGAGGTGAACCGCTCGACCGTGATCCGGCCGGGCGGCACCCCCAGGTCGGCGAGGGCCCCCGTGGCGAGGTCCATGAAGGGGCCGGGACCGCACACGAAGGCCGGACGGCCGGCGTACGGTCCGGCGAGGGCCCGCAGTCCGGCCGCGGTGGGCCGGCCCTGGAGGGACTCCAGCCAGTGCAGGACGGTCAGCCGGCCGTCGTACTCCCGTGCCAGCTCGGCCAGTTCCTCCCGGAAGATGACGGACTGCTCGTCGCGGTTGGCGTAGACCAGGGCGACCTTGCCGGTTCCCGCGTGCAGGGCCGAGGTGAGGATCGACATGACGGGAGTGACGCCGCTGCCCGCAGCGAGCAGCAGGAAGTCGCCGTCGAGGGTTTCCGGGGTGAAGGAGCCCGCGGGACGCAGCACCTGGAGGGTGTCGCCCTCGGTGACGTGGTCGCAGATCCAGTGGGACGCGTAGCCACCCGCCGTGCGCTTGACGGTGACCTTCATCGCCTCGTCACGGACCGGGGAGCTGCACAGGGAGTAGCAGCGCGCGACACCGCCGTCCCGCTGGGAAGGAACCCGCAGGGTGAGGAACTGCCCCGGCCGGTAGGCGAACGCGGCGCGGTCCTCCTCCGCGGGTTCCAGGATCAGGGAGTGCGCGTCGGCCGTCTCCCTGATCACCTTGACGACGCGGACGGTCAGCGGTCCGGGGCTCATGGCGCACCTCCGGCGGTCCCGGCCCCGGTGCGGGCGGCTGCCGCGTGCCGGGCGGCGATGTGGCCGAACACCATGGCCGGGCCGATGGTGGCGCCGGGTCCCGCGTACTCGTTGCCCATCACGGCCGCCGAGGCGTTTCCCGTGGCGTACAGCCCGGCGATGGCGGTGCCGTCCTCGCGCAGGACGCGGCTGTGCTCGTCGCAGACCAGGCCGCCCTTGGTGCCGAGGTCTCCGACCTCGATGCGCACGGCGTAGTAGGGGGCCTTGTCGATCACGTCGAGGTTGGGGTTCTTGAGGGTGGGGTCACCGTAGTAGCGGTCGTAGGCGCTGTCGCCCCGGCCGAAGTCGGTGTCCTTGCCGGTGCGGGCGAAGCCGTTGAACCGCTCCACCGTCTCGGCCAGCGTGTCCGCCGGCAGGCCGATCCGCTCCGCGAGGGCGCCGATGCTGTCCGCGCGGTGCACGATGCCCTGCTCGTAGAACGCCTTGTGGAACGGCGCACCGGGCAGCACCTGGGCGAAGGGGTAGCGTGCGCGGGCCTTGGCGTCCATCACGAACCAGGCGGGGACGTGGCCGCCGGCCAGTTGGTCGTGGACGAAGTTCACGTACGGCGACGACTCGTTGGTGAAGCGCCGGCCGTCGCCGGAGACGATCACCGACGGCGGGATGCAGCGCTCGGAGACCAGGGGGACGGTCGCGCCGGCGGGGTGGTGCACGGACGGCATCCACCAGGCGTCGTCCATGAAGCCGAGGGCGGCACCGAGAGCCTGTCCGGCGAGGATGCCGTCGCCGACGTTCTCGACCGCGCCGGCGCTGTGGTCGTCCCGGCCGCCTTCGGGGAGGTACTTCTCGCGCATCCGCGGGTTGTGGTCGAACCCGCCGGTCGCGAGGAGGACGCCGTGCCGGGCGCCGACGCGTACGGTGCGGCCCTCGCGGCTGACGAGGACACCGGTGACCTTGCCCGCCTCGTCGACGACGAGTTCGGTCATCGGGCTGCGCAGCCACAGCGGCACGCCGGCGTCCTTGAGCGCCATGCGCAGGCGGGCGACCAGGGCGCGCCCGCCGGTGGCCATGTGGCGGCGGCGCACGACGTTGGAGGAGACCCGCCAGGCGGCCACGACCGAGGCCCGGCGCCCGCGCCAGGTCCGCTTGACCATGGCGAGGTCGTGGTAGTCCTTCGAGGTGACCCAGAGGCCGAGGGGGCCCTTGAGGCTGTTGGGCCGCTGGTACTTCTCGTCCTCGCCGAGCTTGCGGGTGTCGAAGGGCTTCGCCTCGACCGACCGGCCCTGCCGGCGTCCGCCCTCGTACTCGGGGTGGTAGTCGGCGTACCCCTTGACCCAGGAGAACCGCATCCAGCGGCTCTTCTCGAGCAGTTCCATGGTGGCGGGCCCCTGGTCGACGAAGGCGTCGAGCCGGGCGGCGGGCACGCGTCCCTCGGTGAGCAGGTCCAGGTAGGCGCGGATCGACTCGCGGCTGTCGTCGTGGCCCTCGGCGCGCAGGGTGGGGTTGTTGGGGATCCAGATGCCGCCGCCGGAGATGCCGGTCGTGCCGCCGTACATCTTCCCCTTCTCGACCAGGACGGTGCTCAGGCCGCTGTCGGCCGCGGTCAGCGCGGCGGCCATGCCGCCACCGCCGCTGCCGACCACGACGAAGTCGAACTCCTCGTCCCAGCCCTGCTGGGCGGGGGCGCTCACGCCGGGTCCTGGCGGGTCGTGTCCTGGCGGGTCAGGAAGGCGAGGACCGCGCTCTCCCAGGCGGCCTTCTGCTCGATCATCACCCAGTGCCCGCAGTCGGGGAAGACATGGAGTTCGGCGTCCGGGATGGTGCGCATCGGCAGGAGGGCCATGTCCACGGGGCTGACGCGGTCGTCGCGGCCCCAGGTGAGCAGCGTCTTGGCCTTCAGCCGGTGCAGCAGCGCCCAGTACGGGGGCTCGTCGGAATCGGCCGCGGCGGCGGTCCGGGCGGCGAAGGCCTCGCTGCCGTACATCAGCCGGGCGCCGGCGAGGGTCGCCGGGTCGGTGGCCTGCGCCCATCGTTCCTCGATCAGCTCCTCGGTGACCAGCGCCGGGTCGTACACCATCGAGTTCAGCCAGCGCACCAGGCCCTCGCGGGAGGGCGCGTCGGTGAACTCGGTGAGCAGCTTGATGCCCTCGCCGGGCCCGGGGCTGAACACGTTGCGGCCGATGCCGCCGATCGTCACCAGGCGGCGCACCCGGTCGGGGTGGCGGAGCGCGAAGCGGGTGCCGATGATGCCGCCCATGGAGTTGCCGACGACGTCGACCTGCGTCAGGCCGAGGCCGTCCAGGAACCGGGTCACGGCGGAGGCCGCGGTCGCCATGGGGTGGCCGCCGGCGGGGTCACTGACGCCGAACCCGGGGAACTCCAGGACGAGGCAGCGGAAGTGGGCGGCGAACGTGCCCAGGTTGTCGCGGTAGTTGCGCCAGCCGGTGACGCCGGGACCCGAACCGTGCAGCATCAGCAGGGGCGGACCGTCTCCGGCCTCGTGATAACGCAGGACGCCCTTGTCTGTGGGGAGTTCGCGCAGTGTGGAGTCGTGGCTCAGCTCCGTCATCATCCCTGCCCTCGGTTGACCTTTGTGGTCGGTGCTCCTGGCGGCCCGTGGCCGGTGCTCTGTGGCCCGCGGCCCTGGCGTGGCCGGTGGCCGGGCCTTCGGCGGTCGGCGGCTTCCGGGCGGCCGCCGGCCGGGGCGTTGCCACGGTGCCGTTCGTGATCGGTTTCTGGACGGTAACCAGGGCCGGCGGGGCCGCGCGGGACACGTCTCGGTCAGCGGGACGCGCGCGACCGGAACGGGGCAGGCGCGCCCCGCGGGCCCGCACCGGCCGGTGGTTCCACTCATCGAGAGCGGGCACCCGGCCCGTCCGGACGGTGTCCTAGCTTCGGCCTTCCGCCCGTCCCGGGCACATTCCCCCCGTCCCCCTCGAGGTGAAACCGATGGCCGCAGAGTCCCTGTCCCCGCCCGACACCGCCGAGGCGACCGCGCCGACACCCCTGCGGATGCGGCGCGTCATGGGGTCCTTCGCGTCGGGAGTGACCGTGGTGACGGGGCTCGGGCGGGACGGCGCCCCGGCCGGCTTCGCCTGCCAGTCGTTCGCGTCCGTCTCCCTCGAACCGGCCCTGGTGCTGTTCTGCGCCGATCACCGCGGGCGCGCGTGGCCGAGGATCAGGGAGACCGGCCGGTTCACCGTCAACATCCTGGCCGCGGACCAGACCGACCTGTGCGGCCGGTTCGGATCCGGCAGGGGCCGCAAGTACGAGGACCTGGACTGGGAGCCGTCCCCGTGGGGCACGCCGTCCCTGCCGGACGTCCTATCCCGGGTGCATGCCGAGGTGTACGACGTGCACGGCGGGGGCGATCACGACGTGGTCGTGGGCCGGGTGCTCGCCCTGGAGACCGTGTCGGACCGCCCGCCGATGCTCTTCTTCCGCGGCGGTTTCGACGTCGGCGGCCCGGCGGACGCCCTCGCGGTCCCCGACGTGTGGGGCTGGGGAGACCACTGGGGATGAGCGGGCGGGGCCGGACCGTCACCGCGACGGGCGGGACCGTCACCGCAACGGCCGGCGTCCTCGCCGGACCGGGAGCCAGGCGTCCGGCACCAGCCGCCGGGCATCCCCGTCCGGGCAGCGCCGCGCGGCTACTGCCAGTCGCCGTACTGGCCGGTGGCCAGCAGACGGTCCATGGCCTGCGGAGACCAGGCCCCTTCCGGCTCGGCCGTCGTACGGTGCGACGCCGGGGCCGCCGTCCCGCCGCCCGGGAACAGCTCACGGGAGACCTGCCGGGCCGCGTCCACCACCAGCGGGGCGATCTTCTCCAGGGGTGCCGAGGCTCCCCCGACGAGGGAGATCGCGGCGACCGGACCGTCGGGGCCGCGCACCGCGGCCGCGACGCAGGCGATGCCCGGGAAGCACTCGCCGCGCTCGAAGGCGAGCCCGTGGCGGCGCCGTACACGGTCCAGTTCCTGGTGGAGCGTGCCCACGTCGCAGATCGTGCGCTGGGTGAGGCGCCCTATGGCCTCCCCCGCCCGGGCCTCGACCTCCTCCGGTTCGAGCCAGGCCAGCATGGCCTTGCCCAGCGCGGTCGAATGGGCGGGCGCCCGGCCGCCGACGCGCGAGGGGACGGCTTCGGCGAACCGGCCCCCCGCCTTGTCGAGGTAGTACACCTCCGCGCCGTCCAGGACGGCCAGGTGAACGACGAGGCCGGTCTGGATCTGCAGTTGGTGCAGCCGCCCGGCGGCGGCCTCGCGCACGCGGGTGCGGGCCCCGTCCCCGCCGCCGAAGCCGAGGGCCCGGCGCCCTAGCGCATAGCCCAGAGCGGTGTGGTCGAGCCAGCACAGCCGCACCAGTTGGTCGAGGATGCGGTGAGCCGTGGACCGGGGCAGGCTCGTGCACCGGGCCACTTCCTCCAAGGTCAGACGGGCGGTGCGGCCCTCGAACAGGTCCATGATCAGCGTCACCCGCTCGACCATCGACGGCGGCAACTCGCGACGGGCCGACGCGCGTGCGGTGGGAAGACCATCGACAGCCGTCATGGGAGCCTCCAGTCACAGACTGAAATGAATTCTTGTTTTCCGGAATGTAACAGGCCTCCCCCACCGAGTGAAGAGATGCGGACGGAGTCACCGCGCCAGAAGCTCCGGCCTCGGTTCCGGCCCCGAGCTCCGGGCGATCCACACCCTTCACGTCCGCCCAGTCGGTGCACGCGCAAGGCGATCGGCGATCGTCCCCCCGGGGCGGAGGCGCCGGCGGCGGGCGCCGTAGCGGTGAGGCCGCCGGAAGGACAACGAGCCAGGGCTCGTGGCCGGGTCGGCCGACTCTGAGTGCCTTCGGGAAGCTGGACTTCACGCCGGGAGCAGGGCCGGTACCCCCGAGGGCGACACCGCACGTCCGCTCGGCACGGCGGCGCCGGCGGGAGCTCCTTCGAGCAGAAGCCGGTCGCCGTCGCGGCGCCCGGCGTGCACACAGGTGCCGTGCCGGACGGGCAGGTCGTCGCCTCACCTGGTTCGCGCGGTGGTCCACGACGTGCCCGGCGTCCGGATGCAGCCGGCCCGGCCGGGCGGCAGGCGGCGGCCGGGCAGCGCCCAGCCGTCCGGCCGGGGAGAGCGACCGCGCCGAGCCCCACCCGTGCGACCGGGATCAGCCGGCCTCCGCATCGGTGCGGAGGGCGACGAGGGGCGGACGCCGACAGCGCGGGTGGCAGCCGGCGGCGGACCCGGCCCGGCCGCCGCCGGCCACCGCCTCGACGCGCCGGGTCACCGGGCCGTCGTCACCGCGTCGGCGGAGAACCTTCTGCGCCAGGCGAGCGCCACGTGGACCAGGGCGATCAGCACCGGGACTTCGATGAGCGGGCCGACGACACCGGACAGCGCCTGGCCCGAAGTGACGCCGAAGGTGGCGATGGCGACCGCGATCGCCAGCTCGAAATTGTTGCCGGCCGCGGTGAAGGCGAGCGTCGTGGTGCGGTCGTACGCGAGGCCCAGAGCCTTGCCCAGAAGGAAGGTTCCGAAGAACATGACCGCGAAGTACACCAGCAGGGGCAGCGCGATCCGGGCGACGTCCCATGGCCGGGAGGTGATCGTCGCACCCTGGAGGGCGAAGAGGACGACGATCGTGAACAGCAGCCCGTAAAGGGCCCACGGGCCGATCCTGGGAAGGAACTTCGCCTCGTATGCGGTGCGGCCCATCCCGCGCTCACCGACGCGACGGGTGAGGAAGCCGGCCAGCAGCGGGACGCCGAGGAAGACGACGACGTTCAGCGCGATGTGCGGGACGGAGACGTCCAGGCCCTGGCCGTCGCCCAGGTTCATCCATCGCGGCAGCACGTCGAGGTAGAACCAGCCCAGCAGGCCGAACGCGAGGACCTGGAAGACCGAGTTGAGGGCGACGAGGACGGCGGTGGCCTCGCGGTCACCGCAGGCGAGGTCGTTCCAGATGATGACCATGGCGATGCAGCGGGCGAGGCCGACGATGATCAGGCCGGTGCGGTACTCGGGCAGGTCCGGCAGGAAGATCCAGGCCAGGGCGAACATCACCGCGGGCCCGACGACCCAGTTGACGAGCAGCGAGGAGATCAGCAGCTTGCGGTCGCCGGTGACACGGTCGAGCTTGTCGTAGCGGACCTTGGCCAGGACCGGGTACATCATCACGAGCAGGCCGAGTGCGATCGGCAGGGAGACTCCCCCGGCCTCGATCTTCGCGAGCGCGTCGTCCATGCCGGGCATCAGGCGGCCCAGGCCCAGACCGGCGGCCATGGCCAGCAGGATCCAGAGCGCCAGGTAGCGGTCGAGGGTGGAGAGCTTCCTGACGACCGAGTCGTCCCCGGCCGGGCCGGCGCTCCGTGCCGGCGAGGTGGACTCGCCGGCGGTCACGGGCAGGCCCTCTTGTTCTCCGCGGCGGTCCGGGCGGAGGCGGCGAGTTCGGCGAACCGCCCGGAAAGGCCGGCCAGGACCTCGGGTCTGAGCTTGTAGTAGGTGAAGCGGCCGCAGGGCTCGGTGTCCACCAGTCCGGCCTCGCGCAGCACCTTCATGTGGTTGGACAGGTTGGTCTGCTTGGCTCCGGTCTCCTCGACCAGGTGCGTCGTGCACAGCGTCTCGCGCGCCAGCAGGTTCACGATCTCCAGGCGGAGCGGATCGCCCAGCGCCCGGATCACATCAGGATCGACTGAAGTCAGCATGGGCTGATGCTTTCACATCGCTTGCCGCTGATATCAGCAGGGGCTGATGTCAGCGGTGGCTGGGTTCGCCCTGCGAGGAGAGAGAACGATCACCGTGGCCGACAAGCCGTCCGTCCTGTTCGTCTGCGTCGGGCGTACGCCCGAGGGCGTCCCGTCATCAGCAGGGCACCCGCGTCTCAGCACGGGTCCTTGCGCATGCACCATGTGCGGGGGCCGCCGTCGGGGAGGGTGACAGCAGCCGTGACCCGGAAGCCGAGCCGCTCGTAGAACCGCACGTTCCTCTCGCTGGAGGTCTCCAGGAAGGCCGGACACCCGGCCTGCCCTGCCTCCTCGATACCGGGAACCAGCACCGCGCTGCCAAGGCCCCTCCCCTGCGCTTCAGGAGAGACGGCCACCGTGTCGAGGAACCACGCCGGCTCCTGTGGCCGGTGTGGGGCGACTGCCTGCTCCGCGGACGCGTAGGCAGCCTGCCGGTCACCGGTCAGTCCGCCGAGCACCGGGGCGACCTCGGCGAAAGCGGACGAGGGATCCGTGTCGGGCGTGGACCACACGGCGACAGCTCGCCCTTCGTCGGCGACCCACACGCGGCCGTACACCATGCCGATGCGGGTGAGACAGATTTCCTGGAAGCGCCGGACCCGTTCCTCATGGCCTTCTTCGGCAATCACGTGCCGAGTGAAGGGGTAGTCGGCGAAAGCTCGGGCGAGCGTGTCGACCGAGGTGGGGACGTCGGTGTCGGTGAGGGGACGCACGACAGGGGCGTCCTCGCGGTGTGCCATGTTCACCGGGCCATCTTGTCAGCAGGCGACCTCAGGTCGTCACAGTCGGCGTCGCCTGGACAGCCGGCGACCCTGGGCGTGCCGCTGGGTGCGCCGGTGGCGGGTCTGCCGGCCTCCTCTCGTCGTGGACCGCCCGCTGATGCTCCCGCGATGAGGGTGAAAGCCCACCGGATCTCACGTAGACGTAGCCGTACCAGCCCGAGGTGAGCTGGACAGTCGATGGCGGGTGGGGCGAATGAGGGCGAGCACGATGGCGTCGGTGTACCGCAGCGTGGCCGGCCGGGAGCAGGTACGCGCGTGGTGCGCGGCCCGGCTGGACGCATGGGGCGTTCCGCACCGGCGATGGGAGGTACCTACTGACGCCGGTCCCACGCACGTGGTGATGGCCGGACAGGCTCGGGAAGGGGTGCCGTTGCTGGTGCTGGTGCCGGGCACCAACATGAACGCGGCCGTGTCCCTGGAGGCGGTCGCCGTTCTTGCGACGACCGGGGCCGTGGCGGTGCTGGACATCCCCGGCCAGCCCGGACTGAGCGCCGGTCACCGTCCTCACCGAGCCCGTCTGCCCTGGTACGGCCACTGGCTGAGCCAGGCTCTGGAACAGGTCGCCACGGGGCCGGCGATCGCCGTCGGCCACTCCCTGGGCGCCGCGATCGCCCTGGCCGCGCACTCTCCACACATCACCGGCCGTCTGCTGCTCTCCCCCGGCGGCGTGACGCGCCTGGCTGTCCCCGCCTCCGTGCTGCGTGCCACTCTCCCCTGGGTGCTGCGGCCTGCCGAGCACCGCTCCAGGCGTTTGCTGAGAGAGATGAGCGCTCCTGGCCACGCTGTGCCGGAGCAGCTCGTCGAGTGGATGACGTTGGTCGGCCGGAGCTGTCGCAGCACCCTCGCCCCCAGCCCTCTGCCCTCCCACGTACTGCGACGCGCTCGCCCCGTCCCGTGCGTGGTGGCGGTGGGCTCCCACGACGTCTTCCTGCCCTCGGCACCGCTCGGCAGGGCCACGCGGCGTCTTCTGGGTGCCGAAGCGCACGTCCTCGACGGCGCCGGCCATCTGGTGCTGGACGACGCCCCCCATCGCGTCGGGGCCCTTGCCGCACGCTTGCGCACCAAGGACTGAAGCGCACCCGGCGGGAAGGCGGGAGAACCATCACGGACCGTGCCGACGTGGCCGTACCCGCCTTCCCGGCTCCGGCAGTTCGCCGTCCCGGCGCACCAGGGCGACGGCGCCCTCTGGCCAACCCCCTGTTGCCACCCTCGCGGACAACCACTGCACCGCGGTCGGTCCGACTGGACCCCGCCCGGCCGGGAGCACGGACCGGCCCACCGCGGCACAGCTGGAGTCCCGGCGACCGCACCAGCGAGCCAGCTACTCCGCCCGCCGCTTCGGCTCCGTCGTCCATCCCGTCCGCACTGCACTGACCTGGGACTCCTGAGGATGAAGGAGGTTCAGTCGGTCAAGGAGGTGTACTCCTCGTCCTCCTGAGCCAATTGCAGTCGCAGGACGGCATGGAGTCCGTACAGGCAGGAACGCAGGTCGTTGAGCTGGTCAGCGCCCAGGCTGCCGCGTTCCCGGGCCATGCGCAGGTGCAGGGCGACGCGCCGGGTCAGACGCTCGGTCTCGGCGCGGGAGCGGCGGACGGCGGGGGCCGCCACCGCCGGGCCGTCCGGCTGCCCGGCGAGTGCGGGGTACAGCTGGTGCTCGACAGCCGCCTCGTGCGGCAACAGCCGCTCGGTCAGCAGCCGGTACACCTCCTCGACAGCCGCCAGGGCTCGGGGGCCGGGGCTGTCGGACAGCCGGTCGGCAGCGGTCCGCACCGCCTCGACGTCGTCCCGTAGGTCATGCTGTTCGGCTGCGAGGCGGCGGACGAGTCGCGCGGCTGCCGGGGTGAGGGCCGGCCGCCTCTCCGCGCCGGCGCGGAGTGCCCGCAGAGCGTTGAGGATGACCGCGACGTCGATGCCTTCCTGGAGCAGGGCCCCCGCGGTGGGCGGAAGAAGACCCCAGGCAGCGGCCCCCATGGCCAGGAGCGACATCACCATGCCGGCCAGGGCGCTCTGCACGGCGATCCGCCTGGCGCGTCGGGCGATGGCGACGGCATCGGCGAGGCGCTCCACGCGATCGGTGGTCAGCACGACGTCAGCGGCTTCCGACGAGGCGGTGGAGCCGCGTGCGCCCATGGCCACTCCGACGTCCGCGGCGGCCAGAGCGGGAGCATCGTTGACGCCGTCCCCGACCATGACCGTGACGGCACGTTCGCGTTCCGCGCGCACCGCGGCGACCTTGTCCGCGGGGCTCAGCTCGGCCCGGACGCCGTCGAGGCCGAGGAGGGCTGTGACTTCGCGCGCCGGTTCGGCGCGGTCACCCGTGAGCATCATGATCCGCTCGATGCCCGAGGCGCGCAGGTGACGCAGAGTCCGCATGGCGTCGGGCCGCACGGGGTCGTGCAGGAGGACGGCGCCCGCCGTCGTCCCGTCCACGGTCAGCCAGGCGACGGCTGCCCCGTCGAGCAGGGCGCGGTTGTCCACCGCCTCGGCCCAGGCGGGCATGGCCTTCGTGGTGTCCATCCGGCCGATCGAGGCCGGGCGCCCGTCCACGGTGCCCGTGGCACCCCGGCCCGGGTCTTCGCGGACGTCCGTCACCGAGGGCAGTTCGAGCCCGCGCTCTCGTGCGGCGGCGACGATGGCCTGGGCCAGTACGTGCGGGGAGTACGCGTCGAGTGCCGCGGCCAGACCGAGCACGTCCGCAGGTCGCCGGCCGGGCGCGGCGACGACGTCCAGAACGCGTGGACGGCCGCCGGTCAGTGTGCCGGTCTTGTCCAGAAGCAGGGTGCGGGCCTGGCCGAGGTTCTCCAGCGAGCCGCCGTCGCGGACCACCA
Source organism: Streptomyces diastaticus subsp. diastaticus (assembly GCF_011170125.1). Lineage (NCBI taxonomy): Bacteria > Bacillati > Actinomycetota > Actinomycetes > Kitasatosporales > Streptomycetaceae > Streptomyces > Streptomyces diastaticus. Next base: position 1,934,184 of record NZ_BLLN01000003.1, on the reverse strand, counting down.
CGCCCCGCCGTGACGCGCGGGAGAGTCCGGAGACGATCGCGACCGGGGCGGCCAGCAGGAGGGGGCACGGGGTCGCCACGACCAGCACCGCCACCGCACGCTCGGCGGAGCCACTCAGCAGCCACGCCAGCCCGGCGACCCCCAGGGAGACCGGCAGGAACCAGGCGGCGTACCGGTCGGCCAGGCGGACGACGGGTGCAGATTCCGCGCCGGCCTGTCGGGCCAGCCGCACGATCTCGGCGTAGGCGCTGTTCTCCTCGGTGGCGGTCGCCCGCAGATCGAAGGCGCCGCCGGCGTTGATCACCCCGCTGCGTACGGCTTCTTCCTGCACGCGCTCGACCTGCAGGGACTCCCCGGTGAGCACGGACTCGTCCAGCACCGCTCGCGGGCTTTCCACATCGCCGTCGACCGGGACCACCTCTCCCGGGCCCACCACGAGCAGGTCACCGACGGCCACATCCGCGAGCGGCACCGCGCGCACTCCGGTGCCGGTGCGCAGGCGCGCGGTGCGAGGCACCCGTTCCACGAGGGAGCGGACGTCGTGGGAGGCGCGCCGTCGGGCTGCGGCTTCCAGTGCCCGTCCGGTGGCCAGCATCAGCGCGATCAGCGCTCCCGCCAGGTACTCGCGCACGGCCAGGGTCCCGCCGAGGGCGAGCACCGCGATCAGGTCCACCCCCGCACGGCCCTGCCGTAGCGCCGCGACCACCCACGCCACGGCCGGGACGACCGCGACGAGCGTGCCCAGCGCCCACAGCGAATCGGCGAGCCCGAGGGCACCGGTGGCCCAGGCGCCGGCTCCGGAGAGCAGGGCCGCAGCGGTGAGGACGAGGAGGGCGGACTCGAACATGTTGGCTGCGGCGGTCACCCAGCGGCGTACCGGGGACGCGCCGTCGGAAGAGCTCATCCGCATTCCTCTGCCGCCTCTCCCGCGTCCGGGCAGCGGCGGACCCACCGCGTTCCGCCCGTGTCGCGCCCCGGGGACGTCGCGCGGGTCACCGGAGGCCGGTCGGGTACCTCGCCGGAACCAGCCGGTGGGCGTGCCGGCCGCGCCGCGCACGCCCGGAGCAGGTCCCCGGCGGCGAGGCCGCGCCGGGCCTGTCCGCGACGGTACCGCTCGGTCGCGCTGCTCGTGCGGGCCGGCACGCCGCTCAGGTCCACACGCCATCGCCGGCCTGCCTCCTCGTCCCCACCGCCCACCCGGTGGAACAGGCTCTCGGCCCCCCGCTGCGCCGGCGCGGACAGGAACCACGCGACGGGGTCGCCCGGTGGGCGGAGGGAGAGGGCCGACGCCACGGCCGGAGCGAGGATCGCAAGACAGCAGGCGAGCACGTCCGTCACGTCAGAATCTCCCGGGAGACAGAAGACAGACCCTCAGGTGCACGCACCACGCTCCCCGGCGACGATCAGCCCCAGCACGTCGTCGGCGTTCAAGGCCGGCCGGTCGCGTCGGCGAGGGCCCTGAGGAGGGGAAGACCACGAGGACGGGGCCGGCGAAGAGGGGGTCGGTCATGATGGCGGAAGGCTCCGAAGCCGGCAACGCACGCCGCCCGGCGCGGGCGAACGCTCTCAGGGGAACCGCAGTGTCCGTCACGACGGTAGTGGAGGAACCTGGCCACGGGGACACGCGACCTGCCCGCCGGATGGCTGATGTCACCCGGGCCCGGGGCGGACCGGCGGCGCGGGACGTGGGCCGAGATCCACGGGTTCGGTCCGGGATGCGGACCGGCCCGCCTCATCCCGGACCGCCTCGCTCTGCCGGGCCCTGATGCCGCACGGGACGAAGTCGTCGAGCGACTGCGGATGCCGGAGGGTGACGGTGGAGATCACCTCGTTGCCGGCGGCCGGCAACTCCTCGCCGCCCCGCCGGCGCTTCGCCTCGCGGCGCCGGGAACCTTGGAGCGGGCCAGTTCATCCACCGGCGGCGCCTGCGGGTGCGCACCAGGACGGCGTCGGGCCCCTACGGGGGAGTCTTCGCGGTGCGCCGAGGTACGACGCGGCAGGCTTTCCCGCCTCCAGCCATCTGTCGTGTGCCGGACCGGCGACCGTCGTCCTCCGCGAGGGCGATGACGAGACCGGTGCGGCGCCGAACGCCGTCGGCACGGTGGCGTCCGACCACTGTTCCGGCCGGGCCCGGCCGCCGTGGTGGCAGCGGTGGGAGCCCGCTCGCCACCGCCACCGTCCAGGAGACGGGCGACCGAGCCGTCCGGGCGTAAGCCGTCGCCGCCCGGTGTCACGCTCGGGGGCGCGCACGCGTCGTAAGAGGCGGGAGCCGGGGAACCGGTTCCCGCCCCTCTCGTCCCCTCAGCGGTTGCGAAGCTCAGCCAGGGTGGTCTCGAGGTCGGCCGTGCGCGGACGGTTGTGAGGGAGCTTGGCGAGCAGGGCGGCCATGCCGCACGTGTTGGTGAGGGCGGAGAAGACGAGACCGGCGGCGACGCCGGCCGACAGGATCTGGAACGCCGGATGGATCAGGACACCGAGGAGGAGCCCGATGAGGACGATGGTCCCCGCGGTGAGCCGGACCTGGCGTTCCATGCCCCAGACAGCGCGCGAGGTGCTCCGCGGGCGGTCGAGGTCGTGCCCCTCGGCGGCCCAGGCGCCGGTGCCGCCCGCCAGGGTGACGGTGGTGACGTGGTGCTCGGCGAGGATGCGGCAGGCGTTCTCGGAGCGCGCCCCGGACGCGCAGACGACCAGGATCTCGCTGTGTTCGGCGGCTCGTCGGATGTCGGGCAGGGCTCGCCGGATCTGGTCCAGGGGGATGTTGAGGGCACCGGGCAGGTGACCGCCGGCGTACTCGCCGGGGGTGCGTACGTCGATCACGGTCAGTTCGTGCAGTCGGGTGCGGGCTTCGCCGGCGCCGAGGCTGGTGGGCGTGGTCATGACTGGTTGTTCCTTCTGTTGTGGGCCGGACCCCACCGCGGAGTATTGTTACCCCCGGGGGTATTCAATGAGGAGTGATGATGGAGCTTGATCTGGCTACGGCGGAGCTGACGGCGGTCCTGAACCGGCTGCGCCGGGCGCAGGGGCAGATATCCGGGGTGATCCGGATGATCGAGGAGGGGCGGGACTGCGAGGAGGTCGTCACTCAGCTGGCGGCGGCCTCCCGAGCACTGGACCGGGCCGGTTTCGCGATCATCGCCACCGGGCTCCAGCAGTGCCTGACCGGGCCGGAGGACAGCGGCCGTACCGGTGAGGATCGCGACGCGATGCGCGGCCGGCTGGAGAAGTTGTTCCTGTCCCTGGCCTGATCCGCCGGGCGACGGGGCCGGACAGACTCATACGGCCACGTCGACGAGCATCACGGCCGCCACCGCCAGCAGGACGAAGCCGAAGGCGCGTCGCAGAGTGTCCCCGCTGATCTTCGTGGCGAGACGCCTGCCGTCCCAGGCACCCAGGATCGCGGCCCCGGTGAACGGGGCGATCACCTCCCATCGCAGGTCCCCGCCCGTGCCCGTGCGGGCCGCCAGGGCGACCAGCGAGTTGACGGCGATGACCAGCAGACTGGTGCCCACCGCCCGCTTCATCCGCAGGCCGACCACACTCACCAGGGCCGGGACGGCGAGGAATCCGCCGCCCACGCCGAGGAAACCCGTGACGGCGCCGAGTCCCACGCCGGCCCCCGCGGCCTTGACGGGGCGCACCCGCTCGGGCGGCCCGGACGCGGCCGGGCGGAGCATCCGCAGGGCGGCCAGCGCGGCGACGACCGAGAAGGCCCCGGTGAGCACGGCGGCCGGAAGGTGTCCGGCGGCGGCGCCGGCGAGGAAGGCGGGCACGATGCCCGCCACCGCGAAGAGCGAGCCCGTCCTCCAGGCGACGTCGCCGTCCCGGGCGTGGGCGTACAGGGCGGTGGCCGAGGTCGCGGTGACGATGATCAGGCTGGCGGTGGTCGCGGCCGCGGGAGAGAAGCCGAGCACATAGATCAGGGCGGGGACCGCCAGCACGCTGCCGCCGCCGCCCAGGGCACCGAGGGCCAGTCCGATGACCGCCCCGGCAGCCAGGGCGAGGAGAAGGGCGCTCACGCCGGCGGACCGCCGCTCTCACGTTCGCCGACGACCGGGTACCCGGCGGCGGCCCACGCGTTCATGCCGCCCACCACGTCGACCGCGTCCGCGCCCCGCCCCGCCAGAAGCCTGGCGGCGCGCTGCGAGCGGTGCCCGCTGCGACAGATCACCACCAGCGCACGTCCCCGCGTGGACACCGGCAGGGCCGCACCCGCGACCAGCCCCGTCAAAGGGGCGTGGACGGCGCCCGGGGCGTGCCCGGCGCGCCATTCGGGTTTCTCCCGTACGTCCAGCAGGACTGCTTCGGGCCGCTTTCCGCCCGTCCGGGCGCGCGCCTCGCCCACGGACAACCGTGTCGTCCTGCGGTGGAGAGGGAACATCGTCTGCATCGCCTTTCTCTCGTGGGTGCCGTCAGGTCACGCTGGGCGTTTCAGCCGGTGAGAACGGTCAGCCCCGCGTCGGCGGCGGCGTCGAAACCGTCATCGACGGCCACGACCCGGCGTCCGGCGGCGTCCAGCAGGGAGGCGGCGATGGCTGCGCGCATCCCGCCCGCGCAGTGCACCCAGACCGTGCCTTCGGGGACCTCGCCGAGCCGGCTGTGCACCTGGTGGATCGGGATGTGGACGGAGCCCTCGATCCAGCCCTCGGCCCGCTCGGAGTCGCGGCGTACGTCGAGCACGACGATCCCGTCGAGATCCTCTGCCGCGAGCCGGGCGAACGTGGCCCGCGGGAACGTGGCCGGGCTCTCCCCCTCGGCAAGCCATGCGGCGGGGCCTCCGGTCGCGGCGGCGGCCGGCCGGTCGATACCGACCCTGACCAGCTCACGCTGGGCGGCGTGCAGTTGTGCGGCACTCTCGGCGAGCAGGGTGACGGGCTTGCCCCACGGAATCAGCCAGGCGAGGTAGGTCGCGAGCTTGCCGTCCGCCTCGAAGTTGAACGATCCGGCCACATGCCCCTCGGTGAAGGCGATCCGGTTCCGCAGATCGACCACCCACTCCCCCGCCGCCAGGCGTGCGGCGATCTCCTGCGGATCGGCCACCGCGGGCGGAGTCAGGTCCACGGGAGCGGGTCCGGCGGCGTTGGCCGGTCCCATGTGGGCGTAGTAGGCGGGAACGTCCTCCAGTCCGGCGAGCAGCTCGGCGACAAAGGTGTCCACGTCCGTGGTGAGCGCCGTGTTCGCGGCCTTCTCCCTGCCGATCGTCGTGGTGTCGCCGTCCGCCTGCGCCGAGGAGCAGAAGCTGCCGAACCCGTGAGTGGGCAGTACCGCCGTGTCGTCGGGCAGGGCGTCGGCCAGGCGGTGCGCGGAGGCGTGCTGCGCACGAGCCAGCTGTTCGGTCAGCCGGGGCTCGACGAGGTCGGGCCGGCCGACCGTGCCGATGAGCAGGGAGCCACCCGTGAACGCGGCGACCGGACGCCCGGCTTCGCGCAGCACGTAGGCGGTGTGATGCGGCGTGTGCCCGGGGGTGGCGACGGCGGTCAGGGTGAGACCGGCTCCCGTGTCGATGTCGACGGTGTCGCCGTCGGAGACCGGGACCCGGGCGAAGGAGACGTTGGCGTCCGCGGGGACAAGGTAGGCGGCTCCGGTGATCCTCGCCAGCTCCAGGCCGCCCGTGAGGTAGTCGTTGTGGACATGGGTCTCCACGACGTGCGAGATGCGCACCCCGCGCCGTGCGGCCGCCGTCAGCACCTGGTCGATGTCCCGGGGCGGGTCGACCGCCACCGCCTCCGAGTCGCCGCCGGCGAGGTAGCTGCGGTTGCCCAGGCCCTCCAGCCCGATCACGTCAACGAAGAACATCTCGACACTCCTTCCACAGGAAACACTTACCCCCAGGGGTATACAACCGACCTTAACACCTTACCCCCGGGGGTATATTCCGCAGCGGCGGACGCGGCAGGACACGGGCACGGCCGAACCCTGGGAATCGCGGGCCGCGAAGCCCGGGAGGCGGCTCGCGCCCCGCGAACGCACGGTGATCACCCAGGCACTCCCCGGCCGGGTACGGCCAGTGGCCCGTGAAGCCCCGGCCGGCCAGGTCGCCGGCTCCCGGCCGGGGCCGACGCACACGGCGCCCTCAAGGCCGGTCCGGGGCACGGCACCGAGCCCCGGACCCCGGCCCGCACGTTTTCCGCGCCGACCGCGGCCGAATCGCGCCAGGGTCGTGAAGCGCCAGGAGGGGCCGCGCCCCCGGGAGCCTCCCTCACCGACAGGTCGCGCTTCGGCCCACGCGTACACGTTCGCGACGACGAACGCGCGGCAGCTCTGACCGGCTTCCCGGCACACCTCGACGAAGCGCTCCACAGGCGATCGGACCGCTCCGTCGCCGACGACCTGGAGTGCGGGGGCTCGGCCGACGTCGAGGCGGCGGGAAGCCGGCGCCGCCTGCGGGCGGTCCCCGGACCACTGCTGGTTCAGGGACAAGGACCACAGCCCGCGCCGCGCCCTCCCCCGACGGCGCGCGCATCTCTTGCGGGCCCCTGCCGCGTGACGGACGGCGCCACGGGGCGCTGCCACCCGTCACCGTCGCGGCCCGCCGGGGAGATCAGGATTCGTCGGGTGCGAGCAGCCGGCGCGTGGCCCCCGCCGCGAACTCGGACACGGTCGCCAGTTCGTCGCCCTGGTCGATCCTGCGGATGCACGCGTCGACGACGGCCTGGAGCACGGCGACGGTCAGCTCGGGCTGCGGCTTGCCCAGGACTCGTACCACCCGGTCGAGCGCCTCGTGCAGCGAGGTGTGCAGGTTCCTCACGCGCTCCCGTGCCGTCGGGGAGAGCGAGCGGCGAGAGAGCGAGGCCCGCCAGCCGTGGGTGCCGCGTGCGGCCTGTTCGAGATTGGCCCGGACGTAGGCGGCCGCCTGGCCCTCGGGCGTGGCCTCGGCCGCCATGGCCCGCTCCACGGCGTCGATCCAGGCGGGGAACTCCCGGGTCACGACGAGTTCGAGCAGGTCCTCGACGGAGTCGACGTAACGGTAGATGCTGTTGCGGGCGATGCCGGCCCGGGCGGCGACCGCCCCGGCGGTGAGGGTCTCCGCGCCGCCCTCTTCGAGGATCGCCTCGGTCGCGTCGATCAACTGGGCGAGCCGCTGGGCCCGGTGCTCACGGACGCTACCGGCTTCGATCTTGGGCATGCTCTCCGTTTCCCCTCGGGCACTGCGCCGTCCCGCGCCAATCTACCCCTGCGCCCAGGGCGCCGAGAGGTCGTGCTTAACTCGAGGCCACACTTGGAGACACCCTGTCTCCAAGTGTCCCCGTCCGTGCAGCCGACTGAAGGCCCCCGATGCAACCGACCAACTCCCGCCTGCTCCGATGTCTTCTGGGTTCGAGGAAACGCGCCGCCGTGGTGGTGGCGTTCTGGATCCTGATCGCGGGTCTCCTCGCCGGGGTCGCCCCGACGCTGGAGTCCGTGGAGGACAACGCCTCCGCCAACCTTCCGCCCGCGGCCTCCGACTCCATGAAGGCCCGCGACCTCGTGCGCGCGCAGCTACCGGGCCAGGACGCGACGCCGGCGATCGTCGTGGTACGCGGCGAGGGCGCCGACGCCGCGGCGAGCGCCCAGCAGGCCGTCACCCGCATCACCGCCGCCCTGTCGGAGTCCACCCGGCCCGACCAGGTCGCGAGCGTGATCTCCACGGTGAGCGCCCCCGACGCCGCGGCCGAGCTCGTTTCGCGCGACCGCAGTGCGCAGCTACTCGTCGTCCCCATGACCGGAAGCCCCTCGGACGAGTCCTTCCAGAACGCGGTCGACAAGGTACGTTCCCTCGTGTCCGACCGTGCGGGGCCCACCGAGGTCGCCGTGACCGGCCCCGCCGGGATCGCCACCGACACCGTGAAGGTCTTCAGCGGCGGCGACAGGATCCTGCTCGCCGCCACCATCCTGCTCGTCCTGGTCATCCTCCTGGCGATCTACCGCTCGCCCCTGATGGCGCTCGTGCCGCTGGTCGCCGTGGGCGTGGCGATGCGCGTGGCGGAGACCGTCGGCGCCCTCCTCGCGGACGCCGGACTCATCACGGTCAGCTCCCAGACCGCCTCGATCATGACGGTGCTGCTGTTCGGGGTGGGCACGGACTACGCGCTGATCATCACCGTCCGCTACCGCGAGGCGCTCCTCGACGAGCCGGACCGGGCGCGCGCGATGCGGACGGCCGTGCACCGGACGGCCGAATCAGTCCTGGCCAGCGCCTCCACCATCGTGCTCGCCATGTTCGCCCTGCTGGTGGCCGCCTCCCCCGCGCTGCGCGGCTTCGGCCCTTACCTCGCCCTCGGCGTCGCCGTCATGGCGCTGGTGGCGTTCACCCTCATCCCCGCTCTGGTCCTCCTGCTGGGGCGGGGCGTCTTCTGGCCTGGCGGCGTGGACAAGGCCGCCGAGCGCGGTCGCGGCGCGGGCGTCTGGCACCGCGTCGCCGCGCTCGTCGCCAAGGCGCCGGTCCGGGTGGCGTCGGCGGTGGTCGCGCTGCTCGTGGTGCTGAGCGCGGGACTGCTCGGCTACCAGGAGAGCTTCAACACTCTCAGCGGCTTCAGGACCGCCACCGAGTCGGAACGCGGACAGCACCTCATCCAGGAAGAGTTCGGGCCCGGCGAGATCGCCCCCAGCACGGTCGTCGTCCGCTCCCACGAAGACCTCCGCTCCGGCTCCGCACCCGCCGAGATCGCCGCCGGCATCGCCGACGCCGGCCATGTGAGCCGGGTCGGGGAGCATCCCCGCTTCGCCGAGGACGGCACAACCGTCTTCTACGACGTCGTGCTCGACCTCGACCCGTACAGCTCCGAGGCGCTCGACGCGATCGCTCCACTCCAGGAGGCCGCGCGCACCGCGGCCGACGCGGCCGGGGTGCAGGACGCCACGGTCCTGGTCGGAGGGGAGACCGCGCAGAACGCCGACATCCGCTCCGCCCTCGACCACGACACGACCCTGATCGCGCTCCTGGTCCTGGCCATCGTGACCGCGGTCCTCGCGCTGCTGCTGCGCTCGGTCCTCGCCCCGCTCTACCTGGTCGCGACACTCGTCCTGTCGTTCCTGGCCACCCTGGGCGTCACCACCTTCTTCACGGTGACGGTCCTCGGCGACGAAGGCATCGGCAACCGCGTCACCGCGTACATCTTCATCTTCCTCATCGCACTCGGCGTCGACTACAACATCTTCATCATGAGCCGGTTCAAACAGGAGCTGCGCACCCGTCCCCCGGCCGCGGCCGTCACCGCCGCCCTGACCCGCACCGGCGGCGTCGTCTCCTCCGCCGGCCTCATCCTCGCGGCGACCTTCGCCGTCCTGATGACCCAGCCGATCCGCGAGCTGTTCCAGTTCGGCTTCGCCATGGCCTTCGGCATCCTGCTGGACACCTTCCTCATCCGCCCGCTCCTGGTCCCCGCCCTCGTCCGCCTGCTCGGCGACCGCGCCCTGTGGCCCTCCCGCCCCGGCACCCCGCAGACGCCTTCCGCGCCCCGCACGGAACCGCCTGCCGCCGACGCGCCGGCCGCACGGGTGCCCGAAGGCGGCTCCGGGCGACTGCTGCGCGCGTTCACCTGGATCGCGGTCGTCGAAGCGTGCACGTGGGCAGGTCTGCTGGTGGGGATGTACTTCAAGTACGTCCCCGAAACCACCGAACTCGGCGTGCGGATCTTCGGCACCCTCCACGGCGCCGCCTTCGTCGTCTACGTCCTCCTGACCGTCCTGGTCGCGGTCCGGCTGAAGTGGCGGCTGGGCCGGACGACGATCCTCGCTCTGCTGGCAGCGATACCCCCGTTCATGACCATCGCCTTCGAGGTCTGGGCCCGCCGCACAGGCCGCCTCCCCGGGCGGGCCGTGACCGCGAAGCGCACGTACGGTCCCTAGCTCGCGGTAGCTCGTACAGAGCCCCCGGCGCCGTGCGGCGCCGGGGGCTCTCCGGTCGCCTTCCGTGGCCCGGAGGGTGAGGGCTCGCGCCGGAACGGAGCGTGGAGCCGAACCTGAGGCCGGGCGCCGAGGGCGGTGCGCGGCCGCGGCCCGGTCAGGCCCCGCCCGGGTCCGTCTCCGGCAAGCTCTCCGGTCGCCCTCCGCCCCACCCTCCGAACGGCCAATTGGTCGCTCGTCCAAGACGATTGACCAGTCCTTGGGCGCCACCTAAACTCCCGGGACCCGCTCGGACCAGGAGGCGCCGGTGACCGCACCGTCCGAAGACCCGGCCCGGCTCCCTGGAACCGATGCGTCCGGCAGCAGCCCCCTCGGTGCCCGGCACCGCTGTCACCCTGGCGTGGCTGTGGCTGTTCGCACTGGCCTGGCTCGGGTTCTGGCTACTGGTGATGCTGCCCAGTCAGGTCATGCTCGCCCAGTTGGCCCGCGCCATCGATCCGGATCAGAAGGTCCGCCTGGCCAGCGTCTTCCAGGGCGTCCTGCTGGTCAGCATCGTCGTGGCGGTGCCTCTGGCGGGCTTCCTCTGCGACCGCACCCGCCTGGCCTGGGGGCGTCGACGCGTGTGGGCGCTGAGCGGGTTCGTTCTCGCCGCACTCGCCTTCGCCCTCGTCGGCCAGATCGACTCGGTGCCGGTGGTGTGCGGCCTGCTCGTGCTCGTCGCGATCGGGCAAGCCTGCGTTCTGGTGGCCCTGAGCGCGATGATCGCCGACCAGGTGCCCGTGAACCAGCGCGGCCGGGCCTCGGCCGCCTTCGGTGTGCCTCAAGTGATCGCGCTGGCGGGCGGTATGGCGCTGGTCACCGAGGTCATCGACGACGTGCCCACCGCGTGGTGGATGATCGCCCTGCTCGCCCTGGCCTGCTGTCTGCCCTTCCTGCTCGGCGTCGGCGAACCGGCGCCGTCCCCGCAGGCCGGACCGGCCGGGAGCCTGCTGCACGATCTGACGCCGCCCCGTCCGCGCCGGGCGCCGGACTACTACTGGGCCATGACCACGCGAGTGCTGGTCAACGCCGGCAACCTGGTCGGCACGGCGTATCTGCTCTACTACGTCGAGGATGTGCTCCACCGGCCCGACCCGGAGAGCGCGGCACTCACGCTCACCCTCGTCTACCTGCTGTTCTGCGTGGTCGCCACGTACGCCGCGGGCCTGGTCTCCGACCGTATGCCGCGGCGCAAGCCGCTGGTGCTCGTCAGCGCCGTACTGCAGAGCGCCGCGGCACTGAGCCTGGCCGTCTCACCGACGTGGCAGGCGGCGCTGCTGGCCGCGGCCCTCCTCGGCGTCGGGTACGGCGCCTTCCTCTCGGTCGACCAGGTGCTCACCACCGACGTCCTGCCCGACGAACGCACCCGTGCCCGCGATCTGGGCCTGGTCAACGCCGCTCAGAACCTGCCGATCGCGCCCGTGGTCGGCTTCACGGTCCTCACCCTCACCAACGAGAACTACCGCGCCCTCTATGCCGCCAGCGCACTGATCGTGATGCTCGGCGCCTGGTCGGTGACGCGGATAAGGTCGGTGTCCTGACATGCGCGCCATCTTCGTGCTCTTCGACACACTCAACCGGCGGTTCCTGCCCCCGTACGGGGCGAAGGACGTCGTCGCCCCGCACTTCGCCGATCTCGCCGGGCGCAGCGTGACCTTCGACAACGCGTACGGGGGCTCGATGCCCTGTATGCCGGCCCGTCGCGAACTGCACACCGGGCGGCACAACTTCCTGCACCGGGGCTGGGGCCCTCTGGAGCCGTTCGACGACTCGATGCCCGAACTGCTCAGCCGGGCCGGCGTCTACACGCACCTGGTCACCGACCATCAGCACTACTGGGCCGACGGCGGGGCGACCTACCATCCGCGGTTCCGGACCTTCGAGTTCTTCCGGGGCCAGGAAGGCGACGAGTGGAAGGGCACGTCGCCGATCCGCCCGTGCCCGACAACCAGGCGCCGACGGTGACGAACGGGGATCTGCGCCGGCAGGACCGGGTCAACCGGCTCTACATGACCAGCGAGGCGGAGCACCCGCAGACACGCACCTTCGACGCCGGGCTGCACTTCATCCGCACCAACGCCGACGAGGACAACTGGTTCCTCCAGATCGAGACCTTCGACCCGCACGAGCCCTTCTTCACCTACGACGACTACCGGAAGCTCTACGACACCGCCTACGACGGGCCCGAACTGGACTGGCCCGACTACGTGCGGGTCCGCGAGCCGCAGGAGACCGTCGACCGCACCCGCTCGCTCTACTCGGCGCTGCTCACCATGTGCGACCACAGCCTGGGCCGGGTGCTGGCCGCCATGGACGAGCACGCCATGTGGGACGACACGATGCTGATCGTGGGCACCGACCACGGTTTCCTGCTCGGCGAGCACGACTGGTGGGGCAAGAACACACCGCCGTACTTCCAGGAGACCATTCACCTGCCGCTGTTCGTGTGGGACCCGCGCTCGCGCCGCAGCGACGAGCGGCGCACCTCGCTGGTGCAGACGATCGACCTCGCCCCGACCCTGCTCGACTACTTCGGACAGCCCGTGCCCCCTGATATGCAGGGCGCGGCCCTCGCGCACACCGTCGCGTGCGACGCGCCCGTCCGTGAGGCCGGCCTGTTCGGCATCTTCGGTGGACACGTCAACGTCACCGACGGCCGCTGGGTCTATCTGCGCGCCCCGGCGCGGCCCGGCAACCAGCCACTCTCGGAGTACACCCTGATGCCCACCCTCATGCGCGGCCGGATGCCGGTCGAGGTCCTGCGCGAGGCCACTCTCGCCCCTCCGTTCAAGTTCACCAAGGGCGTGTCGCCGCTGCGGGTGGCCGGCACCGCCTACACCGACCCTCACGCCTTCGGTTCGATGCTCTTCGACCTCGGCACCGACCCGGGGCAGCGGCGCCCGGTGATCGACGACGAGCAGGAGTTGCGCATGGCCACCCTGATGCGCGACCTGATGGTCGCGAGCGAGGCGCCCGCCGAGCAGTTCGAGCGCATGGGGCTGCCGGCGACCGGACCGCTGGCCCAAGAGCACCTGCTCTGCCGCGAGCAGGCCGGCCAGGTGGAGACCAGCCGCCGGCGACCGCTGCGGGCCGAGGACTTCCCCAGGTCCAGGATCGACGTGACCACACCGATCTCGACGCTGCTGGCCGAGCCCGCCGCGGTCTCGGTCCTCCGGGCCCATCTGGGCGACCTCGTCGACGGACCACTGCCCGGGGAGGTGCTCGAGTTGGGGCTGCTGGACGTCGCCGGCGTGGCCGTCGGACTCATCCCCACCGCCACACTCCACCGGATCGCCGACGAGCTGGCCGAACTGTGAGCGGCCCCTGCTGCTCACCCGGGCGCGGCGGTGAGGGCGGGGAGGAAGCGGCCGAGCCGGTGGAACCAGCCGCCGTGGACCACCCCGACCGTGCTCCAGGCCACGGCGCCGAGCCGCCGGACCACGCGGTGCGGCTTTGCGGGGGCACCTTCCGGATGGGCAGCGACGAGGGGCTGGGCCATCCCGAGGACCTGGAAGGGCCCGCCCGTGCCGTGACGGTCGGCCCCTTCGCCGTCGCCGCGACGACGGTCACCACCGTCCAGTGGGCGGCGTTCGCCGAGGAGACCGGGCACGTCTCCGACGCCGAACGTTTCGGCTGGTCCCACGTCTTCCACCTGCACCTGCCGCCCGCCGTCGCGGCACGCGCGCCCCGGGTCCGGTCGGCACCGTGGTGGTGCGCGGTCCACGGCGCGAGCTGGCGGCATCCCGAGGGCCCCGGGTCCGGCCTGGCAGGTCGCGAAGACCACCCCGCCGTGCACCTGTCCTGGCGCGACGCGCGGGCCTGGTGCGCGTGGGCCGGCGGCCGGCTGCCGACCGAGGCGGAGTGGGAGTACGCCGCCCGAGGCGGACTCGAGGGCGCGCGCTACCCGTGGGGCGACGACCTGCGCCCCGGCGGGGAGCACCGGTGCAACATCTGGCAGGGCGACTTCCCCCACCGCGGCCCAGCCGCCGACGGCTGGGCCGGCACCGCCCCGGTCACGACCTACGCTCCCAACGGGTTCGGCCTCTTCCAGACCGTCGGCAACGTGTGGGAGTGGTGTGCCGATGCGTGGCGCGGCGGCCGGGTGATCAAGGGCGGTTCGTTCCTGTGCCACGACTCCTGGTGCAACCGCTACCGTGTGGCCGCGCGGTCGGTCAACGAGGAGGACGCGTCGGCCGCCAACGCCGGCTTCCGGTGCGTCTGGGACCTTCCGGGCCCGGACGCACCGTAGGCGGCGGCACTCACCGTGCGTGGACGGCCACCTCCCACAGCGAGTAGCCGTACTCGGTGGCCCGGCCGGTGCCGTGCACGCGCAGGTACCGGGCGGTCGTCGGGGGGAACACGGCGGTCTCCACTCCGCCGCGCCCCTCCGTGGTCCGCCACACCGTGCGCCAGTTCCGGTTGTCCTCGGACACTTCGACGCGGTAGGCGGCGGCGTGGGCCTTCTCCCAGTCCAGTACCACCCGTCCGACGGGCTGGGGGCTTCGCAGGTCGACCGACCACCACTGGTCGTCGCTCCAGTCGCTGGCCCACCGGGTGGCGGAGTTCCCGTCGACGGCCCGGTCGGGCCGGTAGCTGGTGACGAGTGAGAACTCGCTGCTGCTGGCCGACGCGGCACCGCTCCGGGCCAGGTCGGCCGGCCGGTCCCAGGTACGGGTGGCCTTCCACGTGTCCAGGTAGGACTGCGCGCCGTGCAGCAGTTCGTCGACGACCGGGTCACCGCCGAGATGGCGGACATCCTCGATCCAGTCCGGAATCAGTCCGACGTGGGCGCCGCCGTCGGTGTTGACGTCCCACACCCGCTCGCCGGTGTGCTGGCGGTCCACCAGCGGGCCCTGGGGATAGGACCGGAACGGGTAGGTGACCTTGTCGGGCGCGTCGGCCCCGCGGGGCGCGGGGTGGCTGCCCAGTCCGTTGAAGTCGGTCCCGTAGCCGAGCCCGACGCCGTACTTCTCGCGCAGGTCGGCGGTGGCCGCCGTGTCCTCGACGAACGCCTCCGAGTCCATGTCGTAGGAGCCGACGAAGCCGCCCATCCGGTACAGCCGCTCGGTCCAGCCGCGGTCCATCCAGCTGTGGCTGGAGACGATCCCCGGGTACCGCACCGACTCCATGATGTCCATCGCCCGGCCCGCGGCCTTGACGCTCATGTGGTCGACCTCGACCATCATGCCCCGGTCCATCATCGCGTTGAGGGCGTACTCACCGAGCCGGGTCAGCCCGCGGGTGTTGCACTGGGCGTTCTCGTCGTACTCCGGCACGCTGGTCCCGCGTGGCAGCTCGGCCTCGATCTCGGGCACCCTGGCCGAGCCGATCGGGTTGTCGTGCTGGGGCCCGGTGCACTTCTCGGTCTGCCAGAAGGTGCCGGTGGAGAGGAACTGGCCGACGTTGATGATGGTGCCCGTCGTCCCCTCGTCGAAGCGCACCCCGCACAGCGCGTTGTCGAACTTGTGGCACAGGAACATGCTGCTCACGCCGAGCGCGTCGAGTTCGTCGAGCCCCTTGTCGATGTCGGCCTTGCTGCACTGGGCGACACCGAGGACCTGCTTGCAGCCGAACGGCTCGGAGGTCTCCATCCCGAGGACCACGGCCAGCTTGCCCGCTTCGACCACCTGGCGTGCCTGCTCGGGCGACTTCACGATCCGGAACCAGCCCTTGCCGGAACCGCCGAACATCTTGTCGACGTAGTCCTGCATCTCGTAGGTCTTCTCGGCCTGCAGGCGGACGGACTCCATCTCGTCACAGCCCCGGTCGCGTACGTAGATCGAGCAGATGACGCCGTTGGACGTGAGGTCCGTGACCAGGACACGCTGGCCGGCCCGCCAGGCGCGCTCCAGCCAGGCGTAGTAGTTCTGCTGGTGCGACATCGTGGTCGAGCTGGGCCAGTCCTCGAACGTCGGCCAGCCCACGGGGTCGTGGTGGCCGTCAGGGTCGACGGTGAGGTTCTCCAGCAGCGCGCCGGCCCCGTCGGGGTAGTGCTCGGGGCAGTCCTTCAGGGCGTCGGCGACTCCCTTGTCGGAGAACGGTTTGCCGCAGACCAGCTTGCCGCCGAAGGCCTCGTTGGTCATCAGGTGGTTGTGGGTGTCGACGAATCCGCGTACGTCGCCGTTCGCGTCGGTGCCCGTGAACGGCTCGCCGCTCACGTCGATCCGAGAGTCGGGGGCGGGCCGGTCGACCGGCTCCCACCAGGGACGCTCGGCGGCACCGGCCCCGCCGGCACCCAGGCCGGAGAGCAGAAGTGCGGCGACGAGTGACAGGACAAGGGCGGCCGTGCCACCCGGACGCGCTCTCTTCATGGGCTCTCCCGAGGCATGAGGTGGAGCGCACCCTAGAGTTGGTCAACTGTCCGGGTCAAGAGTCCCAGTTGAGCCACCAGCGCCTGGCTCAGGCCGGGCGCGCGAGCCCCGCCACGTGTCGGGCGACGAGTTCGAGCGCCTCACCGGCCGCGGCGGCGTTCCCCTCGTTGAGGTAGAGCAGCGTCACGCCGTCGAGCGCCGCCGTGACGTAGCGCGCCAGTACGGGCACCGGCGCGTCCCACTCCAGCCGCTTCCCGTCGTCGTCGGTGAGCGCCTCGATGAGGCGGGTGTTGGCCGCCAGGTAGGTCTGGTACTGCCGCTCCGCGACGGCGGCCAGGCCGGACTGCCGCGCCGCGTAGTGCGTCAGTTCGTAGGTGAGGCGGTGCTGGCCCGGCTCCTCGACCACATGCTGCCAGTAGGCGCGCATCCCGCGCCGCAGCCGCCCCTCCAGGTCACCGGGGCCGGTCACCTCCGACAGCGCCCGCTCCAGCGTGTGGCTGGTGATGACCTCGATGACCTCGACCAGCAGCTCCTCCTTGGAACGGAAGCAGTAGTGGAAGGAGCCCAGCGGCATGTCCGCCTCGGCCACGATCGCGCGGGTCGTGGCGGCCGAGACCCCCTCCCTGACCATGACCGCGATCGCGGCGTCGACCAGCCGCCCGCGTCGTTCGCTCGCCGCCATCCGGCTCATGAATCGGCTCCTCACTCGTGTACGGGGGGCACGGGGCGCGCCCCTCCGCGTCAGGTGCCATTCTCCTCGACTGTGTCCTGGACGCGTGACCAAGACGGTTGACCCGACTTCCGGCCGCTGCCATAGTCGCGCCACCGACCGACTCGTCCGCCGGAGGCTGCGATGACCACGCGCTGGGAGAACCGGGCCCGCACCGCATCGGCCACACCGGACCGGGCCGTCGCTCCCGCCCGCGCCGAGGAGGTCACCGCCGGGCCCGGCCGGTCCGGGGCACCGGCGTTCTCGTTGCCCGAAGTGCCCTGGCGTGCCGCGGAGTTGAAGGGCGTGGCGGTCGGCAGCCCCGCCGTCGGCACAACGACCGTCGCCCGGCTCGCCCGGGGCGAGGTGCCGGCTTCCCGCGTGACGCTCCTGGCCGGCTTCCCGGCGCACCTCGGCCTGATCGACGAGGTCCTCGCCGGCCTCGCGACCGGCGCCCCGCCGGCTGCCCGCGTCGAGGTCGGCGCCTGGCCGTGGCCGGCCGGGGGCCGCGCGCGCGTCGGCGCCCGGCCCTTCCCCGCACACACCGCTCGCGCCGCACGGGACGAGGCGCGAGCGGCGGTCGCCAGGCCCCGGCCGCACCTCGTGAGCGTGACGGCCTACGAGGGGCGGCTCGCCGGCATCGGCGCCGCCCGTCCCGGACAGGGGCGGCGGCATCGCCCGCACCACCGACCTGCTGACCGTGGGTGCCCCGAGCCGCCCGGAGCTGACCTCCCTCCCGCGCGCCCGGCACCTGGCACGGATGCCCCGCAGCGCGCCTTGCCCCTTCGCCGGCCGGCGGGACGACACCGGAGGTGCCCCGCGCGCCGGGGCGGCGACCAGGTCGGGCACCGGCCTGCGAACCGTGCGGACTGCGAGCACCCGTCCGCATCACGCCTCGTCGTGGGCGGCCGCGTCGCCGACACCGTCCCCGCCTACCGGGCCACCACCCAGGATGTCTCTGACCGTCAGCCGCGAAAGGTGTGACCATGACCGGATTCCCCCGCCTGCCCGAGGACTTCGTCGTCGGGGTGTCCACGGCGTCGTACCAGATCGAGGGTGCCGCCGCCGAGGAGGGCAAGGGGCCCTCCATCTGGGACACGTTCTGCGCCGAGCCCGGCAGGATCAGGAACGGCGAGACCGGTGAGGTCGCCTGCGACCACTACCACCGGTCGAAGGAGGACGTCGCCTTGATACGGGAGCTGGGAGTGGACTCCTACCGCTTCTCGATCTCATGGCCGCGCGTCATGCCGTCCGGCGCGGGACATGTCAATGCCGCCGGTCTGGACTTCTACGACCGGCTCGTCGACGACCTGCTGGCCGCCGGCGTCACTCCGGCGGCGACCCTGTACCACTGGGACCTCCCCCAGGCGCTGCAGGACCGAGGCGGCTGGCAGGTGCGGGAGACGGCTCAGCGCATGGCGGACTACGCCACCGTGGTCGCCGAACGGCTCGGCGACCGGGTCGGGATGTGGATGCCGGTCAACGAGCCGGTGGTGGCCACGATGTTCGGGCACGCGGTCGGCACCCACGCCCCCGGCCTGGCTCTCGGCTTCGACGCGCTGCCTGTGGCCCACCACCTGCTCCTGGGCCACGGCCTCACCGTGCAGGCACTGCGCGCCGCCGGCGTCGGCAACATCGGCATCGCCTCCAACCACGCCCCCACCTGGCCGGCGACCGGATCCGACGCCGACCGGGAGGCCGCCGAGTCCTACGACACCCTGGTCAACTGGCTCTTCGCCGATCCGGTCCTGTGCGGCACCTACCCCGACGAGCTGCTCGCCTCGCTGATGCCCGGCCACGCCGACGGCACCCTCGCCGCGGACCTGGAGATCATCTCCACACCACTGGACTGGTTCGGGGTGAACTACTACCAGCCGGTGCCCGTCGGCACCCCCGGCTCCGCGTCCGCGAGCTCACCCGCTCTGGAGGGCGCCGCCCTGCCCGAAGGCCTGCCGTTCGAACCCCGTGTCCTGCCCGACGTGCCCACGACCGGCCTGGACTGGGCCGTCGTGCCCGACGGACTGCACGAGATCCTGACCACGTTCGCGCGGCGGTACGGCGACCGGCTGCCGCCGCTCTACATCACCGAGAGCGGCTGCGCCTTCCACGACCGTCCGGCCGCGGACGGCGCGGTCCGCGACCCACAGCGCGTCGCCTACCACCGCGACCACCTCGCCGCGGTGGCCCGGGCGATCGGGGACGGCGTCGACGTGCGGGGGTACTTCGCGTGGTCGCTGCTGGACAACTTCGAGTGGGCCCTGGGCTACGAGCCGCGGTTCGGCCTGGTCCACGTCGACTACGACACCCAGGTGCGGACGCCCAAGGACTCCTACCGCTGGTTCCAGGAGCACCTGTCCGCACGACGTCGGTCGGGCCGGTAGGCAGCGGACCCGAGCAGACGGAGACGAGGGTTCGGTGCGGTCCGTCCGGAGCACCGGCGTCCGCGGGACGGACTCGCACCCGAACCGGCCGCACCTCGCAAGGTCGACTTCCCCGAACCGTTGCCGCCGACCACCGCCAGGACGTCACCGGCCGCGACCTCCATGTCCACGTTTCTGAGGATCCACCGTCCCCCGCCGTACCGCTTCCCGACCGCCTCGCCACATCACCACTCGCCTCCTCACCGTGGCCTGCTCACTGCTCCCTCCACCATGGCGGACGGGCTCGGCAGTCGGCCTCACCGGCAGGTGGAAACCCTGAGGAACGGGTCCTCCACCGGGAGAACCATCCGACCAGAGGCTTCGCGGGCCCGTTCATCCGCCGGGCGTCGACGTGTCCAGCTCCGCCCTTCGCCTCCTGCCCGGGCTGCCCACGGGCCGGCAGGCCCTCAACCGGTCCCGTGCCAGAACCCCGGCCCTCGTCGAGACCGTCGCCACCTCCGGTCCGGGCGACTCCTCAGCAAGCTCCGGTGCTCGACCACCCGCGTCACGTGCTCCTGCAGGCCGCCTCCTACCCGTGTCCGGCCGGCTCAGGCGGTGGTCGGACGATCTGCCCCGGCGAGCGCCCTCAGCCCTCTCGCGTCCCGCCTCTCAGGGGCCACCGACCAGCTCGCGGAGCTTCGCACGGAGGGTGTCGGCGAGGTGCCGGGCGGTTGCCGGGGCGCAGTGGGCGAGGGAGTGGATGAGCTCGCCGGTGAGGCCGGCGGGGGCGCCCTCGGGGGTGCGGTGGTCGCGGAGCTGGAGGAGCAGGTCCTGGTCGGTGTGGGTGGGAGCCAGGACGCGGGGGGTCACGCCGAGGCCGCCCGGCCAGTCGGTGTCCTCGGGGCGCGGGGGCTCGGTGCGCAGGTAGGAGCAGGCCACGGTGAACAGGCCCCGGCCCCGGTCGGCGCGGTCGCGGTCCAGGTGCTCCAGCACCCGTTCGTAGGGGTGGTCCTGGTGGGCGTGGGCGGCGAGGAGGCTGCGGCGTACCCGGGCGGTCAGTTCCTCGCCGGTGGGCGCGCCGTGGGTGCGGACGCGCAGCACCACGGGGTTGGTGACGCACCCGACGAGGCCGTCCGTGGCCGCGTCGTCCCGGCCGCTCAGGGCCACCACCACCGGCACGTCCTCGCCGGCGCCGAGGTGGCTCAGGGCCGCGGCGAAGGCGGCGTGCAGCACCATGTACGGGCTGCACGCGTGACGGGTGGCGGCCTCCTCCAGGAGGCGGTGCTCCCGTGGCCCCCAGGAGAGGGGCACCTGGCCCGCCCTGCCGTCGTCCTCCCCCGTCGGCGGCTCGCCGGGCAGGGGCAACCGCTCGGGCACGCCGTCCAGTTCGGTCGCCCAGTGGCGGGCGTCGCGCGCGGCGGGGCTGTCGGGGTCCCGTTCGTCGCCTCGGCGCCGGGCCAGCCGCAGGGCGTGGTCGGCGTACTGGGGTGCGGGAGTCCGCCACCGGGGGGCCTCGCCCTTCAGGCGGGCGGTGTAGGCGTGCCGCAGGTCGCCGCGGAGGACGCCCAGGGAGTGTCCGTCGACGGCGACGTGGTGCACCACGAGCAGCAGCAGGTGGCGTTCGGGGCCGGTGCTGAGCAGCCGGGCCCGTAGTGGTGTCCCGGTCAGCAGGTCGAAGCCGCGGGCGAGTTCTGCCTCGACGGCGGCGCGCTCCTCACCGGGGTCCAGCTCCAGGAAGCGCAGGTCGAGTGGGGCCTCGGCCGGGGGCAGGATGCGCTGCTCCGGGCCGTCGGGGCCGTACGGCAGAACGGTGCGCAGGATCTCGTGCCGGGCCACGAGGTCGTCGAGGGACTGTTCCCAGACGGGGCGGTGCAGGGGGCCTGCCAGGTCGAGGGCGAGGGTGGTGAGGTAGGTGGGGCGGTGCTCTCCCAGGTAGTTGGCGGTCCACAGCCGAAGCTGGGCCGGGGAGAGCGGCAGCCGGGCCGGTCGCGCTGGAAAGGGCGCGTCGTCGGAGGCGGGCCCCGGGGTCGCGCCCTCGCCCAGTCGCCGGTCCAGGGCGGCCGGGGTGGGCGCTTCGAAGAGGTCGCGGACAGAGACGGGGAGGCCGAGGGCGTCGCGGACGCGACCGGCCAGCCGGACGGCGCTGAGCGAGTTGCCGCCCAGAGCGAAGAAGTCGTCGTCGGCGCGGGCCGAGGGCAGGTCGAGGGAGGCGGCGAAGGCGGCGGCCAGGACTTCGGCGCGGGGCGTGGGGGCCTCGGTGACCGCTGCGCGTTCCGGGGCGGGCAGGGCGTCCCGGTCGACCTTGCCGGTGGGGCCGAGCGGTGGCTCGGCGACCGGGACCACGGCGGCGGGTACCAGGTGGCGGGGCAGCCGGGCGGCGAGGCGGGTACGCAGGGAGGCGGTGTCCGGGGCGGCGTCGGTGCCCAGGACGTAGGCGACCAGG